>JACQES010000366.1 GCA_016200495.1 Gemmatimonadota bacterium
AACCCGTCGGCCGCCGCGATCGCGGCGCAGTTCCCGGGCGCGGTGCTCCGCTCGCACGTGATGTGGGGGGAGACGACGGTGTTCGTCGAGCAGTCGAAGCTCCACGACGTGGTGCAGTGGCTGCACGACGACGCGGCGCAGTGCTACGAGTACCTGTCCGACGTGACGGCGGTGGAATACCGCGACGCCGCGCAGCCGATGGAGGTGGTGTGGCACCTCCGCTCGATCAAGCACCGCCGGTTCCTGCGCCTGAAGGTGCAGCTCGCCAAGACCGAGCCGCTCGAAGTGCCGAGCGTGTGGGACATCTACAAGGGCGCCGATTGGCTCGAGCGCGAGACGTTCGACATGTTCGGCATCAAGTTCGCCGGGCATCCCGACCTGCGCCGCATCCTCCTGTGGGAGTCGTTCCAGGAAGGGCATCCGCTGCGCAAGGATTTCCCGCTCCGCGGCCGCCTCTCGCGTGCCCAGCAGCTCACCAACGCGCTCTCGGCGAACCCCGAGGCGCGCTACTCGATGGAAGAGCTCTCGATCGCCGACGCGTTCGAGGAGCTGCCGCTGGACATGCGCGCCCGCCTCACGGGCGATTCGCGCACGGGGGAGTGACCGATGGCGACCAAGCGCACGATCGAAGTCGAACTCTCGACGACCGGCCTCGACCGCGAGGGGCGCCCGCAGCGCGTGCCGCTCGTCTCGGAGGGCGGGGTGGCCGTGGCCCTCGAGGCCCCGCCCGCGCTCGAGCCGGATCTCGGCGGCGAGCACATGCTCATCAACATCGGGCCGCAGCACCCGGCGACGCACGGCGTGCTGCGCCTCGTGCTCGAACTCGACGGTGAGACGGTGGTGCGGTGCATCCCGCACATCGGCTACCTGCACTGCGGCTTCGAGAAGATCGGCGAGTACCGCCAGTACAACCAGATCATCCCGTGGACGGACCGCGAGGACTACCTGAACTCGATGGGCAACAACGTCGCGTTCGTCCTCGGCTGCGAGCGGCTCTTCGGCGTCGAGATCACCCCGCGGTGCACGGTGCTGCGCGTGATCGCGATGGAGCTCTCGCGCATCATCTCGCACCTGGTGTGGATGGGCACGACCTCGATCGACATCGGCGCGTTCACGCCGTTCCTGTGGAGCTTCCAGGAGCGCGAGAACGTCTACCGGCTGCTCGAGGCGTGGACCGGGGCGCGGCTCACCACGAGTGGCACGCGCGTCGGCGGCATGATCGCCGACATTCCCGACGGCTGGCTCGACGACCTCAAGAACTTCGTGCGCACCTTCCCGCGCACGCTGGACGAAGTGGACGCGATGCTCACGCGCCACGCCATCTGGGTCGGGCGCACGGTGGGCCTGGGCGCGATGAGCGCCGACGAGGCGCTCAACTACGGGCTCTCGGGCCCGATGCTGCGGGCGAGCGGCGTGGCCTTCGACGTCCGCAAGGACTTCCCGTACCTCGACTACGAGACGTACGACTTCGAGGTCCCGGTCGGGACGCAGGGCGACGTGTACGACCGCTACCTCGTGCGCCTCGAGGAGCTGCGCCAGTCGGTGCGGATCCTCGAGCAGGCGATCGCGCGGCTCCCCGACGGGCCGGTGAACGTGGACGACCCGCGCCTCATCCTGCCGCCCAAGCACAAGGCGACGAGCGAGATGGAGAGCATGATCCATCACTTCAAGCTCGTGATGGAGGGACCGCGCCCGCCGATCGGCGAGGCGTACGTCCCGATCGAGAGCCCCAAGGGGGAGAAGGGCTACTACATGGTGAGCGACGGGACCTCGAAGCCGGTGCGCTGGCGCATCCGGCCGCCGTCGTTCGTGAACCTGAGCGCCATCTCGAAGATGGTCGAGGGGCACCTCTTGTCCGACGTGATCGCGATCAACGCGAGCATCGACATCGTCATGGGGGAGATCGACCGATGAGCGCGCCCCGGCCCCGCACGACCCCACTGCGCGGAGCGACGGCCGCATGAGCCACGGGCCCTCCGCCTCCGGCGGCGCGCTCGCGCGCGCCCCGCACGGACACGATGACACGCCCTATCAACCGGTCTTCGTCGGCGACCGGCGCAAGGACCTCGACGCCATCCTGCTCAAGTACCCGACCAAGATGGCCGCGCTCCTGCCCGCGCTCTGGATCGTGCAGGAGGCGCGCGGCTGGGTGAGCGAGCCGGCGATGGCCGAGGTGGCCAAGGCGCTCGAGCTGACCCCCGCATACGTGAAGGGGGTGGTCAGCTTCTACACCATGTACCACCAGCACCCGGTGGGGAAGTACTTCGTGCAGGTGTGCACGACGACGCCGTGCAACGTGTGCGGCGCCGAGGACGTGGTGAACGCCTTCCTGCAGCACACGCGCTGCGGCGAGCTGGGCGCGACGAGCCCCGACGGCCGGTTCACGGTCATCGAGGTCGAGTGCCTGGGCGCCTGCGGCTTCGCGACCCCGGTCATGATCAACAGCGACTTCCTCGAGTCGGTCACCCCCGATTCGGTGCCCGACATCCTCGCGGAGCTTCCCTGATGGGCTACCCGCACCAGTCGCATCCGCGCGAGGCCGTCGTCCTCTCGAAGCACTTCGGGGACGCGGAGGCGCGCACGCTGGCCGGCTGGAAGGCGCGCGGCGGCTACCAGGCGCTCGAGATGGCGCTCGGCATGGCGGCCGCCGACATCGTGACCATCGTCAAGGACTCGGGGCTCCGCGGCCGCGGCGGCGCCGGCTTCCCGACCGGCGTCAAGTGGTCGTTCATGAAGCCGGGCGACGGCAAGCCGCACTACCTGTGCTGCAACGCCGACGAGTCCGAGCCAGGCACCTTCAAGGACCGCGAGATCATGCGCTGGACCCCGCACGCCCTGGTGGAGGGGTGCGCGATCGGCGCGTACGCGATCGGGGCCGAGACGGCCTACATCTACATCCGCGGCGAGTTCACCGAGCCGCTGGAGTGGATGAACAAGGCCGTGAAGGAGGCCTACGACGCCGGCATCCTCGGCGCCAACGCGATGGGCATGGGCAAGCGCGTGGACGTGCACGTGCACAAGGGCGCGGGCGCGTACATCTGCGGCGAGGAGACGGCCCTCATGAACTCGCTCGAGGGGCGCCGCGGAAATCCGCGCATCAAGCCGCCCTTCCCGGCGGTGGCGGGGCTGTTCGGCAAGCCGACGACGATCAACAACGTCGAGACGCTCGTGGCGGCGGCGCACGTGCTCAAGAACGGCGCGGCCTGGTACAAGCAGTGGGGGCGCCCGGACAACCCGAAGAGCACGGGCACCAAGCTGTTCTCGGTGTGCGGCAACATCGCGCGCCCCGGCAACTACGAGGTGCCGATGGGATTCCCGTTCAAGGACTTCCTGTGGGACCTGTGCGGCGGGCCGCTGCCGGGGCGGAAGATCAAGGCGGTGATCCCGGGCGGCTCGTCAGTGCCGATCATCACGGCCGAGGAAGCCGAGGGCGCGCTGATGGACTACGAGGGGTTCGTCGCCGCCGGCACGATGCTCGGCTCGGGCGGCGTGATCGTGTTCGACGACGCGCAGAACATGGTCAAGCAGATCGCGCGGCTCGCGCGCTTCTACGCGCACGAGAGCTGCGCCCAGTGCTCGCAGTGCCGCGAGGGCACGGCGTGGACGACCAAGATCCTCGAGCGGATCCGCGACGGGCAGGGCACGATGGAGGACCTCGACACGCTGCTCTCGATCGGTGACAGCATGACGGGCAACTCGTCGGCATCCTGATCCCGCACTACTGCTACCACCCGGGGCTCCCGGTGGCCGGCGTGTGCCGCATGTGCCTCGTGGAGGTGGAGAAGGCGCCCAAGCTCGCGCCGGCGTGCGCCACGAGCGTGATGGAAGGGAACGTGGTGCACGTGCACAGCCCGAAGGCGCGCGACGCGCGCCAGGGCGTGCTCGAGATGCTGCTCATCAACCACCCGCTCGACTGCCCGATCTGCGACCAGGCGGGCGAGTGCGAGCTGCAGGACTACACGTTCCAGGAAGGGCGCGCGGATTCGCGCTACCAGGAGCCCAAGCGGTTCAACCCGGTCGAGGACTTCGGCGGCGACGTGCTCTACGTCGCCAACCGGTGCATCCTCTGCACGCGCTGCGTGCGCTACATGGACACCGTGGCCGACGAGGCGGTGCTCTGTGTGAGCGAGCGCGGCGACCGCGCGGTCATCTCCAAGTTCGAGGGCGAGGACCTCACGCACGCGTGGGCCGGGAACGTGGTGGACCTCTGCCCGGTCGGCGCGCTCCTCTCCAAGGACTTCCTGAACAAGGCCCGCGCGTGGGAGCTCGACCGCGCCGCGAGCGTGTGCCCCAACTGCACGCAGGGGTGCAACAGCGTGCTCGAGGTCCGCGACAACACCGTGGTGCGCATGAAGCCGCGCTCGAACGACGCGGTGAACCAGTTCTACCTCTGCGACCCGGGGCGCCTCGACTACCGGTGGCTCAACCGCGCCGACCGCGCGGAGCAGCCCATGGTGCGCTCGCACGGCGCGCTCGCCCCGGTGGACTGGGAGGCCGCGATCGCGCAGGCCGCGAGCCTCCTCAAGGGCAACGCCGTGCACGTGCTGGCGTCGCCGATGCTCTCGAACGAGGCGCTCTTCCTGCTCGGCCAGCTGGTCAAGGCGCAGGGCGGAAGCGGCGCGTTCACCGTGATGACCGGGCCCGAGGCGCCGCTCAGCGGTGTGCCGGACCTGGCGCTGCGCGCGGAGCGGGCGGCCAACGTGCGCGGGGCGGAGCTGCTGGGCTTCGCGAAGGGCGGCAATCCGCTGGCGGGGCTCACGACCGACAAGGTGCTGATCGTCGCCGACCACGACGTGAGCCACCTCGACGCGACGGCGCTCAAGGCCAAGGCGGTGATCGTGATCGGCACGACGCTGCCGACGGCGCTCTCGCACGCCGATGTCGTGCTGCCGATCGCGAACATGGCGGAGGAGGAGGGCACCTTCACCAACCTGCGCGGCCGCGTGCAACGCTACTTCCAGGCGAAGGCGGCCCCGGGCCTCGCGCGGCCCGCGTGGTTCGTGCTGTCCGACCTCGTCGCCGCCGCGGGCGGCGCCCCGGCGCGCTACGCGCCCGGCGAGGTGTTCGGCGCGCTGGCCGCGAGCCACGCGCACTTCGCCGGCATGAACTGGGAGGGACTCGGCCTCTCCGGCGCGCTGCCGGCGGGAGGCGCGGCATGAGGACACGCCGTGCGCTGCTCGCCGTCGCGCCGCTGCTCGCCGCCTGCAACACGGGCATCGACCCGCAGCGCCCGATCGAGGACTTCTGGCCGTTCACGATCCTGACGATCGTGAAGATGGTGATCGTCTTCACGGTCTACATGGTCGGCGTCGCGCTCCTCACCTTCGCCGAGCGGAAGATCTCAGCCTGGATCCAGGACCGGATCGGGCCGAACCGCGTGCTGTGGAAGGGGGTGGGGCAGGTCCTCGCCGACGGCGTCAAGAACTTCATGAAGGAGGAGACGTATCCGGCGGCGGCCTACAAGGCGCTGTTCATCCTCGCGCCGGCGCTGGCGTTCGTGCCGGCGATGGTGACGTGGGCGGTGATCCCGTTCGCGGCGCCGCTTCCCACGCCCTGGGGCCTGATGAGCATGACGGTGGCCGACCTGCCGGTCGGCTTCCTGTTCACGCTCGCGATCAGCTCGCTCGGCGTGTACGGCATCGTGCTCGCGGGCTGGAGCTCGAACAACAAGTACGCGCTGCTGGGCGGGCTCCGCTCGAGCGCGCAGATGATCAGCTACGAGATCGCGATGGGGATGAGCACGGTCTGCGTGCTGCTGCTCGCGGGCAACGTGAACCTCAACACGATCGTGCAGCAGCAGGCGACGCAGGGCTGGAACGTGATCCTGCTGTCGCTGGCGTTCCTCGTCTTCTTCATCGCGACGTACGCCGAGACCAACCGGCTCCCGTTCGACCTGCCCGAGGCGGAGTCGGAGCTGATCGCCGGATACAACACCGAGTACTCGGCGATGAAGTTCTCGATGTTCCCGATCGCCGAATACGCGAACATGGTGACGGCGAGCGCGCTCACCTCGCTGCTCTTCTTCGGCGGGTGGGACATCCCGTTCACGACGTGGGACAACGTGCCGCCCTGGTCCGCGCTCAAGACGCTGCTGACGCTCGGCGCGTTCGCGACCAAGATGATCTTCTTCCTCTTCACCTTCATGTGGATCCGCTGGACGCTGCCGCGGTTCCGCTATGACCAGCTGATGTCGCTGGGCTGGAAGGTGATGCTCCCGGCGATCCTCGCGTACGTGGTGCTGGTGGCCGCGGTGCTGCTTGGCCTCGACGCCGCCGGGATCGCGCGCGAGAGCCGCGCGTTCACGGGGATCCTGTTCGCGCTCAACTTCGCGTGCGTGGCGCTGCTGCTCGTCGTGCTCGACCGCGGGCGCCTCGTGAGCCCCGCGGCCAGCCGGCTCCGCACCGCCGAACTCTCCCGCCTGCGCGCCGTCGCGGCGCGCTCGACCCTCGCAGCCACCCAAGGGGACTGATGGCGATCACCGTGAAGGTCCTGGAGCGGCCCATCGAGGAGGCGAGCTACCTGCGCGCCACCCTCGGCGGCATGGCCCGCACCTTCAAGCACATGGTCAACCCGCACAAGGTGACCGTGCAGTATCCCGAGATGCGCGACCCGGTGAGCCCGCGCTGGCGCGGGACGCACCGGATGCTCACCACCGAGACGGGGGCGGCCAAGTGCGTCGCCTGCGGGCTCTGCCCCACGGTGTGCCCGGCCAACTGCATCAAGCTGGTGCCGGGCGAGGACGCGAAGGGGAACCGCTATCCGCTCGTGTTCGAGATCGACGAGTTCCGCTGCATCTTCTGCGGATACTGCCAGGAAGTGTGCCCCGAGGAGGCGATCCACCTCGGGCGCCACTACGAGAACGCCGAGTACAGCCGGGCCGGCTTCGTGTACGACCTCGAGCGGCTCACGGCCCAGACGCATCCGGTCTCGCAGCTCTGGGATCCGACGGATCCCGCGGGGGAGTAGGTGCACACCGACCTGCCGCTCTTCTTCACCTTCCACTTCTACCTGTTCGGCCTGCTGGCCGTCGGGTCGGCGCTCCTGTTCGTCACGCGCAAGTCGCCCGTGTCGGCGGCGCTGTGGCTGGTGAACGTGATGTTCTGCCTCGCGGCCGAGTACGTGATGCTCGACGCGCACTTCGTGGGCGCCGTGCAGATCCTCGTGTACGCCGGGGCGATCATGGTGGTCTTCATCTTCGTCGTGATGCTGCTCAACCTCGGGCACCCCTCGGAGACATCGGACTTCCGGTCGAAGGGCACGCGGCTCGCCGCGGGGGCGGTCGCCCTCGCGCTTGCGGCCGAGGTGCTCGCCATCCAGCGGCAGCCGTGGCCGCAGCTGGCCTCGCCCGACGTGCCGGACAACGTGATCCGCCCGGTGGCGCAGGCCATCTTCACCGAGTACCTGCTGGCGTTCGAGGTGACCAGCGTGCTGCTGCTCGTGGCGATCATCGGCGCGGTGACCCTCGCCAAGCGGGGGGCGCAACCGTCATGATCGCCCCGGCCCTCTTCTTCTCCGGCCTCCTGTTCGCCATCGGCGTGATGGGGGTGCTGACGCGCAAGAACGCGCTCATCCTGTTCATGTGCGTCGAGCTGATGCTCAACGCGGTGAACCTGAGCTTCGTGGCCCTCTCCAAGCTGCACGGGGTGGGAGCCCAGGTGTTCGTGATCTTCGTGATGACCGTGGCCGCGGCCGAGGCCGCCGTCGGGCTCGCGATCGTGATCTCGGTGTTCCGCCACTTCCGCACCGTCGACCTGGGGGCCGTGCGCCTCCTCCGAGGCTGAGATGGACGCCGTGCATCCCCTGACCGGCACCGTGGCC
>JACQES010000369.1 GCA_016200495.1 Gemmatimonadota bacterium
GCGAATCGCGCCGGGCGGCACGTCCAGAGTCGGCGCGCGCGGACGCGCGGGCGCGAGCGGTGTCGCGGGCGGTGACGGTGGTGCCGGGCGGCACGACGAGCCCGCCCGCGCTCGCCGCCACCGCGCTGTCCCCATGCAGCGGTTCGGGCGCGGGGTCGAGCCCGGGCGCAGGTGCGCCGCGCACGCGCGCGCACCCGGCAAGCACGCCCAAGGCGACCAGCAGGCCGGCGACGCGCGCGCCCCCACGCCGGATTGTTCCCGTCGGCACGATCGTCGCGCGGGCGCGCACGACCGGAGCGAGCGCGGCCTCGGTCACCGCGTCGCGATCGTGTTGCCGATGAGGCGGTTGGTCGCGTTCAGCACCGCCAGGGCGGCGCCACGGATGGGGTCGGATTCGGCGAGGACGCACCCGAGCAATTTGGCGACTTCGCCTTCCTTGTGCGCGTGGATGCTCACGATCACCACGTTGGCATCGAACGCCTTGATCGCCTTCACGCCGATGAGCTCGAAGCGGAGCACGCCGGTCACGAAGCCGTCGATCGCGTTCATGGCCGCCTCGGCGGCGATGCGATAGTCGCCGAGCGGTGAGGATTGCCCCGCGGAGCGACCGGTGACCGTGCGTCCATCGGTCCACGCCAGCGTGACCTCCGACTGGCAGGCCCCGGCGCGCGTGCGATCGAACTTGAACCCGGTGAAGCGGAGGCGTCCCCGGTCGGGTGCCGGGGAGTCGTCCATGCCGATCAAGCTGGGAGGCGGGTTCATGTGCGCGTCGGAAGGTGGGCGGCCCCCGGCCACGATCGGCGGGAAGCCCCGGTCCTCGCACAACGATTGAACGGCCGCGAGGCAACCGGGAGGTGCGACGGCCCGCCGCCGGCGTGACGGGGCGTGCCGGCGTCGGCGCGCGGCCGTGGGGGCGCCCCGTCAGCCGGTGCGCCCTACTGCCAGAGCCGGATCGTGATGAAGCCCGAGAGGAGCGCGATCGCCTGGCCGGCGAGGACGTCGCCCGGATAGTGCACGCCCAGCCGTACGCGCGAGAGGCCGACGGCGCTCGACAGGATGAGGAGCGGGATGGCGAGCGCGGGGAAGTTCACCGCGTAACTGAAGGCCACGGACATGATCGCGGTCGCATGGCCGGAGGGGAACGAGAACCGGTCGGGCACGACGACGAGCGCTTCCTCGTGCGTGACGGTGGGGCGCGAGCGCAGGATGTTGCGCTTCATGACCTGCACCATGAAGGTGCTGAGCAGGAGGCACATGCCGGGCTGCCAGCCCATGGCGGCGAGCGGGCCGCCGAGCAGCAGGGGCAGCAGCGCCGCGAGGATGCAGAACGTCGCGCCGCCCATGTGGGTGAGCACCACCCAGGCGCGCCGATCGGGCGAGCGCTCGTCGCCATCGATGCGCCAGCGGCGATACAGCGCCGTGTCGCGATGGTGCATCCGGTCGAGGAGCGACGAGGGCATGACGAGGTTCTCCCGGAGCGTGGGGTTCGCGTCGGCGAAGCGGGCGCGGGAACGTCCGCTCGCCAGGGAACCTGAGCGCGTCGTGCCACGTGCGGGCCACGTGGCGGTCGCGCGACGGTCACGATCGCGCGCACGGCGTGTCGCCGGAGAAAGGTAGCGGCCGCGGCGCGGGCGGCCAGCGGCGCTGCCCTGCGCGTCGCACGCGGGTATCATCCTGTCGTGCCGTTCCCCCCGAGGGCCATGGACCGCCCACTCGACACCTGCGGCTTCACCGCGCGCGCGGCACCCCTGCGGCGCGTCGGGGCCGCGCCCGCAGGCGCCCGGCGGACCGTCGCGCTCCTCGTGATGGCGTTCGCATGCGCGCGCGTCGCTCCGGCGCAGGCCAGCGCGGGCGCGGAGCGGACGGCACGCGTGCCGGTGGTGCGCGCGGCGACGATGCCGATCCGGCTCGACGGTCGCGTGGACGAGCCGGCATGGGCCGCGGCGGACTCGATCGACGAGTTCACGCAGGTGGATCCGGAGGAAGGGGTCCCCGGCAGCGAACGAACGGTCGTTCGCTTTCTCCGCACGCCGGCGGGCCTCTGGATCGGGATCATCGCGTACGACGGCGCCCCCGCGCTGATCCGGCGCGCCCAGCTCCGCCGCGACGCCGCGTTCGCCTCGGACGACCACGTGCGCGTGATGCTCTCGCCGATGCGCGACCGCCGCACGGGGATCCTCCTCACCGTCAACGCGAACGGAATGCAGCACGATGCCGACATCGTGACGTTCGAGTCCGAGAACGACGGGTGGGACGGCGTCTGGGACGCGCGCGCGCAGGTGACGGACCGCGGCTGGGAGGCGGAGCTGTTCGTGCCGTGGGCGTCGCTCCGCTATCCCGATGCGAGCGACGCGTGGGACGTGAACATCGAGCGGTTCATCCGCCGCAAGAACGAGACGCAGCGCTGGCGCAGCTGGAAGCGCACGCAGGGGATCCGCCTGCTGGAGAACGCCGGCCAGCTGGCGGGGCTTGCCGGCCTGCCGCCGCGCGCGCGCGTGGAGCTGCGCCCCTACGTCGCCTCGACGCTCAGTCCCGCCGAGCGCGACTATGGCGCGCAGCCGCCCGCGATCGTGGCCCCGGCCTCGCTGCACGGCGACGTCGGGCTGGACGCGAAGGTCGCGCCGACCGCGACGACGACGCTCGACCTGACGCTGAACGCCGACTTCGCCCAGGCCGACGTCGACAACCAGGTCATCAACTTCACGCGCTTCCCGCTCTTCTTCCCCGAGCGGCGCTCGTTCTTCACCGAGAACGCGGGGGTCTTCGACTTCGGTCGCGTCGGCCAGACGCAGCTCTTCTACAGCCGGCGCATCGGCCTCACCCCCGACGGCCTGCCGGTGCCGCTGCTGGCGGGCGCGCGGCTCACGGGACGGCTGCTCGACCAGCAGGTCGGCGTGATCGCGGCGCGCACGGGGGGCGCGCGGCAGGGCACGTCGGCGGTGGTGCGGCTCAAGCACGACGTGCTCGAGCGCGGGTGGGTCGGCGCAATGTCCACGGTCGAGGCGGTGGATGGCCAGCGGGCGAGCCTCACGGCCGGCCTCGACTACAACTTCCCGTTCGTCGTGGGCGGGCAGAACCTGATTTTCCTCGGGCTCGCCTCGTTCTCGCGCGACAGCGCGGGCGGGGCGCCCCGCGGCTTCGGGCGGTTCGTCGTGGATTTTCCCAACGACCTCGCCGACATCGTCGTGCGCTTCGACCACGTGGAGGCCGGGTTCGACCCGACGCTCGGCTTCGTGCAGCAGGCCGGGATCAACCGCCTCTCGGGCACGGTGAACCTCACGCCGCGCCCGACGCGCTGGGGCATCCGCAAGCTCTCGTTCCTCCTGCCCGAGTACGACGTGGTGCTCAACCCCGACGGCTCGCTCAACAACGCGACCGTGAACGTCGAGCCGCTGGGCGTGCGGTTCGA
>JACQES010000379.1 GCA_016200495.1 Gemmatimonadota bacterium
CTCCTCGAGCCACCCGATGAGCTGGCTCGTGAGCAGGTTCGACGCGAGGAACCCGACGAGCAGGATGATGAGCAGCGTCGCCGCGAACCCCGCCCCCGGCCACGGCAGGTCGAGCCATCCGTCGATGACCGTGAACGCCCGGACGATCACCCAACCGGTGATCGCGACAGGGGCGAAGAGGACGAGCCCGCGGAAGAAGTAGCGGAGGAGGGGGCGCAGGGGCGGCTCCCGGTCGTGCGCGGGCCTAGCTCTTCCGGATGCGCTTCACGTTGGCGCTGAAGAGCTCGTCCGGATGGCCGCAGCGGTCCTTGTCGCGGAACACGTCCACGAGCGTCCAGCCGGCCGGCGTGGGCGACGAGGAGCAGATCTCGATCGTCGAGCCGGACGCGCGCCCCTCGACCTGCTCGATCGACCAGACGTTGTAGAGCTTGACCGCCGCCGGGTTGGTGCCGTCGCACTGCTGCGTGTCGCGCAGGTCGTCCACGAGCACCCAGCCCGCCGGGATCTTCGCGCCACGGCAGATGATCTGGCGCTTCCCCTTCGGGTCGATGCCGCCCTTGGCCGTCGCCGTCACGGTCGTCTTCGGCTTGCCGCCCTGCGCGACGAGCGCCGTCGGCGCGCCGAGCGCCAGGGTGCCCACGACGGCGGCCGCGAGGAGGGACGGGGACACGGCGGGACGGCGGATCATCGGCATCGGGGCTCTCCGGTCGAGATTGGTGGGGCATCGGCGCGTCGAGGCTGCGCGGCGCCGCGTGGCGAGAGCATGGTAAGCCCCGACGACCCCCAAGGCAAACCGTGAAACGCGCCAGCCGTTTGATTCGGGGAGCAGGACCCCTAGAATTCCCCGACATGCCGAGCCCTGAAACCCTTCCGCCGTCTGCGGCGAGCGCCGCCACGCTGGCGACGCCGCCGCATGGTGCCGCCGCCACGCCCGCCGCGCCGACGGCTCCCGCGAACGGCAACGGGCACGCGACCGTGCCGCCGAGCGGCCCGTGGACCATCGACAGCGCCAAGCAGCTGTACAACATCGAGGGGTGGGGCGCCGGCTTCTTCGACATCAACGAGCTGGGCCACGTCGTCGTCCGCCCGGACCGGAACCGTCCCGAGGTGGCGGTGGACCTGTACGAGATCGCGCGCGACCTCGAGCAGCAGGGGGTGGCCCTCCCCGTGCTCCTGCGCTTTTCCGACATCCTCGACTCGCGCATCCGGCAGCTGCACGAGGCGTTCGCGTCGGCCATCAAGGAGTACGAGTACACGGGGCAGTACACGACCGTGTTCCCGATCAAGGTCAACCAGCAGCGCCACGTCGTCGAGGAGATCGTCGAGTTCGGCCGCGCCACCGGGGTGGGGCTCGAGTGCGGCTCCAAGCCCGAGCTGCAAGCCGTGCTGGGCCTGAGCGAGACGTCCGACCACGTGATCATCTGCAACGGCTACAAGGACGAGGAATTCATGCGCCTCGCCCTCATGGGGCAGAAGCTCGGCCACCGCGTCTTCATCGTGCTCGAGCAGCTCTCCGAGGTGGACGTGCTGCTCCAGGCGGCGAAGGAGATCGGGGTGCGCCCCGAGGCCGGGATCCGCATCAAGCTCGCGAGCGAGGGGGCGGGGCGCTGGGCGCAGTCGGGCGGGGAGAAGTCCAAGTTCGGCCTCTCGCCGGCCGGCCTCGTGCGCGTGCTCGACAAGCTCAAGGCCGAGGATGCGCTCGACATCGTGAAGCTGATCCACTTCCACCTCGGCTCGCAGATCACCGACATCCGCTACATCAAGGCCGCGCTCGAGGAGGTCACGCGCTACTACGCGGAGCTCCGCACGATGGGCCTCGACATCACCCACGTGGACGTGGGGGGCGGCCTCGGGGTGGACTACGACGGATCCAACTCCACCGCGCAGGCGAGCACCAACTACTCGCTCGAGGAGTACGCGGGCGACATCGTGTACACGATGGCCGAGGCCTGCCGCGAGCAGGACCTGCCCATGCCGCACCTGATCAGCGAGTCGGGGCGCGCGCTCACCGCGCACCACGCCCTCCTCCTGCTCAACGTCATCGACGTCGAGTCGCAGGTCATGACCGACGTGCCGGCTCCCCTCGAGGAGGAGCACAACATCCTCCACGAGATGTTCGAGGAGTACCAGACGATCTCGACCAAGCGACTGCGCAGCCCGCGCCGCGTCCGCGAGATCTACCATGACATCGAGCACCACAAGGAGCGCGCGCAGTCCCTGTTCACGAGCGGCGTGCTCTCGCTCCGCGAGCGGGCCCGCGCCGAGCAGTACTACCTGGCCACGGCCAACGAGCTCGCGCGCTTCTGCCAGCGCAACCGCGAGGAGTACGCCGACCTGCTCGCCGAGCTCTCGTCGGCGCTCACCGACCGGTACTTCTGCAACTTCTCGCTCTTCCAGTCGCTGCCGGACTCGTGGGCGATCGACCAGCTCTTCCCGATCATGCCGGTCCACCGCCTCGGCGAGGAGCCCACGCGGCGCGGCACCCTGCAGGACATCACCTGCGACTCCGACGGGAAGATCGACGCGTTCGTGGATGGCGAGGCCTCGCTCGCGCTCCATCCGTGGACCGACGGCGACCCGTACATGCTCGGCATCTTCCTGACCGGAGCGTACCAGGAGATCCTCGGCGACCTGCACAACCTGTTCGGCGACACCAACGCCGTGCACGTGCGGCTCACCCCCAACGGGTACGCCGTCAGCGACCTCGTCCACGGCGACACCGTGACCGAGGTGCTCAACTACGTGCAGTTCCGCGCCCAGGACCTGCTCGCGACCTTCCGCCGCAAGGTCGGCAACGCCACGACGCTCGAGCGCACCGAGGCCAACAGCTTCATCGCCGACTACGTGGCCGGGCTCGAGGGCTACACCTACCTCGAGGGCGAGGCCGCACGGTGACCCCCGTGGCGCGCGGCGCGCGGGGCTCCGCGTGGACCGCGCGCCATCCCCTGCCGGTGCGCGTGGCCGGCGTCGGACTGCTCGCGCTCGCGCTCGGTGCGGCCGCCAACGGGCACGGCGCGCAGGCGTTCCTCCTTGCGCTGCTCGCCACGATCTTCGCCACGTCGGTGCTCGGCCACCTGGCCACGCGCGTGGGGCAGCCGGCGGTGCTGGGCGAACTCGTGGCGGGGGTGGTGCTGGGCCGCTCCGTCCTCGGGGTGCTCGACCCGGCGGACCCCGCCGTGGCCGCGTTCGCCGAACTCGGCGTGCTGATCCTGCTCTTCGAGATCGGCCTCCACACCGACCTGCGCGCGCTCCGCGCCGTGGGCGCCGCGGCGAGCGCGGTGGCGCTGGCTGGGGTGGTGCTGCCCTTCGCGGCGGGCTTCTTCGCGCTGCACGCGTTCGGGCTCGCCACGCTCCCCGCGCTGGTCGGCGCGGCGGCACTGACCGCCACGAGCGTCGGGATCTCGGCCCGCGTGCTCGGCGACCTCGGCCTCCTCGAGCAGCCCGACGGGCAGGTGGTGCTCGGCGCCGCCGTCCTCGACGACGTGGTGGGGCTCATCATCCTGAGCGTTATCGCCGGTCTCGCGAGCGGCACGGCGCTGTCGGCCGGTGGCGTGGCCAAGGTCGCCGGCGTCGCGATCGGCTTCGTCGCGGCGGCCGTCCTCATCGGGTCGCGGGCGCTGCCGCCCCTGTTCGGCGCCGTCGGCAAGCTCGAGTCCGCGAGCCTGCTCGGGTTGATCGGGCTCGCGGTGGCGTTCCTGCTCGCGTGGCTGGCCGACTACGCTGGCTCGGCCATGATCATCGGGGCGTTCGCGGCGGGCGTCGTGCTGCATCCGACCCCCGAGCGCGAGCACATCGAGGCCAAGGCGAACTCGCTGGGCCAGCTCTTCATTCCGGTGTTCTTCGCCAGCGTCGGCGCGGCCGTGGACCTGCAAGCGTTGCTCGATCCGCGGAGCCTCGCCGTCGGTGGCGTGCTGGTGGTCATTGGCGTGGCGGGCAAGGTCGCGGCCGGCATCGCGCCGTGGTGGTACCGCGGGAACAAGCTGCTCATCGGCGTCGCGATGGTGCCGCGCGGCGAGGTCGGCCTCATCTTCGCCCAGATGGGCCTCGCCGCCGGCGCCATCGACGCCGGCGAGTTCGGCGCGGTGATGCTCATGGTGCTCGCCACCACCTTCATCACGCCGCCCGCGCTCTCGGCCCTCGCGCGACGGGGCGCCCCTCACGACCCGCCCCCGGAAGCGGTACGTTAGCGGCCCCGCCACCGGAGCGCCGCATGCAGATGCCGCAACCCACGCCGCAGCACCGCGCCCTCGAGGTGTTCGCGGGGGAGTGGAGCGGGACGGAAACGCTCCATCCGTCGCCGTTCGACGCCAAGGGCGGCACGGCGCGCGCGCTCGTCCGCAACGTGGTGGCCCTCGACGGGTTCGCGGTCATCCAGGACTACGAGCAGATGCGGGGCGAACTGGTCAACTTCCGCGGACACGGCGTGATCCGGTTCGACGCGCACGCTGGCGAGTACGTCTTTCACTGGTTTGACTCGTGGGGCGGACCGCCGGCCGAGTTCCGGGGGACGGGGCGCGACGGGCGCTTCATCCTGACCAACACGGGACAGCAGGGCCACACGCGCGCGACCTTCGACTTCCCGGGCGACGGCACGTACAGGTACGCGATGCAGGTTTCGCCCGACGGCACGCACTGGGCGACCTTCATGGACGGGACCTATACGCGGCGTGCCTGACCCTTCCGCGCGAGGCACGTCAGCCATCGCGGGTGCGCGGCGATTCGTCGGTGCGCTCGCGGTGGCCGGCTTGGTGGGCTCCGCGGCGACGCCGGGCGACACATCGCGCGTGCTCGCGCCTCCCCCCGACACGCTCGACGCGCAGCCCAACGACCAACGGCACGCCGCCGGGCGAGCGGACGGCGATTCGCTCGTCGTTGCGCTCGTGCTGCGCGAAGCACGCTGGCGCCCGGGAGGCGCCGTTTGGCCCGCGATCACGATTCCCGCCGTGGGCGTGGCCGGCGAGCCGCCCATGATTCCCGCGCCGCTGCTGCGGATCGAGGAGGGACGGCGCCTCGTGGCCACGATCCACAACCAGCTGGGCGAGCGCGCCGTGGTGCATGGGCTCGGCGCCCACGCCGGCCTCGACGACTCCGTGGTGGTGGAGCCGGGCGCGACGGCGCGCATCGCCACGCGCATGACGGCGCGCGGCACGCACTTCTACTGGGTGCGCACTACCCGCTCGGCGCGGCCGTTCGGGCGCGGTCGCGACAGCCAGATGGGCGGCGCGCTCGTGGTGGATGCGGCCGGGAGCCGGCCCGACCCCAAGGAGCGGATCCTGGTCATCACGACCTGGGACGACTCCGTGCGTGCGCCCGGCTTCGCCCGGGACCACCGGCAGGTGTTCGCGATCAACGGGCGCTCGTTCCCGTTCACGGAGCCGCTGGACGTGGCCCTGGGCGACACCGTGCGCTGGCGCGTGATCAACGCGGGAGACCATGCGCACCCGATGCACCTGCACGGTTTCTACTTCGACGTGCTCTCGCGCGGCACGTCCCTCCGGGACACGACCTTCGCGCCGCCCGAGCGCCCGCGCGCCGTGACCGAGTTCCTGACCAGTGCCTCGTCGGCGATGATCCAGTGGGTGGCGGGCACGCCGGGCAACTGGCTGTTCCACTGCCATGCCATCGGGCACATCGATCCGCGCCTGCGACTGGACCGGGTCGCGGACGGCGCGTCGAGTCCGTCGCACGAGCGCGCGATGTCGCACGCGAGTCTCACCGACGCGATGTCGGGACTCGTCATGCGCGTGTCGGTGCGGTCCCGCGTTCCCGTGCGGACCGATCCGCGGCGCCCACCCGAGCGACGGCTGGTCGTGCTGGCGACCGAGCGCGCGGGCGGCGCGGACGGTCCGGAGCTGCGCTACGTCGTGGGCGATGCGTCGGGCGCGGAGGGCGCCCTCGCGGGGACGGCCTCGATGCCGCTCGTGCTTCGCGAGGGTGAGCGCACGGAGATCACGGTCCGCAACGTGATGACGCGCGCCACCGCCGTGCACTGGCACGGGATCGAGCTCGAGAGCTACTTCGACGGCGTGGCGGGCTGGAGCGGCACGGGGCGCGCCGGCGGCCCCATGACCGCGCCGGTGATCGCGCCCGGCGACTCGTTCCGCGTGCGCATCACCCCGCGCCGCGCGGGCACCTTCATGTATCACACACACATGGACGAGGACGTCCAGCTCCGGCGCGGGCTGGCGGCCCCGTTCATCGTCCTGCCTCGAGGGACCGCGCCACCCGACACGACAGAGCGCTTCCTGCTGGTGGACGAGCGCACGGCGCGCGTGACGGGCTACGCGCCCGACGTGCCGGACGACCGGATGGCCATGACGGCCGGGCGCACCCGACGCCTGCGCATCATGGTCATCCCGACCGACGACCCGATGCGCGTCCGCCTGTTCGACGGCGACAGCGTCGTCTCCTGGCGCGTGCTCGCGAAGGACGGCGCCGACCTCGCGCCCGCGCTCGCGGCGCGGCGCGTGCCGGCCATCGCCACCATGGGCGCCGGGGAGACGATGGATGTGGAACTGGAGGGACGACCGGGCGCGACCCTCGTCCTCCACGTCCTGCGGCTCGGAGTCGGCACCGTCGTCGCGCGGATTCCCGTCACGGTGCCCTGAGCGTCGCGTCGGGCGGCGCGTCGAGCCGCGCCGTGAGCCACGCGGCCACGGCTCCGCGCGCTGCCTCGCCGATGCTGTGTCCCATGGGGAACTCGCGCGCGGTGAACGCGAGAGGGTAGGGGGCGAGCTTCGCCTGCGCGTCGTGCAGGTACGCGATGCCCAGCACGCTGTCGTCCGTGCCGTGCACCCAGAGGAGCGGCTTCCCGGCGAGGCGCTCGGCGGACGCGGCGTGCGGCAGCACTTCGCCGAGGAGTCGGCCGCTCATCACCACCGCCCCCGCGAGCCGTTCCGGTGCCGTGAGCAGCGTGGCGAGCGCGATGATGCCGCCCTGGCTGAATCCGCCGAGGTAGACGCGCGCCGGGTCGGCGCCCGTTGCCGCGAGCAGCTCGTCGATCACGTGCGGCACGCGCGTCCACGCGGCGCGCGCCTGCGCCTCGTCAATGACCGGGCGCCCCGCGATGAACTGCACCGTGAACCAGCCGAACTGCCCGGGCGCGAGCGTGAGCGGCGAGCGAAGGCTCACCACCACGAACCGCGGGTCCATGGCGTCCGCGATCGCGTGCACCGATCCCTCGTGGCTGCGCACGCCGTGCAGGAGGACCAGCAGCGGCGGCCGGACGCCGGGCGGATTCGCGCCCTCGCCCGCCGGGCGCACGCGGTGCGTGAGCGAAACGCCCGGCAGCTCGATCACGAACCTGCCACGGCCAGCGCGAGCGTGGTCCCCCACGGATCGCGCGTCACCACCTCGCTGCCGACCGACTCCGCCGCGAAGCCCCGGGCGCGCAGGTTCGCCGAGACCTCGTCGAGCGACGCCGCGCTCGGCAGCTCGATCGTCCAGCGGAGCAGCCGCGCATCGTCGTCGCCGGCGGGCCGTGCGTGCGGTCCCGCCCAGGTGTTCGTGCCGAGGTGATGGTGGTAGCCCCCCGCGCCCATGAAGAGCGCGCCAGGGTAGCGCCACGTCACTTTGTCGAAGCCGATGCCATCCGCGTAGAAGCGCGCAGCCTCGTCGAGCGCGCCCACGTGCAGGTGCACGTGCCCGACCACCGTGCCGGCCGGCATGCCGCTCCAGCGCGTCTCTCCCCCCGCCGCGAGCAGCGACTCGAAGTCCACCGGATCGGTGGCGAGCATCAGTTCGCGCCCGAGTCGATGCCACGCGTCGCGCGGCCGGTCCGCGTACACCTCGAGCCCGAGGCCATCGGGATCGGTCAGGTAGAGCGCCTCGCTCACGAGGTGGTCGCCGGCGCCGACGTGCACGCGCTGCTCCGCCATCGCGCGGAGGAACCGGCCAAGCGATGGCCGGTCGGGCAAGAGAATCGCCACGTGATAGAGCCCGATCAGCGCGCGCCTCCCCGCCGGCTGCACGCCACGCTTCTCGTGCAGCGCGATCAGGGTGCGCTGCCCATCCGCGCCACCGAGCCGCGCCATGGTCGGTGTCTGCTCGATCACGCGGAAGCCGAGCAGGTCGGCGTAGAAGCGCAGGGAGCGTGCGAGGTCGGCCACCTGCAGGTGCGCCGCCCCGAGGCGCGTGGCGTCGGGCAGGCGATAGCCGGCTGGCGCCTCGCCGTAGCTGCCGGGGGTGGCGGGCTGCGCGGTGGTCGCGTTGCCGAAGAGGTCGTGCGTGCTGGCGCCCATCAGAAACTCCGGTGCGTGAGGCGTCAGGCGGGGTGCCGGGCGCGGGTGAGCAGGGTGACGAGCTGTTGCAGGTCGCGCGCGCCGAGGTGCCCCAGGGCGCGACGGTGTTCCGCCTCGACCTCGCCGTCCACGCGCGCGAGGAGGCGGAGCCCCTTGGGCGTGATGGCGGTGCGCACCTGCCGGCGATCGTCGTCGGCCCGTGCGCGGATCACGAGGCCGTCGCGCACCATCCGGTCGAGGAGGCGCGTGACGTCGGGCGTGCGGTTGAGCAGGCGCTCCGCCACTTCGTAGCGGCAGAGTCCCTCCGCGCCCGCCCCGCGGAGGATGCGCAGCACGTTGAACTGCGCGACGGACAGCCCGGCCGGTCGCAGCCGGTCCTCGAGCGCCGCGCCGAGCACGAGGGCGGTGCGCACGATGTTGAGGTGCGCCTCCTGCTCGAGCGAGGTGAAGGCGCGAGCCTGGCGCAGATCGTCGCGGAGCGAAGTGGCCATGAGCAGAAGATATGTGTTATAACACGCAAAAGCAATCCTCGTGTACGGGATTTCGGAGGGACCGTCGGGTCCATTCGCCGACGGCAGCGGGGCGGGGCGAGGCGCACCTTGGACGCGTCCCCGCGAACGCCTCCCCATGTTGTCGCAAACAGCCCAGTACGGACTTCGCGCCGTCGTCTTCATCGCCCAGCAGCCCTCCGGCCAGCCCGTCACCGCCGCTCCGCTTGCCCGCGCGCTCGGCATTCCGCAGAACTACCTCGGCAAGACGCTGCAGCAACTCGCGCACGCCGGCATTCTCCGCTCCACGCGGGGCAAGGCGGGCGGATTCCAGCTCGGTCGGGATCCGTATGCGATCTCGCTGCTCGATGTGGTCGCCCCCTTCGAGGGCATGGACGAACGACCCGTCTGTCTGTTGGGTGGGAACGAGTGCTCGAGCAGCACCCCATGCCCCATGCACAGTCGCTGGTCGCCCGTTGCACGCGAGATCGACCGGTTCTTCCGCTCCACGTCGCTCGGCGAGGTGGCCGAGGGCCCGCCGCCGTCGTCGTGGACGCGCGCCTTCCGGTCGAACGCGAGTTCGAGCGGGGGCGCGCGCGGGGCCGGCGGCGCCGCGCGGCCAGCGCCCGCCATGCTCGCGATCGCCTCCGGCACGTTCGACGTCCAGGTCACGCCTGCCGATCCCACGGCGCCCCCCACTGCCGTCCCCGGCCGGATGCACCTCGTGAAGCAGTTCCACGGCGATCTGGTGGGCACGAGCGAAGGGCAGATGCTCGCCGCGATGACCGAGACGAAGGGCTCGGCTGGATACGTCGCCATCGAGAAGGTCACCGGCTCCCTGCACGGGCGCGCCGGCGCCTTCGTGCTCCAGCACACCGGCACGATGTCGCGCGGTGCGCAGCAGCTGACGGTCACGGTCGTCCCGGATTCCGGGACCGGCGCGCTCGCGGGGATCGCGGGCTCGCTGCGCATCGAGATCGAGGGGAAGGTGCATCGCTACACCTTCGAGTACGCGCTGCCGCAGTAGCGGCAGGCCGAACCGGCGTAGCAGGCCGAACCGGCGCAGCGGGCCGAACCGGCGCAGCGGGCCGAACCGGCGTAGCGGGCCGAACCGGCGCAGGGGGCCGCCGGGGCTCAGGCCGACAGCGGCACGGCGAACGGACCCGAGCGCGTCATGAGGTGCAGCGGCTCCATCGCGGCGAGGAAGCGCGGGACGGTGCGCAGCGCGTCGAACACCGGGCGGACCCCCACCCACACCAGGTCGCTCGCGCGGAGCGCCACCGCGCGTTCGATCGACGACACGGCGGCCTCGGCGTCGCCCAGCGCCGCCTGCACCTGCGCGATCAGCACGGGCGACACGTAGCGCGTGGCGGCGCGCGCCTCCAGCACCGCGAGCGCCTCGCGCGCCCCCTCCGGATGCCCGCTCCGCGCCGCGAGCACGCCGCGCGCGGCCAGCAGCGCACGGCTCTCGCCCACGAGCTGGGCCGCGCCGGCGAGCGCGCCGAGGGCCGCGGTGTGGTTGCCGAGTTCGCTCAGCGCCTGCGCCAGGAACATGCGCGCGACGCCGAAGGTGGGGTCGCGCTCGATGAGCCCGTCGAAGGTCGCGACGGCCGTGCGGTAGTCGCGCTCGTAGAAGTGCGAGAGCCCCACCGAGAGCGAGACGACGGG
Source organism: Gemmatimonadota bacterium (assembly GCA_016200495.1). GTDB lineage: Bacteria > Gemmatimonadota > Gemmatimonadetes > Gemmatimonadales > Gemmatimonadaceae > JACPPC01. The sequence goes on from JACQES010000379.1 coordinate 10,397, forward strand.
CGACAGCGGGTCGATCGCCTGCGACCGGGCCAGCTGCTCGCGCGCCTCGCCGAATCGGCCGCGCGGCACGAGCAGGTTCATCGCGTACCATTGCGATGACGACGGCGACGCGGGGTTGGACACGATGGCCCGCCGGAAGTCGTCCTCCGCGCGGCGCCAGTCCCACTCGTACACCGCCTCGATGCACGCGCGCGCCGTGAGCGCCTCGGCGGGCGCCGCCGGCAGCGCAAGCGCCGTCTCGATGGCGCCGCGCGCGGCCGGCAGCGCTTCCGCGGGCGCGAGCGCCCCGTAGAGGGCGAGCGTCACATACGACTCCGCGAGGGCGGCGTGGGCCTGCGCGAAGCGTGGATCGAGGGCGACCGCCTCGCGGAACTCGTTGACCGACGCGAGCAGCCCCGCCTCGGTGCGCTGGTTCCACAGCCAGCGGCCGCGCAGGAAGCGCTGGTAGGCCGGGCCGGCCGGCGCGCTGATGGCCGGGGCCGTCTCGGGGCGCCACACGGTCGTTTCGAGCGAGGTCGCGATGGCGTGCGCGAGTTCCTCCTGCACCTCGAACACGTCGGTGAGCTGGCGGTCGTAGCGCTCGGTCCACTGCTCGAACCCGCTCGCCGTGTCGATCAGCTCGGCCGACACGCGGATCCGGTCGCCGGCGCGCCGCACGCCGCCGGTCACGATGCCGCCCACGCGCAATTGCTCGCCGATCAGGCGGATGTCGTCGGCGCTCCCCTTGAAGCGGAAGCTCGTGGCGCGCCCGACCACGCGCAGGTCGGCGATCTTCGAGAGTGAATAGATGAGCTCGTCCGTGATGCCGTCGCTCAGGTACTCGTCGTCGGGATCGTGCGAGAGGTTCTGGAACGGCAGCACCGCGATCGTGCGGAGCCGCGTGCGCGGCGCCGCGGCGCGCGCCCCCAGGTCGCCGACCACCAGCGCCTCGAGGAACTCCTCCACCGACGTGAACCGCTCATGCACTTCGCGCGCCAGCGAACGCTGGATCGCGTGGCCGGCGTGGGGCGGCACGTTCTCGTCGCGCGGGCGCAGCGTCGGCACGGGATCGTTCGACTTGTGCACGAGCACGGCGACGGCCGAGGCGCCCTGGTACGGCGGCGTCCCGGTCAGCACCTCGTACAGCGTCGCGCCGAGCGAGTACACGTCGCACCGCGCGTCGAGGCTGTCCCCCGTGGCCTGTTCCGGCGCCATGTATTCCGGCGTGCCGACGCCGAGCCCGTCGGGGGTGCGGTACTCCCGGCGCGCGTCCTCGATGGCGCGCGCGATCCCGAAGTCGGCGACGACCGCGTGGTCGCCGATCAGCATGATGTTGTCGGGCTTGATGTCGCGATGCATGATGCCGCGCCGGTGGGCGTAGGAGAGGGCATCGGTCACCTCGCGCATCAGCCGCAGCGCGTCGTCCCAGCGCAGCGGGCCATCCTGCCGGAGCCGGTCGCGCAGCGACGCGCCCTCGACGAACGGCATGACGTAGAACAGGTGCCCGCCCAGCTCGCCCGAGTCGAAGACCGGCAGCACGTTGGGGTGCTGGAGCGCCGCCGCGATCTCGATCTCGCGCAGGAACCGCTCCGCTCCGAGCTCCGAGGTCGTGTCGGCGCGGAGCACCTTGCAGGCCACCTTCCGCGCGTGGCGCGTGTCGGTCGCGAGGTACACGTCGGCCGAGCCGCCGGAGCCGATCAAGCGCTCCAGTTCGTAGCGTGGGCTGAAGGCCGCGCGCAGCGAATCGGGGACCATGGAGACCAAGGGGGGAACCTGCCATCCCCCCGACGACCACTCCGCCGCCGGGGGCACGCCAAACCGTTGAAAACTCGGCAGATGCACTCCCCTCGGCAAGCGCCGAGCTGCGCGTCAGCCGTACGCGATTGGCAGGCTGCTCGGGCTGCGCAGGAACGGGTCGGACCGCCACTGCGGCGTGCCGGCCAGGCGAAGCCCCGGCAACTGATCGAGCATCGCGCGGAAGGCCACGGGCGCGACGAGGTCGGCCAGCGGCGCGCCCAGGCAGCGATGGATCCCGTCGCCGAACGCGAGGTGGCCTTCGGCGTTGCGGGTGATGTCGAACGCGTCGCCGTCGGGAAACCTCGCGCTGTCGTGGTTGCCCGAGCCCACCACGGCGGTCACCACGTCGCCGCGCTTGAGCCGGATGCCGCCGATCTCGGTGTCGTCGGCCACGTACCGATCGATGAGCTGCACGGGACTGTCGAAGCGCAGCATCTCGCGCACGGCACCGGGCATGAGCGTCGGGTCCGCGCGCAGCCGTTCGAGCTGCGCGGGG
>JACQES010000380.1 GCA_016200495.1 Gemmatimonadota bacterium
CGGGCGACGCCGGGCTGCCGCGCGATCTGCCGCTCGAGCGCGGCGAGGGCGTCGGTCGCCTGGCCATCCTCCAGCAGTTCGAAGACGTCGTCGATGGGTTCGATCGGCATCGGGAACCTCGCCAAGGGCGCTCGGAACAACGGACGTACTCTGTCACGCGGACCGCCTGCTCGCGAGGGGGGGCAGGGCGACCCGTGGTCCACGGCCTCCCTAGCCACGCAGCGGTCCTGCCGGACAGAATTCGGCTCCCGACTCGCCCCTCACCGGAGACCCCGGATGCCCCGTCTCGCCGGCCTCGCCGCGCTCGCCATCCTCGCCGGCTGCACGCCGGCCGCCATGTCCGCACCGGGCGCGGCCCCGTCGCCCGCCGAGCGCGCGGCCGCGGCGGAGCGGGCCGCCGTGGCCGCGGCGGAGCGCGACCTTCCGCGCGCGGGGCGCCTGTACGTCAGCACCAACCCGCAGGACCATCCGCAGATGGACTTCGCGGCCGATGCCCGCGAGAAGGCGGCGACCGACTCGACGTACGCCGCGCGCGCGGCCGGGGTGCTGCGCTTCGAGAAGATCAACTATCCCTCGAGCGTGGACGGCATGCCCGTGCCGGCGTACCTGTTCGCCCCGCTGTCACCGCGCGGCCCGCGCGCGCACGCGGCGATGGTCTGGGTGCACGGCGGCGTGCATGGGGACTGGGACGTCGGCATGTGGCCGTTCGTGCGGGAGGCCGTCGCCAAGGGGTACGTGATCATCGCCCCGGAGTACCGCGGCAGCACGGGCCACGGCGCCGCGCACTACAACGCGGTGGACTACGGCGGGAAGGAAGTGGACGACGTGCGGAGCGCCGTGGGCGTCCTCGCCGCGCTGCCGTACGTCGACCCCGAGCGGATCGGCATGATGGGCTGGAGCCACGGAGGCTACATCACGTCGCTCATCTCGTTCCGGTCGAATGCGCCGGTCAAGGCCGCCGTGGCGATGGTGCCGGTGACCAACCTCGTCTTCCGGCTGAGCTACAAGGGGCCGGGCTACCAGCGCATGTTCGCCACGCAATCGGGCATCGGCGGCCTCCCGTTCGAGCGCCAGGCGGAGTACATCCGCCGCTCGCCGCTCTACCACGTGGATTCGCTGCGCATCCCGTTCCTCGTGCATGTCGCCACCAACGACACCGACGTGGACTATGTCGAGGACCGGCAGATGGTGGACGCGCTGCGCGCACGGAAGCCCGAGCTGGCCGAGACCAAGATCTACGTGGACCCGCCCGTGGGCGCCGCGGGGGGCGGGCACACCTTCAACCGGCGCTTCAACCCGGTGACGCTCGAGCGCGACGACTCGCCCGAGCAGGTGGATTCGTGGAACCTGGTCTGGGCCTTCTTCGCGAGGCACCTGCGGCCGTAGCGCGCATCGACGTGCGGCACGGGCGCTCTCGCCGGGCGCGCGGCACGCGCCCGGCGGAGCTCCGCGTCACGCGATCGGCTTCTTGCGCGCGAGCTTGTCGAGCGTGGCGCGCAGCTCCTTGTAGCGGGCCTTCGCGTCGCCGCTCACCTGCTGGTCGGCCTGCATGCTGAGCGAGTAGAGGTACTGGATGTGCGCCTGCAGTTCCGGCTTCGAGTAGCGGATCGGCGGCGTCACGAGCTGGGCGCGCAGCGTCTCGAGTTCCTTGCGTCGCGCCAGCCCGGAGGCCGAGCTGTCGGCGGCGAGGCGACGCAGGTCTGACGTTACCGACGCCGCGAGGCGGTTCACCTCGCTCACCAGGTCGCGCGTGCGGAGGTTGTGCTCGAGCTGCTCCGCCAGCACGCGCGGCGTGACGCCGTCGGGACCGAGGCGCGGGTCGAGCCGGATCTCGAGCGGCTGTGATTCCGACACGCCGCCCGCACTCACCGTGACCGTGTAGCGGCCGGGGAGCACGGCGGGGCCGTTGCGTCCGCTCCGCAGGCTGTCGGCGGTCCATGGGCCCGGCAGCGTCATGTCCCAGGTGAAGCGGTTGTGCCCGGCCTTCTTCGGCAACCGCGGCGTGCCGACGATCGCCATCGCGGGCGCGCGCATCGAGGGCTCCGCCGGTTCGACGGCGCGCTGGCCGAGTCCATCGCTCGAGAAGCGGCGGAGCACGGTGCCGGCGGCGTCGGCGATCGTGAGCTCGACCGGACCGCTCGCCTTGAGCACGTAGTCGATCTGCGCGCCCGGCGGCGGGAACTCGGGATCGGAGGGTCGCGTCTGGCCGAGGCCGCCGCCGTCCTCCTGGCTGTCGGCGCCGCCCTGCCGCGTGGCGTAGCGCGTGCGCGTCGCGACGCGCGGACGATAGAGGTGCACCGCCTTGCCGGCGATCGCGTCGGCCTGCTGCCGGAGCACCGAGAGGTTGTCGAGGATCCAGAAGCCACGTCCCTGCGTGCTGATGGCGAGGTCGCCCTGCGTGACCTTGGCATCGGTGATCGGCGTGGCGGGCAAGTTGAGCTGCAGCGCCTGCCAGTGCGCGCCGTTGTCGAAGCTCACGAAGGCGCCGAACTCGGTGCCGGCGTAGAGGAGCCCTTCGCGCTCGGGATCCTCGCGCACGACGCGCACCGGGTGGTCGGCCGGGATCCCGTTGCTGCCGTCGGTGAGGAGCGTCCAGTGCGCGCCGTAGTCATCGGTGCGATACGCGTACGGCTTGAAGTCGCCCAGCTGGTAGCGCAGCACGGTGTAGTACGCCGAGCCCTTCCGGTGCGGTGACGGCTCGATGTTCTGGACGCGGCCGCCGGCGCCCAACCCCTTGGGCGTGATGTCGGTCCAGTGCTTGCCGCCGTCGCGCGTGACGTGGAAGGGGCCATCGTTGGCGCCCGTCCAGATCACGTTCGGATCGAGCACGCTTTCGCGGATCGCGTAGAGGGTGGAGTAGGTCTCCTCGCCCGTGCCGTCGAGGGTGATCGGCGTGCCCGACGGGTCCTGCTGCCGCTCGGGCGGGTTCCAGGTGAGGTCGGGGGAAATCGTCTCCCACGTGACGCCCTCGTCGCGCGTCCGGTGCACGTATTGCGAGCCGTAGTAGATGGTGCGCGGGTCGTGCGGGCTCACCTCGAACGGGCTCACGCGCTGGAAGCGGTAGACGAGGTCCTTGCCGGCGTTGCCGTAGAGCGACTGCGCGCCGATCCAGTACTGCTTCTCCTGACCCGTGTGCAGGTTGAGGCGCGAGAACTGTCCCTTGCAGGAGCCGTACACCGTGTCGCGGTTGACGGGGTGCGGCATGATCGGGCCGGTCTCGCAGCCGGGGCCCTGGCGCCAGAGCTGCATCGCGTCGTCCACGCCGGCTTGCGTCTCGGGGAGCGAGGGGACGATGAGCGTCGTGTTGTCCTGCTGCGCGCCGTAGAGGCGATACGGGTAGGCGCGGTCCACGTACACCTGGTAGATCTCGGCCGTCGGCTGGTTGTAGAGCGTGCTCCACGTCTTCATCGCGTCGAGCGTGACGGTCGCGCCGCCGTCGTTCGACTCGATCATGATCTCGGGGTGGAGCGGGTTGATCCACAGGTCGTGGTTGTCGCCGTGCGGCACGCGCTGCGAGCGGAAGGTCCGGCCGCCGTCCACGCTCTTCCAGTACCCCTCGCTCCCGACGTACACCTCGTCGGGGTTGGTCGGGTGCGCGGTGATGGTCGTGTAGTAGAAGGGGCGCGTGATCAGCTGGCCGAAGCTCGACACCTGCGTGAACGACGCGCCGGCGTCGTCGCTGCGATAGAGGCCGCCGCCCGGCTTGGCTTCGATGAGCACGTACACACGCTGCGGATTCGCAGCCGTGGTGGCGATGTTGCTCTTGCCCACGAGTCCCGACGGCAGCCCGTTGCCCAGCTTGGTCCACGTCGTGCCGCCGTCGGTGCTCTTGTAGATGCCCCCCTCGCGCGCGCCGGAGATGATCGTCCACGGCTTCCGCTCGCCGCGCCACATGCTCGCGTAGAGCACCTGCGGGTTGCCGGGCATGAACTCGACGTCCACCGCGCCCGTCGAGTCGCTCACGTAGAGCACGCGCTCCCACGAGGCGCCGCCGTTGGTGGTGCGATAGAGGCCGCGCGCGTTCCCCGGCGCGAACGGGTTCCCGATGGCGGCGACGAACGCGACGTCGGGATTGGCCGGGTGGATGCGCACCGCGCCGATGTTCCCCACGTCGGCGAGCCCCACGAACTTCCACGTCGCGCCCGCGTCGGTGCTCTTGAAGACGCCCTTGCCGATCGAGACGTTCGAGCGCAGCCCGTCGGAGCCGGTGCCCGCGTAGATGATGCGCGGGTCGGAGTCGGCGACGCGAATGTCGCCCATGGACCCGACCGGCAGCTGGCCGTCGGAGATGTTGACCCAGCTCATGCCGGCATCGGTCGTGCGCCAGATGCCGCCGCCCGTGGAGCCCATGTAGAAGGTGTGCGGCTGCGACGGCACGCCGGCCACGGTCGTCACGCGACCGCCGCGCGCGGGGCCGAGCATGCGCCACCGCATCGAGGCGAACGACGCGGGGTCGGCGCCGTTGGTGAGCGCGGGGACGGCAGGCCCGGGGGCGCGCGCGGCCGGGGCCTGGGCGTCTGCCGACGCGGCGACGATCGCGACGCACGTGAGCACGGCGCTGGCGAGGCGCGCGCGCGGCGCCGGCAGGAGCGGGAAACGCGGGCGCGGGGGGCGCGCCGAGCTGGCGGGACGGAGGTTGGCAGGAGGCATGCGGGGAAGAAACGCACGCGACGCCACGAGGGGAAGCGTGACGCGCGCCGGCCAGCGAAGCCGGCCGTCGGCGCGTAACTTCCCGTCGCGTTCACCGCTGACCCACGCGCACTGCCGAGCCTCATGCACCGCCCCCGTTTCGTCCGTCCGACCCGGGCCGCCATCGTCGCCCTCTGCCTCGCGGTGCCCTCGGCGCCCCGGCTCCCCGCGCAGGGGACCACGCCCCGTCGCGTCGTGTGCGTCTCGAAGCAGCTCAACGAGTTCATGTTCGCGATCGGCGCCGAGGGCGTCATCGTGGGGCGCGACCTCACCTCGATCTATCCGCCGCAGATCACGAGGCTGCCCTCGGTGGGCTACCACCGCGCACTGAGCGCGGAGGGGATCCTCTCCCTCAAGCCCACCCTGCTGCTCACCGACGGGAACGTCGGGCCGGAGCCGGTGATGGCGCAGGTGAAGCAGGTTGGTCTTCCGGTGCTGGAGCTCAAGCCCGGCAACAGCCCCGAGGAGGCGCAGGCGCTGCTTACGCGCCTCGGCGACGAGTTCGGTCGCGCCAGGGAAGCGGCCGCCGTGATCGCCACGTGGAAGAAGGAGATGGAGGCGCTCGCGCGCGACACGGTCAGGTACAATCAGGGCGCCAGGCCGCGCGTCCTCGTGATGCACTTTGGGCAGATCGTGAACAACTACCTCGCCGTCACGCGCGGCGGCGCCGCCGACCAGCTCATCCGCTGGGCGGGCGGGACGAACGCGGTGGACTCGGTGGGGGGCATGATGCGACTCACGCCTGAGCTGATCGCGAAGGCGGCCCCCGACATCATCATCGCCACCGACGTCGGCTTCGATCGCGCCGGCTCGGCCGCCCAGTTCGCGACGATGCCGGGCGTCGCGCTCACCCCCGCGGCGAAGGCGGGCAGGATCTACCGCATCGACGAGACGGAGCTGCTGTACTACGGGCCGCGGACCCCGGCGAGCGTGCGCAAGCTCGCCGGGTGGTTCCATCCCCGGTAACGCGACCAGCGCGCCGATGCGGCGCGGCTCCCTGGTTCCCGCGTGGGCGCTGCTGGCGGCGGCGCTGGTCGCGTCGGCGTGCATCGGTGCCTTCGCGTTCACCCCCGCCGAGGTCGCGCATCACCTCGCGGTCGCGCTGGGCCTCGCGCCGGCCACCGACGCCGACGCCCTCGCGCACAACGTGTTCGTGTCGCTGCGGCTGCCGCGCGTGCTGATGTCCGCGCTCTCTGGCGCCGCGCTCGCGATGTCCGGGGCGCTGCTGCAGGGACTCTTCCGCAATCCGATCGTCGAGCCCGGGCTCGCGGGCACGTCGGCCGGTGCGGCGCTCGGGGCGGCCGTGGTGTTCGTGTTCGGCGCCGGCAGCCACACGGCGCTGTCGTTCGCCGCGCCGCTGGGAGTGCTCGCCGTCCCGCTCATGGCGTTCATCGGCGCGCTCGCGGCCACGGCGCTTGTCTACCGGCTCGCGTCGTCGTACGGCGCCGTCAGCGTGCTCACGCTCCTCCTGGCGGGGATCGCCGTCAATGCGCTCGGCGCGGCGGGCACGGGCTTCCTGAGCTACATCGCGCGCGATCCGCAGGCGCGCAACATCACGTTCTGGACGCTCGGCACGTACACCACCGCCAGTTGGACGGGGGTGCTGCTCGTTGCGGGCGCCGTCCTCGCGGGCGGCGGCTGGGCGCGCCTCCACGCCAAGGGACTCAACGCGCTCATGCTGGGCGAGACCGAGGCGGCCGCGCTCGGCGAGGACCCGACGCGCCTCGCGCGCGGCGTGCTGCTGGCCTCCGCGCTCATGGTGGCCGTCGCCACGGCGATGACCGGCGTGATCGCCTTCGTCGGGCTCGTGGTGCCGCACGTGGTGCGCTGGTGGCGCGGCGCGGACCATGCGCGCGTCATCGGCGCGTCGGCGGTGGTGGGCGCGCTCATGATGGTCACGATGGACATCATCGCGCGCCTCGTGATTCCGCCCGCCGAGCTGCCGATCGGGATCATCACCGCCGTGATCGGCGCGCCCCTCTTCCTCGTGCTGCTGCGGCGGATGACGCCGGCCGCGATGGACGCGCCGCATGCTTGAGCTCCACGACCTCACCGTCCGCGTGGGGCGCGCCACGCTGCTCGATCGCGTGACGCTCACGGTCGAGTCCGGCGCCTTCACGGCCATCCTCGGGCCCAACGGGGCGGGGAAATCCACCCTGATGCGCGTGGCCGCGGGGCTGCTCGCGCCAACCACGGGGCGCGTCACGCTCGACGGCGCGACGCTGGCGGGCCAGGAGGCGCGCGCCCTCGCCCGGCGGCGGGCGATCCTCACGCAGGGGGTCGCGCTCAGCTTCCCGCTCACGGCGGCTGAGGTCGTGATGATGGGGCGCTACCCGCACTACGAACGGACCCCGGCCGCGCGCGACGTGGAGATCGCGCGCGAGGCGCTCGCCACTGTCGGGCTCGCGGCGCGCGCGGGGCAACTCGTGCACACCCTCTCCGGCGGCGAACGGCAGCGGGTGTACGTGGCGCGCGTGCTGGCCCAGCTCTGGCCCGACGGCGCGTCCGGCGCACGCTGGCTCCTTCTGGACGAGCCGACGACCAGCCTCGACCTCCGCGCCGCGCACGAGCTGATGGCGCTCGTCCGCACGCTGCCGGCGCGTGGCATCAGCGTCCTGATGGTCGTCCATGACCTGACGCTCGCCACGCAGTCGGCCGACCGGTTCGTGCTGATGGCGGGGGGGCGCGTGGTGGGCACGGCCGATCACCCCTCGGGAGTGACCCCGGCGCTCGTCGGCTCGACCTTCGGGGTCCACGCCATCCGCGTCGACCCGCCTGGGGGTGGGGCGCCGCTCTGGCAGGTGGGGCTCGGGGGCCCGTGAGCCCGATACTCGAATCGTGACCTGCGCCCGTGCGGTTTGGACTCGCGGCCGTTAACATTCGCTTCACGTAACGAAAGTGACCGCCCCGCGGAGACCCTGATGGGAACCCTGATCGAAGAAACGACGTCGGTAGCATCGGTGGTCGAGGCCCTCGACCGCGATGGCGTCGTGGTGCTCCCCGAGTTCGCCACCGGCGCCTGGCTGGCGGGGATGCAGCGCGCCTTCCGGCAGAACCTCGCCCGGCCGCGCTGGAACCACTTCGACGGCTACCGCCAGACGGAGCTGTTCCGCCACATGGTCGAGGACGTCCTGATGCTCGATCAGGGCTTCGTGGACCTCGCGGTGCATCCGCTCGTGGCCGGGGTCGTGCGCGAGTACGTCGGCGCCGACGTCCAGCTGCGCGAGGCCAAGGGGTGGCTGTCGCTCCCCACCAAGCGTGACTTCCACGGATGGCACGGCGACGCCTGGTACGACCAGGCCACGATCAAGGACCGGATCCCGCGCGAGGTGAAGGCGGCGATGTACCTGACCGACGTGCGGTCGGGGGCCTTCGCCTACGTGAAGGGGTCGCACCGGCAGCAGGCGCCGCGGATGATCAGGAAGTCCGAGGTCGGCGACAAGGTGAAGGGCGAGATCCTCGAGTGCTTCGGCAAGGCGGGCACCCTCGTGCTGTTCGACACGAGCGGCGTGCACCGCCAGAACATGCCGATCCTCGAGCCGCGCTGGGCGATCTTCTACAACTACCACCAGCCCACCGTCCCGCTCCAGAAGGAGGACGTGGTCGGCTACCGCTACCACCCGCTGCTCCTCAATGCCGCCTTCCTCGGCGGCCTCGACGAGGCGGGCCGGCAGCTGCTGGGCTTCGGCGACAAGACGCACTACCAGCCCGACTACGAGCGGCCGCCGCGCTTCGAGGTGATCCAGGCGATCAACCACGCGCTTCTCCTGGCGAAGATCCGCCTCGAGGACATCCCCGTCCTGCTGAAGGACCTCGCGCGACACTACCTGAAGCGCTGAGCCGTGGGGTTGCGCATCACCCTCGCCTCCGACCTGGCACCGCGGAAGATCGGGTCCATGGAGGAGACGTTCGTCGCCTTTGCGCGCGCGGCCCGCGCGCGCGGGCACGACGTGCACCTGCTCGGGCGTCCGCCGGTGCATCCGTGGTTCGCGCGCGAGCTGCAGGCGTGCGGCGCGACCTGGACCGAGATCGCGAAGGTGGAGCAGTCGTTCGTGGGCGGCGTGCAGTGGCTGCGCGCGCATGCCGACGTGCTGCTCTACACGCTCCTCCCGCTGCGCGGGCGCCTCGCCCTGCAGGCCGCCGCCGCGTGGCCGACGCAGCTCATCTACCTGGACGAAACCTCCACGCCGTCGGGCTGGACGCGACCGGGGGCGCTCCGCCGGGCAGGCTACCAGCTGATCCACCGGCGCATGCACACCTACCTCTGCTGCTCCGAGTACGTGCGGCAGCGGGGGATGGCGCTCTACGGCCTCGACCTGAGCGACGCGCGGGTGATCTACAACGGCGTGAACCTCGACCGGTTCACCCCGCGCGCCTCGCGGCCCGCCGGCCCGCCGCGCGTGATGACGGTGATCAACCTGATCGCCGAGAAGGGGGCCGACACGCTGATCGAGGCGTTCGCGCAGGTGCCGGTGCCCGACGCCCGGTTGGCCATCGCGGGTCGTGGCATCCAGCTGCCCATGCTCGAGGAACAGGCGCGTGCGCTTGGCATCGCCGACCGCGTGGACTTCCTCGGCCTCCGCGACGACGTGCAGGCGCTCCTGCACGAGACCGACGTGTTCGTGCACCCCGCGCGTTGGCAGGAGGCGTTCGGCTACTCCGTGGCCGAGGCGATGGCCAGCGGACTCCCGGTCGTGAGCACCGATCGCGGCGCGCTGGGCGAGCTCATCGAGGACGGCGTGAGCGGCCTCCTCGTGCCGGGCGAGGACCCGCCGCGGATGGCGGCCGCGATCACGCGGCTGCTCACGAATCCCGACGAGGCGGCGCGGCTGGGGGCCGCCGCGCGCGCCAAGGCCGTCGCGCAGTTCGACTACCGTCGCGCGGTGGACGCGATGATCGAGGTGGTGGAGGCGGCGGGAGCGCGCGGAGCGCGCTCACGCCCGGCGCGCGCTACCTCTTCGGCCCGGCCGGCCAAGGCACGCCCTGGTTCTTCGGCACCGCGGCCATCCCCTTGTAGCTGAACCGCTGCACGCGCTTGCCCTCGTAGGTCTCGGCCGTGTAGATGTTGCCCTTCGAGTCGGTCGCGATCGAGTGCACGGCGAAGAACTGCCCCGGCTGGCGGCCGCCGTCCCCGAACATCGTGAGCACCTCGAGCGTCGCGCGCTCGATCACGTACACGCGCTCGTTGCGGCCGTCCGCCATGAAGATGTACTTCTGCGCCTTGTCCTTCGAGAAGGCGATGTCCCACGCGGAGCCGTCGCCCCGCGTCGCGGGATAGTAGCGCACTTCCTTCACGTACTCGCCCGACTTCTTGAACACCTGGATCCGGTTGTTCACGCGGTCGCAGACGTAGAGCAGCCCGTCGTTCGACGGCTCGGCGCAGTGCACGGGGTTGCGGAACTGCGGGGCCGGCGGCGCGTCGGGGTTGTACGGCCCCATGTTCGTGTCCACCGGCATCTTGCCGTAGGCGCCCCAGAACCGCTTCACCTTGCCCGTCGCCATGTCGATGACCGCGACGCGCTTGTTGCCGTAGCCGTCCGAAACGAACGCCTCGTGGGCCGGCGGGTCGAACGAGATCTTGGCCACCCGCCCGAAGTGGGTCGAGTCGCGGCTGTTCACCTTCTGCAGCGGGGTGCCGATCTGCTGCAGGAACTTGCCGTCGTGCGTGAACTTGAGGATGTGCGAGTCCATCGGCCCGTTGCCGCCGATCCAGACGTTGTCCTGGTCGTCCACCGAGATGCCGTGGTTGGAGCCCGGCCACTCGTAGCCCGGCCCGGGGCCGCCCCACGCGTTGACGAGGTTGCCCTCCTGGTCGAACTCGAGCACCGGCGGGGCCGAGGTGCAGCACTCGCCCTTGGGGCTGCCCGACTCGGTGCGCTGGTTGAGCGTCGAGTCGCCGCGATGGATGATGAAGATGTGGTCGCGCGAGTCCACCCCCACGCCGATCGTCGAGCCGATGATCCAGTGATTCGGCAGCGGCTTGGGCCACGTGAGGTCCACCTCGAAGCGCGGCGCCTGCACGGTGGCCTGCGCCTGGCGGGCCTCCACGGCGGCGGCGCCGAGTCCGAGGAGTGCGGCGGCGGTGACGGCGCCACCGAGGACGAGCGTGGTACGCGAGGGCATGCACGGACTCCGGCTGGAGGATCGCCGCCTGCTGCGGCGGTGCGGGGGCGGGGGTAGATTCGCCCCGTGCGCGACGGTCAGACAATATCCCCCCGACGCCGAGCGCGTCCAGAGCGCGGACGCATCGGGTGGCGCGCCCTCGCGCGGCCCGGCCGCGCCGCGTTCGTCCTGATGGCGACGCTGGTGGCCGCCCTGATCGGCTGGGCGCGCCCGCTCGACGCCCACGAGATCCCCCGCAGCGTCGTCGCGGTGGCGTACGTGAAGCCCGAGGCCACCCGTGTGCGGATCCTCGTGCGCATCCCGCTCGAGGCCATCCGCGACATCGACTTCGCCGAGCGCGCGCCCGGTGTGATGGACATCGCGAAGGCGATGCCGCAGCTCGACGGCGCCGCGCGCACCTGGATCGCCGACGACCTCGCGATCCTCCAGGACGGCCAGCGCGTGAACGGCCCCGCCGTCATCGCCGTGCGCCTGGCGACGCCCAATGACCGTGCGTTCGCCACGTGGGCCGACGCCGAGGCGCAGCTGGCCGCGCCCCCGTTGCCAGACAGCACCGCCATGCCGTGGCAACGCGCGTGGCTCGACGTGGCGCTCGAGGCGCCGGTGACGGCCGAGGCGCGGCGCCTCTCGATTCGTCCCGCGTTCGCCCGGCTCGGCCAGCGGACCACGACGGTGCTGCACGTGATCGGCGCCGACGGCAGCGACCGCTCGCTCCTGTACGAGGGCGACGCCGGCGCGATCCACCTCGACCCGGGCGTGTTCGACGTGATCGGGGCGTTCGTCGTGCGCGGGTTCGCGCACATCCTCGACGGCATCGACCACCTGCTCTTCCTGTTCGCGCTGGTGATCCCGTTCCGGCGACTGCGCCCGCTCGTCGGCATCGTCACCGCGTTCACGGTCGCGCACTCGATCACGCTCGCCGCTTCGGCGGCCGGCGTGGCGCCCGACGTGAGCTGGTTCCCCCCCGCCGTGGAGTTCCTGATCGCGCTCTCGATCGTCGCCATGGCGCTCGCCAACATCCTTGGCATCGCGGGGGAGCGCCGGTGGGTCGCGGCGTTCGGCTTCGGGCTGGTGCACGGCTTCGGCTTCTCCTTCGCGCTGCGCGAGAGCCTCCAGTTCGCCGGCACCCAGGTGGCGAGCGCGCTGCTGGGATTCAACCTGGGCGTCGAAGCCGGACAGCTCGCGGTGCTCATCGTGCTCGTGCCGGTGCTCAACGGCGCGCTCAAGCGCGTGCCGTCGGAGCGCGTGGCGCTCGTGGCGCTGAGCGCGATCGTGGGGCACAGCGCGTGGCACTGGATGACCGAGCGGTGGGAGCTGCTGCGGCGCTACCCGTTCGAGCTGCCCGCGCGCGATGCGGCCTTCTGGGCGGCGCTCATGCGCGGCGGCGTGGTGGTGATCGTCGCGGGCGTGGCGCTCTGGGGGCTGTCCCGCCTGGCGGCCTGGCTCCGGGTGTCGAAGCCGGAGGCGGCGTGAGGCCTCGGCACGCCGTGATGGTCGCGGCCATCGGATGCGCCGCGGCGCTGGCCGCACGCGCCACCGAGGGGTTCGCGCATGGGGCGACGGCCCGCGCATCGCGTCCGGTCGCGGCGTCGCCGGACTCCACGCGGCGCACCACGCTCGACGGCGTGTACTCGGCCGAACAGGCGAGCCGGGGGAAGGACACCTACCTCGCCCAGTGCCAGTCGTGCCACGCGGCCATCACGCACACCGGACCGGTCTTCCGGCGCAACTGGTCTGGACGCACGTTATCGGAGCTCTTCACCTTCATGAGCACGCGCATGCCCAAGAGCGAACCGGGCAGCCTCGCTCCCGAGACGTACGCCGACCTGCTCGCCTACATGCTGCAGATGAACAAGATGCCCCCCGGGACCGCGGAGATCGTGCCGGATCCCGCGCAGCTCGCCCGGGTGCGCATCCAGCTCGCGCCACCGCCCAGGAGGGCCAAGCGATGACCGCACGCCGCACGATCGGAACCGCCGTGGGAGCGCTCGCCACCATCATCCTCGCCGCGAGCGCGATCGTGCTCGCGCGCCCGCACGAGACCGCGGCCCGCGAGGGGCGCGCCATCGTGCGTGGAAACGTGGCCGGCGAGTGGCGCTACTGGGGCGGCGACGCCTGGAGCACGCGCTACAGCCCGCTCGACCAGGTCAACGCCGACAACTTCAGCCGGCTGCAGGTGGCGTGGGAGTGGAAGGCCGGGCAGTTCGGCGCCGACGAGTACTATCGCACGACGCCGCTCTACGCGAACGGCCGCCTGCTCACGGTCGCGACGAGCAAGCGGGGCGCGTACGCCATCGACCCGGCCACCGGGCAGACGCTCTGGCAGTACCAGCTCGACGAGGGGATCCGCTGGCAGAAGGCGCCGCGCCGCTTCGCCGGGCGCGGGCTCGCGTACTGGACCGACGGCGTCGAGGAGCGCGCGGTGATCGCGACGCCGGGCTACCACCTGGTCGTGCTCGATGCCAAGACGGGGAAGCCCGATCCCAAGGTCGGCAAGGACGGCGTCGTGGACCTCGAGGAGGGGCTCGGCTATCCGCTCGTGCCGCTCGCGGTGGACGACACCGGCGAGCTGATCATCTCGGAGGCCGCGCCGCTCCGTCGTGCGCGCCCCGGCGAGACGTGGAACGCGAAGACGCGCACCGGCGCCGACGGCACGATGGGGATCGATCCGAAGCACGGCCAGATCGCGATCTCGTCGCCCCCGATCATCGTCGGGGACGTGATCGTCGTCGGCAACTCGGCCATGCACGGCTACTGGCCGCTCCGCATGGCCAACATCGGCGGGATCATCCGCGGCTTCGACATCCACACGGGCAAGCAGCTGTGGAAGTTCAACCTGATTCCGCAGCCGGGCGAGTTCGGCGCGGACACCTGGAAGAACGGCACCAAGCCGGGCACGCCGGGCACGGGCAAGAACGACGCGTGGGCCACGTACTCGGCCGACCCCGAGCTCGGGCTCGTCTACATCCCCGTCGGCATGCCGCTCTCCGACGAGTACGGCGGTCACCGGCCGGGTGACAACCTGTTCGGCAACAGCCTCGTCGCGATCGACACGAAGACCGGGCAGCGGAAGTGGCACTACCAGTTCGTGCACCACGACATCTGGGACTACGACACCCCGATGGCGCCCAACCTGATGGACGTCACCATCGACGGACGCGTGCGGAAGGTGATCGCGCAGACGAGCAAGCAGGGGTGGGTGTACGTGCTCGATCGCGTCACGGGCCAGCCGATCTGGCCGATCCCGGAGACGCCGGTGCTGCAGAGTGACGTGCCCGGTGAGGTGACGTCGAAGACCCAGCCCATTCCGAGCCGTCCCGCGCCCTTCTCCCAGCAGGGCCTGCAGGAGGCCGACCTGATCGACTACACGCCGGCCATCCGCGACTCGGCCCTCAAGATCGCGCGCTCGTGCCGCATGGGGCCGTACTACATCCCGCCCGCGCTCGAGGAGCATCGCGAGGGCTTCCTCCATTGCTCGTGGTACGCGCCGGGCGCGTCGGGCGGCGTGAACATCGACGGCGGTGCGGCGTTCGACCCCGAGACGCAGATGCTGTTCGTCGGGAGCCAGACGGGCCTCGCCACGATCGAGGTCGCGCACGACCCGTGCTCCGAGCACCGCTACAGCCAGACGCACGACTCGTGCGGGCTGCCCGGCGCGCTCCCCGCGCCCAAGGGCTACGCGAAGAAGGAGATGCGGCAGGCGTTCGCCCCCGCGGTGCCGATCGCGATCGGCGGCGTGCCGATCCTCAAGCCGCGCGAGTTCGGCGGCATCACCGCGTACGACATGACCACGGGCGACAAGAAGTGGTGGGCGCCGAACGGCCACCTGTGGCGCCAGCAGACGTCCACCGATCCGCTCTTCAAGGACGTGAAGCTGCCGATGGTGCCGCAGCTGAACGGTCAGGCCGAGATCATCGTCACCAAGACGCTGGTCATCCATGGCGTCGGCCGCACCGGCATCGGGCGCGTGGTCAAGAACGCCACCAACCCCGGGCCGCAGCTCTACGCGACGGACAAGAAGACCGGCAAGCTCCTCTCGGCCGCGGCGATTCCGCAGGTGAACACGGCCGTGCCGATGACCTTCATGCACCAGGGGAAGCAGTACATCGTCTTCGCCTCGGGCGTGGGCGACAACCATGAAAAAGTTGGTCTCGCTCGGGATCACCGTGAAGCCGCGCTTCTCCAGTTCGCCCGTGGTCTGGCGGCGCAGCGCGAGCGTCACGCTCCGCACCTTGGCCTGCGCGTCGGTGTCGCGGAGGGCCGCGGCGCCCGCGTACCGCGCGAGCGCGTTGATGGTGCCCGTCATCTTGAGGCGCAGCTGCTCGCCCACGGCGTTCGGCGTGATGGCGTAACCCAGTCGGATGCCGGCCAGCGCGGCGATCTTCGAGAAGGTGCGCGTGACCACCACGGGCCGCCCGGCGACGGCGAACGGAATCGACGTCGCATACTCCGGGTCATCCACGAAGTGATGGTACGCCTCGTCGATGAGCACCGGCATGTCGGCCGGGATCGCGGCCAGCAGCTGCGCCACCTCCCGCGCCGGGATCGTGCGCCCCGTCGGGTTGTTCGGATTGCAGAGGTACACGAAACCGATTTCCGACGGGCGCGACGTCGCCACCTGGATCATCGCCGGAATGTCCTGCGTGAAGTCCGCGCGCAGCGGCACCTTGATCGCCTCGCCGTGGATGCGCAGGACGTGCTGGTACACCTCGTTGTACGACGGATCGGAGCCGAGCACCTTCTTGCCCGGGGGCAGGAAGGCCAGCGCCATCGCCTCGAGCAGCTCGCCCGAGCCCGACGACGTCACGATCATCTCCTTCGACACGCCATGGAGCTTGGCGAGTTCGTCGGTGAGTCCCGAGTCGGGGTAGCCGTAGCGGTTCGAGTACTTGAACGCCTTGGTCATCGCCTCCATCACCGAGGCGGGCGGTCCATACGGATTCTCGTTGAACGCGAGCTTGGCGTACGAGTCGTAGTCGTCGGCCGCGAACAGCCGGTCGAGGCGCTCCGGCCGGTGCACCTGCGCCCAGCGCGCGAGGTCGCCCGGCAGCGCGAGCGCGCCCATGGCCCCGGCCACGCCGCCCATGAACCCGCGCCGCGACACTCCGCTCCGTTCACCCATGCGTCCTCCTCCGTGCGCCCGTGGGCGCCGTCACGCGCTCCGCGCGCGGGCCCGATGCCCGCGCACCCTGGTCACCTGATGCGCTCGTACCGCTTGAGCGCCTTCTGCCCGACTTCCGCGCCGTAGATGTTGCCCTTCGCGTCCACGGCCACCCCTTCGGCCGAACTCGTGAGGTTGGCTGGCGGCGTCGTCGCGGGATCGGGAATGAACCACTTCACGAGTCCGTCGCGCGCGCTGCCGATGCGGATGCCGCGCTTCCACGCGGCATGCCTGGGCTCCACCCATCCGGACTCCGAGTCCGCGACATACAGCATGTCGTCCTTGTCGATCCAGAGTCCGCTGGGCCGCGAGAACTGGTACCACGTGTCGAGCAGCTTGCCGTCCTGCGAGTAGATCACGATGCGGTTGTTGCTCCGGTCGCCGATGAACAGGCGCCCCCTGGAATCCATCGCGAGCGCGTGCGGCTGGTCGAACTCCATCGCGCCCGCGCCGTGCGTCCCCCACGCCTTGCGGAAGCTCCCGTCCTTGTTGAACTCGAGGATCCGCGCGTGCTGCGGGCCGTGCCCCTCGGCCACGAAGATCGTGCCGTTGGGGGCGACGAGCACGTCGTTCGGCTGCCAGAAGTAGTTGGCGCCCTGCGCCCCGCCTGGCTGGCCGAGCGTGAGCAGCAGTTTGCCCTGCGGGCTGAACTTGAAGACCTGGTGCCCCACGAGCGTGGCGGGCTCCGGGAGCGGCGCGGTGGACGTGTCGCCGCGCGGCCGGCGCGGCCGGTTGTCCTGGCCATCCGTCACCCAGATGTTGCCGTCGCGGTCCACGTGGATCCCGTGCGGAAACACGAGCAGCCCGGCCCCGAAGCTCGTCACCATCCGCCCCGACGCGTCGAACTTCATGATCGGGTTGCGCGGCGAGCCGAGGCAGCTGTTGGTGCCGCAGCGCTCGGCCACCCAGATGCTCGTGCCGTCCTTGTCGACGTCCACCGCCGACGTCGACCCCCACGCGAGGCCGTCGGGCAGCCTGGCCCAGTTCTCGACCGTGCGATACGGGTTCGGCAGGTCGTTGGCCGGGGCGATCGCGGTGCCCTGGGCGCGCGCGGCGGCCGGCGTCGCGAGGGCGCACACGGACGCGAGCAGGAATGAAGCGTGACGGAGTCGCATGCGCGCAATGTGCAACGGGCCCTGCCGGGACGCGAGAGCGGCGCCATCGGCCGCACCGGGACTCGGATCACCGTTCCCAGCTGCAGCGAGACGCGGCGCGGAGCGGCGCCCCGACGCCGGCGAGGGGCCCTGCACGCGTTCCCAGGCGCGCAACGTCCGATGCGACGCGCACGAGCGGCCGGGCGTCGCGCGGCCGCATCGCGCGACGCCCGCCCCGTCGATCAGCGCATCGCGAAGCCCGTCAGCAGGCTGAAGCGCATCCCGTCGCGCGACGGCACCACCGACAGGTTGACCGGAATGAGCAGGCCGCCCACGCGCTGCGCGTAGCCGCCCGCGACGACGAGCGACACGCCCGCCAGTGACGCGTTCGGCCCGACGCCGAACTCGAACCCCGAGGACCCGCGGAGCCCGACGACCCAGCTCAGGCTGGGCAGCAGCGCCCCCTGGTCCATGCCGCCCACGAGCAGCACCCATTCCGAGAGCGCGGTCATGCTGCCCGGGTTGGCGAAGGCGCGCTCGAACTGCCAGCCGAACTGCGAGATCACCGGCGCGACGCGCAGGCCGTGGCTCCGGAGGTCGCTGAGGGTCGCGTCGCTCAGCAGCGTCATGCCGAAGCGCGGTCCGGACAGCTCGATGCGCCGGAGTTCGGGCAGGTCGGCCACATCGCGCTGTTGCGCGTGCAGCGGAACGGCGATGCCGGCCAGCAGGGCGCACGCGGCCGCGAGGCAGCGCACGAACGAGGGGGAACGAGTCGGAAGGCGCATGGAGGACTCCGGGCAAGGGGGACGGGAGCACGCGACGATCGTGCTGTCGCCATGCTAGCCCGCCTGCCGCCGCGAGCCATGCGTCGCGTGACGTAGGCGCGTCCGCCGCGCGCCCTACGCCTCCAGCGCGAGGCCGAGTTGGCGCTCGGCGTCGGCGTGGGATCCGACGGCGAAGCCGCTGGCCAGTCCGTCAGGCGCCGCGATCGCCAGTTTCCCGCGCCACCCCGCCTTCCGGAGCGCGACCCCCGCACTCGCCTGCGCGACTTCCGGCGTGTTGTTCACCTCGCTCAGGTGGGCGAGCACGATGTGCGACAGGCCGCGGTGCGCCAGCGTGGCGAGCGCCGCGCCGCAGTCGGCGTTCGACAGGTGTCCCGTGCGCGCCGCGATGCGCTGCTTGAGGTGCGGCGGGTACGGGCCGCGCACGAGCATCCCCATGTCGTGGTTCGACTCGAGCACGAGCGCGTCCACCTTTTCGAACGCGCGCAGCACCGTGCCCGAGACTTCGCCGATGTCCGTCGCCACCGCCACGCGCGCTCCGCTCGACCGGCAGGTCACCACCATCGCCATCGGCTCCGCGGCGTCGTGGGGAATCCGCACCCCCATGACCTCGAATGCGCCGTGCGCGACCGCCTGTGCGTGCGGGAGCACGATGCGCCGCGCGCCACCCCCCGTGCTGCCACGGACCCCCAGCTCGGCGAGCGCCGCGTGCGTGCCCGCGCTCGTGAGCACCGGCCACCGCCACTTGGCGCACGCCTTCTTGAGGCCGTGCACGTGGTCCGAATGCTCGTGCGTGATCGCGACGCCCCCCACCGACTCCGGCGGAATGCCGAACGAGCGGAGCCGGGTCGCGAGGGTGCGCGGGCCCAGCCCGCAGTCCACCAGGAGCCGCTCGCCGGCCGCCTCGATCACGAGCGCGTTGGCCGTGGAGCCGCTCGCGAGGACGAAGACCTTCACCGCGAGGCGGCGTACGCCTGCTCGAGCTGCCTCCGCGCCGACGCCGAGAGCTCGACGTGCCGGCGCGCCATCATCCGCTGCGCCACCTCGAGGAACTTGCCGAGGGCATAGGTGCCGTACGGCGCCGCCGTGCCCCAGCTGAACGGCGCGACCATCTTGGGCGGCATCGCCTCGAACACGTTCGCGCCGGCGCCCAGCACGCACCCGGTCGTGAGCCGCATCCCGATGCCGGTCTTCACGTGGTCGCCGAACATCGTGCCCAGGAACTGGAGGCCCGAGTCCCGCACGCCGGTCGGCGTCCACAGCGCCACCGTGCCGTAGGTGTTCTTGAGGTTGCTCGTGATCGTGCCCGCGCCGAGGTTCACCCACCGCCCGAGCACCGAGTGGCCGACGAATCCGTCGTGCCCCTTGTTCGCGTGGCCGAGCACGATCGTGTTGCTCACCTCGCCGTGCACCTTGCACACCTCGCCGATGCTCACGCAGGCGATCCGGTCGCCGACGACGGTGGATTGTTCCCCCACGACCGCGGGTCCGACCAGCCGGGTGAATGACTGCACCGTGCTGCCTTTGCGGAGCAGGATCGGGCCCGCCGTGGCGTCGAGCACCACGAACGGCTCCACGTGCGCCCCGGCCTCGACGTGCACCGGATGCGAGCCCAGCACCACCGCGTGCGACGGCGCGCCGCTCGCCATCATCTCGCGCG
>JACQES010000381.1 GCA_016200495.1 Gemmatimonadota bacterium
ATGACGCGACGCCTCGCGGTGCTCGTCGCGCTGCTGGTCGCCTCGCGCGCCGCGGCCGCGCAGGTGCCCACCATCACGCGCCTCGAACCGCCCAACTGGTGGACCGGGCACTCGCTCAACCCCGTGCGCGTGCTCGTGCGCGGCACCCACCTCACCGGCGCGACGGTCACCTGCGGCGCGCTCACGTGCGGCACCCCCAAGGTGAACGCCGCCGGCACCGCGGCCTTCGTGGACGTCATGATCCCGCGCACGCTCGCGCCCGGCGCGCAGCCCATCGCGCTGCGCACCGCCGCGGGCTCGGCCACCGCCACGTTCGCCGTGAACGCGCCGCTCCCGCGGGCCGGCCGCTTCCAGGGCTTCTCGGGGCACGACGCGATCTACCTGGTCATGGTGGACCGGTTCGCCAACGGGGAGGCGAGCAACGACAACCCCGCCCTGTCCCCCGGCCTCACCGGACGCCGATCTACGACAACATGAACACGCCGAACGTGAAGCAGGGGGAGGCCGGCCAGCCGGTCACCGACTATCACGGCTACGGCGCGACCGACCTGTACGCGGTCGAGGAACACTTCGGCGACGTCGCCGCCTTCAAGGCGCTCGTGGACGAGGCGCACGCGGTGGGGCTCAAGATCATCCTCGACATGGTGGCCAACCACGTCGGGCCCGATCACCCGTGGGTCACCGACCCGCCCACCCCCACCTGGTTCAACGGCACCGCGGCCAGCCACCTCGCCAACACCTGGCAGACGTGGACGCTCGCCGACCCGCACGCCACCGACGAGATCCGCGCCTCCACGCTCAAGGGGTGGTTCGCGAACGTCCTCCCCGACCTCAACCAGGACGACCCCGAGGTCGCGCGCTACCTGATCCAGAACACGCTCTGGTGGTGCGCCATGAGCGGGATCGACGCAATCCGGCAGGACACCTGGTCGTACGTGCCGCGCACCTTCTGGCGCGCGTGGATGGCGGCGATCAAGAAGGAGTACCCGACGATGCGCGTGGTCGGCGAGGTGTTCGACGGCGACCCGACCGTGCTCGCCTTCTTCGAGGGGACGCGTCCCAAGTACGACGGCGTGGCGACCGGCATCGACGCGCTGTTCGACTTCCCGCTCGCCTTCCCGCTGCGCCGCGCCTTCGGCGGCGGCGGGTCGCTGCGCGAGGTGGCGCAGATGCTCGGCCGCGACCACCTGTACGAGAACCCGAACCAGCTCGTCACCTTCTTCGACAACCACGACATCTCGCGGCTGATGCACGATCCGGCCGCGACCCCCGAGGGGCTGCGGCTCGCCTACACCTTCCTGCTCACCGCGCGCGGCACGCCGCTCCTCTACTACGGCGACGAGATCGCGATGCCGGGTGGCGACGATCCCGACAACCGCCGCGACTTCCCCGGCGGCTGGCCGGGCGATGCACGCGACGCGTTCACCGCGGCCGGGCGCACCCCCGCGGAGCAGGCGACCTGGTCGCACGTGCACACGCTGCTCGCGTTGCGCGCGTCGCGGCCCGAACTCGCGAACGCGCCGATGCAGATGCTCGTCGAGACGGACAGCGTGCTCGCGTATCGTCGCGGGGCCACCGTGGTCGTGCTGAACAACGGCAAGGGCGACGCCGAGGTCGTGCTGCCGTCGGGGATTGGCGCGCGCGACGCACTGGGCCGCTGCGCACCGGGACGCGCCGATGGGGCTCAGGTGCGCATTAAAGTTCCGGCGCGGTCGGGCTGCGTTTTCTAGGGCGCGCGGGTAGGGCTGTGTCAGCGAAAGCACTATAGACCGTTCGGTCCGAATTCGCGAATGGCCGCTCGCGCCGACAGCCCGAGTCCTATGGTTATCTACTGTAGAGACCGCGCGTAAGTCCAATAATGGCAACAGGCGATAGCGCGTCGGGCGATCCCTGAACTGCCAATAGGACTAAGCGGTCCGAAAATCGTGGACGGCTCCCAAGTGCCTAGTGGGACACGGGTTACGTCACCGTTGCCCGCTCTTGACACCTTCCGCGCGTCCCCCGAGGATAGCGTCGGCAAAACAGGAGCCATACCCTCAACCGGCGGCTCGGTTCCGGACGTCGTCCGAAGAACCGGAGGGAACGTGCCGCGTATCCTCAGCCACGCACCGGGAGCAAGCATGTGGCGTAAGACTGTATGGGCAGTGGCGCTGGTGCTCGGGGTCGCAACCCCGGCCCTCGCGCAGTCCGGGCGCATCATTGGCCAAGTGCGCTCGAAGGACGGGAGCCCGATCGTGGGCGCCCGCGTGCTCGTCTCGGGCACGACGGCGGCCGCCCTCACGGGCGACGACGGTCGCTACAGCATCACCGTCAATGCGGGCACGTACACGCTCCGCGCGAATCGCATCGGCTTCATGGCCGATTCCGCCCGCGGCGTCGTCGTCACCGCCAACGGCACCACCACCCGCGACTTCGACCTCACGCCGGCCGCCACCCAGGTTGCCGGCGTCGTCGTGACCGGCTACGGCTCGCGCGACGTCCGCGACCGCACCGGCGTGATCGAGACCGTGAACGAGAAGAGCTTCAACACCGGCCGCGTCGTCAGCGCCGAGGAGCTCATCCAGTCCAAGGTCCCCGGCGTGCAGGTGCTCAACAGCAACGAGCCCGGCGGCGGCATCTCGGTCCGCATCCGTGGCGCGAGCTCGATCAACTCCTCGAACGAGCCGCTCTACGTCATCGACGGCATCCCGCTCCAGGTCGGCGGCGGGCTCTCGTCGGGCCGCAACCCGCTCAACTTCCTGAACCCGGGCGACATCGAGAGCATCTCGGTGCTCAAGGACGCCTCGGCGACGGCCATCTACGGCTCGCGCGGCGCGAACGGCGTGGTCCTCATCACCACCAAGAACGGCGGCGAGGGGTTCACGTACACGAGCAGCTACTCGATGTCGAACACCGTCAAGCAGGTCGAGATGCTCAACGCGGCGCAGTTCGCCTCGGCCGTCGCGCAGTTCGCGCCGGGCAACACCGCCATGATCGGCACCTCCAGCACCAACTGGCAGGACCTCATCACGCGCCAGTCGGCCGGCCGCGAGAACTCGATGTCGCTGGGCGGCGGGCGCGGCACGATGCGCTACCGCATCTCCTTCGACGCCCTCTCGCAGGACGGCGTGCTCGCCGGCACGGGGACGACCCGCTACGCCGGCTCGCTGGCCTACCGCGACCTCGTCTACGGCGACCGCCTCGAGTTCAAGCTGAACTTCAAGGCGTCCAAGAGCGACGACGCCTACACCCCGGGCTGCGTGCTCGGCTGCGCCCTCGGCTTCGCGCCGACGATGGGCGTGTACCAGTCGCCCGGCGTGTTCACCCAGTACACCAACACGCTCGCCCCGAACAACCCGATCTCGGACCTCGCCCTCCTCTCCGACTTCGGCACCACGTACCGCACCATCGGCAACATCGAGGCGCGCTACCGCGTGCAGGGCATCGACGGGCTCACGGCCACGGTCCGCACGGGTTATGACTTCGCGCAGTCGCAGCGCTCCACGTTCGCCCCGAGCAACGCCCGCGGCGAGATCGTGAACAGCCGCGGCGGCCGGTTCGACCGCAACAACCCGCAGCAGCTGAACGTGGTGCTCGAGATGTTCGGCAACTACACCCGCTACTTCGGGTCGTCGAAGTCGGACCTCGACGTCACGGCCGGCTACACCTACGAGAACCAGCGCGGCGACTACTCGTCGTTCTTCGCGCAGGGCCTGACCTCGAACCTCCTCGGCCCCAACGGCGTGCCGACGGCGGCCGTGCAGCAGGCGAGCCTCTCGATCGTCGAGAGCCGCCTCATCTCGGCCTTCGCCCGCGTCAACTACGGCCTGCTCGACAAGTACCTCTTCACCCTCGCCGTCCGCCGCGACGGTTCGTCGCGCTTCGGCCCCGACAACCAGTGGGGCTGGTTCCCGAGCGCCGCGGTCGCCTGGCGCCTCGGCGAGGAGCCGTTCATGCGCAACCTGTCCGGCCTCTCGGACCTCAAGGTCCGCCTCTCGTGGGGCATCAACGGCAACCAGGCGTTCGGCGACTACCTCCAGTACCCGACCTACTCGTTCGCCAATGCGCAGGCGCAGGTGGCCTTCGGCAACCAGTTCATCACGCCGATCCGCCCGTCGTCGGTCGACCCGAACATCAAGTGGGAACAGACCGAGAGCACCAACCTCGGCTTCGACTTCGGGTTCCTCCGCAACCGGGTCACCGGCTCGCTCGACCTCTACACCAAGAAGACGAACGACCTGATCTTCAACGTGCCGGTGGCGGCGGGCACCAACCTGTCGAACAACGTCACGACGAACATCGGCAAGATGGAGAACTCGGGCGTCGAGCTCGGGCTCACCTGGAAGGTCCTGCAGGGCGGCTCGAACGGCCTCAACTGGGACGCGAACTTCGCGGCCGCGCGCAACTCCAACCGCCTGACGCAGATCAACAACGTCGGCGGGGCGCAGCAGATCCTCGTCGGCGGCATCAGCGGCGGCGTGGGCTCGACCATCGAGATCCTCCGCCCGGGCAGCCCCGTCAACTCGTTCTTCGTCTACCAGCACAAGCGCACCGCCAACGGCACGCCGGTGCTCGACTACAAGCTCGTCGGCGGCGTCGTCACGCCGCTCCCGGCCGAGTCCATCTACGTGGACCTGAACGGCGACGGCGTGGTCAACCAGAACGACCGGCGCGTCTTCCACTCGCCGCAGCCGGACTGGATCCTCGGCCACACCTCGACGTTCCGCTGGGGCCACTGGGACGCCGGCTTCACGATGCGCGCGTACCTCGGCAACTACGTGTACAACAACGTGGCGTCGAGCCGCGGGTTCTACGCCAACGTGGTGCCGAACGGCGCGCCGGTGAACCTCGAGAAGTCGGTCCTCAAGTACGGCTTCTACAACCCGCAGTACTTCTCCGACGTGTACGTCGAGGACGCCTCGTTCGTGCGGCTCGACAACATCACGGTCGGCTACACCTTCGACAAGGTGCCGGGGCTCCGCGACCTCCGCGTGTTCGGGACGCTGCAGAACGCGTTCACGTCCACCGGCTACTCGGGCGTCGACCCGGTGGCGGGCAACAACGCCAACCCGACGACCGGGAACTACGGCATCGACAACAACATTTTCCCGATGTCCCGCACCTTCCTCATGGGCCTCAGCGCCCGCTTCTAACCGAGACCCCTGCGCATGCGACTCAATCGAATGACGCCCCGGGTGCTCCTGGGTGCCATGGCCATGGCAGGCTTCGCGGCCTGCACGGACCTCAACCTGCCGCCGCAAAGCTCCGTCAGCACGACCAACATCTTCAATGAGCCCGCGTCGTACACGGCGTTCATCGCGAAGATCTACGGCGGCCTGCAGGTCACCGGCATCCAGGGCCCGGCGGGCAACGCCGACATCGCCTCCTCCGACGAGGGCTTCTCGTCGTACACCCGCCTCGTCTGGCAGATGAACGAGCTGCCGACCGACGAGGCGGCCATCGCCTGGAACGACGCGGGCGTGCAGGAGCTCAACACCCAGAACTGGGGTGCGGCGAACCCGTTCTTCTTCATGATGTACTACCGCATCTTCTACCAGGTCGGGCTCGTCAACGAGTTCCTCCGGCAGACGACCGATGCGGCGCTCGCCTCGCACGGCATCACCACCGGCATGCCCTTCTACACCACCATCCAGGGCTACCGGGCCGAGGCGCGCTTCCTCCGCGCCTTCAGCTACTACCACGCGATCGACTTCTTCGGCGCCACGCCGCTCGTGGACGAGACCTACCCGCTCGGCAAGACCCCGCCGCCGCAGTCCACCCGCGCGGCGATCTACCAGTACGTGGTGAACGAGCTGACCGCGATCATGCCCGCGCTGCCCGCCGTGGGCGCCTGCGCGGGCAACACCGCCTGCTACGGGCGCGCGGACCAGGGCGCGGCGCACATGCTCCTTGCCAAGCTCTACCTCAACGCGGGCGTCTACACCGGCACGCCGAACTACGCCGGCGCCCTCACCGAGGCCTCGGCCGTCATCGCCGGCCCGTACACGCTCGACCCGACCTACAAGCGGATGTTCTCGGCCGACAACAACACGTCGCCCGAGCTCATCTTCGCGATTCCGCAGGACGGCGTGAAGAGCCAGAACTACGGCGGCACCACCTTCCTCGTCCACGCCTCGGTCGGCGGCAACATGAACGCCAACAGCTACGGCGTCGACGGCGGCTGGTGGGGGCTGCGCCTCAAGCCCGACATCGTCGGCAAGCTCGCCGCGCTCAACGCCGGTGACGCCCGCACGGCCTTCGTCTTCACCAACGGCCAGACGCAGACGATGAACAACCTGACGGACTTCACCCAGGGCTACGGCGCCCCGAAGTGGCAGAACGTCACGTCCACCGGCGCGCAGGCCCAGCGCCAGGACTTCGCGGATACCGACTATCCGGTCTTCCGTCTCGCCGACGCGTACCTCATCTACGCCGAGGCAAACCTGCGCGGCGGCGGTGGCTCGGCCGCGACGGCGCTCAACTACGTCAACGCGCTCCGCACCCGCGCGTACGGCAACGCCACCGGCAACATCACCGCCGGCCAGCTCACGCTGCCGTTCATCCTAGACGAGCGCGCCCGCGAGCTGCTCTGGGAAGGGCACCGTCGCCAGGACCTCATCCGCTTCGGCCAGTTCTCCACGACCGGCGTGTGGGCGTGGAAGGGTGGCTCGGTCGGCGGCGCGGCCACGGCCGCGTTCCACGACCTCTACCCGATCCCGGCGTCGGAGCTGATCACCAACCCGAACCTGCACCAGAACACGGGCTACTAGGCCCCGCTCCACGAACGACGACGCGGCCCGGGCGAACAGCCCGGGCCGCGTTGCTTTTCCCATCCACCGCCTCGGCCGTGGATCACCACGAACGGTCCCGCGCCGTCGGTCGCCGCCTACTTCCGCGCCGTCCCGAGGAGGAAGGTGAGCGGCACGTCCACGCGCACGCGCCACGCGCGCTCGGAGTGGTCCGCGCCCGGAAAGACGCGCGTCACCCAGTTGTCCCCCTCGCGCCACCCCGCCGCGCGCATCACGCTGTCGGCGCGGGCCTGGAACGGCGCGTACAGGCTGTCGAGCGTCGCGGTGCCGTGGTCGAAGTAGAGCCGGTGCTGCGCGGGCGAGGGCATGTGGCTCGCGAGGTAGCCGATCACGGCGCCGTCGCCCGCGGGCCAGTGCGTCGAGACGCAGGCCGCCGCGCCGAACACGGCCGGGTACTGCGTCATCGCGTACAGCGAGATGAGCCCGCCCATGCTCGAGCCCATGATCATCGTGTCGTCGCGGCCCGGACGCGTGCGGTACGTGCGGTCGATGAACGGCTTGAGCTCCTCGACGAGGAAGCGCAGGTACTTGTCAGACAGGAGCGTGCCCTGCCAGAGGCCGCGCACCCCGGTGCCGAGCGTCGTCGCGGACTTCACCGCCTGCTGCGGCATGTACTCCTCGAACCGCTTCGGGCTGTTCCGCACCGCCACCACGATCGCGGGGCGCACCTTCTTCTCGGCGATGAGCCGCGTCATCACCTCGTCCACCGCCCAGTCCACCCCGCCGTAGCTCGTCGCCGGATCGAAGACGTTCTGGCCGTCGTGCATGTAGAGCACGGGGTAGCGCTCGCGGGCGTTCGCGTCGTAGCCGGGCGGGAGCCACACGTGCACGTCGCGCGCGGTCACGAACGCCGAGGGAAACGCGGGGTGGTCGCGCAGGTCGCCGGTGCGGCCGAGCGGCGGGCCGGCGACGGGGGCCGGCGGCATGCCGCCCGCCTGGGCCGCGGCGCGTGCAGGCGCGGCC
>JACQES010000375.1 GCA_016200495.1 Gemmatimonadota bacterium
GGCACGTTCGTGAGCGTGCGCGGACGTCTGTACGAGGACCTGTTCACCAACGTCGTCGCCACGGCGTGGGACCAGGCGGGCGGCCTCCGCCCGCGCTACCAGACGCGCACCGAGGTGTACCTGCTCACCAACTGGAAGGGACGCTTCCCGAGCGGGGCCTTCGGGCTCCTCGCGAGCCTGGCCCACCAGTACCGCGAGCCGGTGACCTTCGTGGCGGGGAGCACGACGTACCGGAGCACCTACAGCCGCACCGTGGACGCCAAGCTCGAAATCCGCATCATGAGTGGCACGATCAGCTGGCAGCTCCGCAACCTTGCCGGCGACATCTTCGACCAGGTGCCGGGCGCGCTCATGCCTCGATCGGTGTCGGTGTACGGCATCCGCTGGGATTTCCGGAACTGAGCGCGGAACCCGGGCGCGTTGACCAACGCGTTGTCCCGTCGTAAGTTACGGGCTTCACATGATTCGCTCGATGACCGGGTTCGGCACCGCTGACGGGGCGGTGGGTGCGCGTCGCCTCACGGTCGAGGTGCGCACGGTGAACCATCGGTTCTTCAACCCGTCCATCAAGCTCCCCGGGGCCTACGCCAAGTGGGAGGGTGAGGTGCGCGAGGCACTCCGCCAGCGCATCGCGCGCGGGCACGTGAGCCTGAGCGCGTGGACGACCGGCGCAGCCGAGCAGGCGCCGCCGGCCGTCGTCATCGACGAGGCGCGCTTCGAGCAGTACGTGCACCGCCTCCGCGAGCTGCAGACGCGGCACGGGCTCTCGGCCGAGCTCGACATCGCGACCGTGCTGCGCATGCCGGACGTGATCGTGTCGGCAACGGCCGCCGAGGAGACCGGTGGCAGCGAAGAGCTGGTGGCGCTCGTCAACGCGGCCGTCACCGCGCTCGACGCGACGCGCGCATCCGAAGGGGCGCGGCTCGCCGACGTACTGCGCGAACGGCTCGCCCTCGTGGCCGCAGCGGTCGAGCGGATCGCCGTGCGGGCGCCCGAGCGGATGATCGCGCACCGCGACCGCCTGCGCGCCAACGTCCAGGAGCTTGCCGGGGGCGTGGCCGTGGACCCGCAGCGCCTCGCGCAGGAGATCGCGATCCTCGCCGATCGGCTCGACGTGCACGAGGAGATCGACCGGTTCCGGTCGCACCTGACGGCGTTTCACCAGGCGCTGGACGGCAAGGGCGGGGAACCCGTGGGCAAGCTGTTGGGCTTCCTGCTGCAGGAGCTGCTGCGCGAGGCCAACACGACGGGCTCCAAGGCCAACGACGCCCCGATGCTGGGCGACGTCGTGGCCATCAAGGAGGAGCTCGAACGGATCCGCGAGCAGGTGGAGAACCTCGAGTGATCCCGTTCCCGATCATCCTCTCGGCCCCGTCGGGCGGCGGCAAGACGACCGTGATGAGGCGGGTCCTCGCCCAGCGCGCCGACATCGGGTACTCGGTGTCCGCCACCACGCGCGCGCCGCGCGAGGGCGAGGTGGACGGCCGGGACTACCACTTCCTGACGCCGGCCGAGTTCCGGCGGAAGGTGGGACGGAAGCAGTTCGCCGAGTGGGCGGAGGTGCACGGGCGCCTGTACGGCACCCTGCGGTCGGAGGTGCGCGCGACGCTCAAGTCGGGGCGCCACGTGATGATGGACATCGACGTCCAGGGGGCCAGGCAGTTCCACGCGGCGTTCCCGGAATCGGTGCTGATCTTCCTCCTCCCCCCCTCGGGGGAGGTCCTGCTCAACCGGCTGGTGGCCCGGGCGACGGAGTCCCGGGAGGCCCACCTGGTCCGGCTCCGGGCCGCCCTCGAAGAACTTGAGGACGTCCCTCGTTATCATTATGTCGTCGTCAACGACGACCTCGACGCCACGGTCCGCCGCGTTTCGGCCATCGTGGATGCCGAGGAGGTCCGCCACGAACGGGTGCCTCGGGTCCAGAGCACCACCCGCGCCCTCGTGTCGCAGCTCAAGTCGGAAATTCGCCGTTACGCCAACCGGTAGGTCACATGCGCGTCTTCACGCCCCACGAGCTCACGAAGTATTCCGCCAACAAGTACCTCGGTGTCCTGATCGCGGCCAAGTTCGCCCGCATGGTGAACGAGTTCCCGCGCACGGGCAACGCCAAGGAGAAGAAGCTGACGACGCGCGCCCTCGAGGAGCTTTCGGGCGGCCGGGTCGAGTACCGCGTGGTGCCGCGCAAGCGCCCGACCGAGTAAGTCGGCGCCCGCGCGCCGAGCTTCGATGCGTCCATTCGCCGGCGCGCGAATCTGCCTCGGGGTCACCGGGGGCATAGCCAGCTACAAGACCGTCTTCCTCGCCCGCCTGCTCACGCAGGCCGGGGCGCAGGTGGACGTCGTGCTGTCGCGGTCCGCGCGCGAGTTCGTCGGCGCGATCACCTTCGAGGCCGTCACGGGCCGTCCCGCGCACACGGAACTGATCGCCGAGGGGCGCGCGCTCGATCATCTCAAGCTCGCGCGCGAGGCGAACGTGGTGGTCGTGGCTCCGGCCACGGCCGACTTCCTCGCGCGGAGCGCCACCGGCCAGGCGGATGACCTGATCACCGCCATCCTGCTCGCGACCCGCTCGCCCGTGCTCCTCGTGCCCGCGATGAACGACAAGATGTGGGGTCACGCCCAGGTGCAGGCGAACGCGGAGCACCTGCGCGGGCTGGGCTACGACGTGCTCGATCCCGACACGGGGCCGCTGGCGTCGCCGACCGAGGGGGCAGGGGCGGGCCGCATGCCCGAGCCCGAGGCGATCATGGCCGAAATCGGCCGGTTGCTCGAGGCGCCGGGGCCGCTGGCGGGACGGCACGTGGTGGTGACCGCGGGCCCGACGCGCGAGCCGGTCGATCCGGTGCGCTTCCTGTCCAACCGTTCGAGCGGCCGCATGGGTGCATCGATCGCGTCGGCGGCGCACCGCCGCGGGGCGCGCGTGACGCTGATTCATGGCCCGCTCGAGGTCAGCCTGCCCCACGGCGCGCGGCCGGTGGCGGTCGAGACCACGGAGGAGATGGCGCGCGAGGTGCGCGCCGCCCTCGCGGACGCGGACGTGCTGATCATGGCGGCGGCCCCCGCTGACTTCACGGCCGCACAGCCAGCCGCGCAGAAGCTCAAGAAGGAGCAGGCGCCCGAGTCGCTCGCGTTGGCGCGGACGCCGGACATCCTGCGAACGACCCGCGATGCGCGCCGGCCGGGCACGATCGTCGTCGGCTTCGCGCTCGAAACGGAAAAGGTCATCGAGCATGCACGCGGGAAGCTCGAGGCCAAGGGGCTCGACCTCGTCGTGGCGAACGACGCCACCGAGCCGGGAGCAGGGTTCGGCACGACCACCAACCGCGTCACCCTCATCGGGCGCGACGGCGCCGTCGAGGCGCACCCGCTCGCCTCCAAGGACACCGTGGCCGACGTGATCCTCGACCGCGTCGAGGCGTTGCTGCATGGACGCTAGGGAGCAGCTGCGCCGCTATCTAGAGCAGCGGCGCGACATGGGCGAGAGCGACCTCGTCCTCGACGGCCTCGCGGTCGAGGACGTGCTCAAGCTGGTCGGCGCCGCCAACGCGGGTGCGCAGCGATCGGGCGGAGCGACCACGCGCGCGGATCGCGCACCGGGAGCGACGGCCGCCGCGGCCGCACCGGATCCGGCCGTGGCCGACGGCGACTGGCGGAAGGTGCTCGGCGCGTCGGCGCCGCCCGGACCGGCCGCCACGCCGGGCGCAGCACCCGCCCCCGATTCTCGGAAGGCCGCCGCGGCTCCCTCCGCGCCGGCCGCGGCCGCACCGCCGTCCGCGCCCGACCGGCCAGCTTCGGCGACCGCCGCCCAGCGCGCCGTGCCCGTCGTGGATTCCTCCCTCGGCACCGGCCGCCGCTTCGAGCCGGGGGCGCCCCCGGGCCGCGTGCCCGACGCCCCCGAGGGGATCGTCGTCGGTTCGGGCGAGCGCGCCCTGTTCGGCGGCCCGCTCGACGCGGTCACCACGCTCGATGCGATCGCCGAGATGGTGCGCGCCTGCCAGGCCTGCGGCCTGGCGAAGCTCGCCCGCAACGCGGTGCCGGGCGAGGGCAACCCGAACGCCGACTTCGTGCTCGTCGGCGAGGCGCCGGGCCAGAGCGAGGACGAGACGGGCCGGCCCTTCGTGGGGGCGGCGGGGCAGCTGCTCACCAAGATCATCGAGGCGATCAAGCTCAGCCGCGACGACGTCTACATCTGCAACGTGATCAAGCACCGGCCGCCCAACAACCGCAACCCCCTGCCGGACGAAATCACCGCTTGCTCGCCGTTCCTCCGGCGCCAGATTGAACTGCTGCGCCCGAAGGTCATCGTCGCCCTGGGGACGTTCGCCGCGCAGACCCTGCTCGAGACCAAGACGCCGATCGGCAAGTTGCGCGGCCTGGTGCATCGCTACCACGGCGTGCCCCTCGTCGCGACGTACCACCCCGCGGCGCTCCTTCGCAATCCGTCGTGGAAGCGCCCCACCTGGGAAGATGTCCAGCTCGCCCGTCGAATTCTCGATCGCGCCCCCGGCGCGTGACCCGTACCGCGACCGCAAGGCGCCCTGGTCGCCCGATGCGGAGCGCGCCGTGCTCGCCGCCATGCTGCTCGACGCCGACGCGGTCCTCCGCGCGACGGAGCTGCTGGACGACTCCATGTTCTACCAGGAGGGGCACCGCCGCATCTATCGCTCGATGATCTCGATCACCGAGCGGGGCGCGGTCGTCGACCCGCTCACGCTCGCCGACGAGCTCGAGCGCAAGGGCGACCTCACCCTCGCCGGCGGGAAGGACTACATCGCCTCGCTGCTCGACGCGGTGCCGACGGCGTCGAACACCGAGTACCACGCGCGCATCGTCCGCGAGAAGGCGCTGCTGCGCCGGCTGATCGAGGTCTCCACGGCCATCGTCGGCGAGGCGTTCGAGGCCCGGCTCACCGCGGCCGAGCTGCTCGACGACGCCGAGCAGAAGATCTTCCAGGTTTCGCAGGCGCAGGGCTCGGGCGGCTTCGTCCGCATCAAGGAGCTGCTCTGGCCCACGATGGAGCGCATCGAGGCGCTCCAGAAGGGCGGGCGCAACGTCACCGGGGTCCCGTCCGGCTTCAAGGACCTCGACGAGATGACCTCCGGGTTCCAGCCCTCGGAGATGATCATCGTCGCCGCGCGCCCCTCCATGGGCAAGACCGCGTTCGTGCTCAACATCGCGCAACACGCGGCGCTCGAGGGCAACATTCCGGTAGCGTTCTTCAGCCTCGAAATGAGTAAGGATTCGCTCATGGAGCGCATCATCTCGTCCGAGGCGCGCGTCGACGCGCAGAAGATCCGCCGCGGCATGCTCCGCGACGACGACATGCCGCGCATCGCGCGCGCGGTCGGCATCCTGAACAACGCCCCGATCTACATCGACGACGCGTCGGGGATCACGCTGCTCGAGATGCGCTCGCGCGCGCGTCGCCTCAAGGCCGACGCCGGGCTCGGGCTCATCATCATCGACTACCTCCAGCTCATCCAGGGCCCCGCCTCGGCCGAGAACCGGCAGCAGGAGATCAGCTCGATCTCGCGCTCGCTCAAGGCGCTCGCCAAGGAACTGCAGGTGCCGGTCATCGCGCTTTCGCAGCTCTCGCGCGCGCCCGAGCAGCGCACGGGCGAGTCGCGCGGCCGGCCGCAGCTGTCGGACCTCCGTGAATCGGGCGCCATCGAGCAGGACGCCGACGTGGTGATGGGCCTTTACCGGCCGGACTACTACGCCGAGCGCGACGCGACCGGGGTCGCGCGCGACAAGGACGGGCAGGTGATCGACGGGCGCGCCGAGGTCATCATCCTCAAGCAGCGCAACGGGCCCACGGGCTCCGTGGACCTCTTCTTCCACAAGCAGTACACCCGCTTCGACAGCTTCACGCCCCGAGGCGGCGCGCCGGCGGCGCCCGAGGCCTGATGGCCAAGGCGCGGACCGCGTACCGCTGCACCGAGTGCGGCGCCTCGTTCCCCAAGTGGGCCGGGCGCTGCGAGTCGTGCGGCGAGTGGAACACCCTCGTCGAGGAACCGATCGCGGCCACGGGCGCGACGGGCGGGAAGGGCGCACGCCGCGCGGGCGGCTCGAAGGGACTCGCGAGCGGCGGCGTCGCGGTCCGCGCCCCGCGCCTCCGCGACGTGGTCGGCGGCGAGACCGATCGCTGGCGCACCGGGCTCGACGAGTTCGACTTCGTGCTGGGCGGCGGCATCGTCCCCGGCAGC
Source organism: Gemmatimonadota bacterium (assembly GCA_016200495.1). Classification (GTDB taxonomy): domain Bacteria; phylum Gemmatimonadota; class Gemmatimonadetes; order Gemmatimonadales; family Gemmatimonadaceae; genus JACPPC01. The sequence goes on from JACQES010000375.1 coordinate 6,206, forward strand.
GTCGTCCTCGTGGGCGGCGAGCCCGGCATCGGCAAGAGCACGCTCCTGCTGCAGGTTGCGGCGCTCCTCGAGCGCGCCGGTAAGCCCACGCTCTACGTGAGCGGCGAGGAATCGCCCTTGCAGGTGCGCCTGCGGGCCGACCGCCTCGAGGCCAACGCCGGCGACGTGTCGCTCCTCGGCGAGACGCTGCTCGAGACGATCCTCGCCACCGCGCTCGAGGCGCGGCCGGCCGCGATGGTCGTGGACTCGATCCAGACCGTGTTCACGCAGGAACTCGAGGGCGCGCCCGGCAACGTCGGGCAGGTGCGCGAGTGCGCGGCGCGGCTCATGCGCCTCGCCAAGGAAACGGGCATCACCGTGTTCCTCGTCGGGCACGTGACCAAGGGGGGCGGGATCGCCGGCCCGAAGACGCTCGAGCACA
>JACQES010000376.1 GCA_016200495.1 Gemmatimonadota bacterium
CGCGACGTCGCGCGCGCCCTCGCCGGCGGCGACCTGGACCGGCGTCCCGCGCTCGCCGCCCCCGGCGAGCTCGGCGAGCTCGCCAGCGCCCTCCACCGGCTCGCGGAGGCGCTCTCCGATCGCGTGGCCGCGCACGCCGCCGAGGACGCGCTCGTCAACGCGACGCTCGACGCCCTTCACGAGGGAGTCGTCGCGGTGGACGCGCGCTCGAACATCGGCCGCATCAACGAGACGGCGCGCCGCCTTCTCGGCGTGCGCGACGCACTCCCGTTCCATACCGACCGGCTGCCGCGCGACCGCGCGCTCCGCGAGGCGCTCGCCAACGCACTGGCGGGCGCCCCGACCGACTTCGTCGAGACCGCGCTCGGCGACCGCACGCTCACCATCGCCGCGCGGCCGCTCGCCGCCGGGGGCGCGGTGCTCGCCGTGCTCGACCTCACCACGCAGCGTCGCCTCGAGACCACCCGCCGCGACTTCGTCGCCAACGTCTCGCACGAACTCAAGACGCCGATCACCGTCATCGGCGGCTTCGCCGACACGCTCCTCGACCCCGACCTGCCCCCGGCAAGCCGCCAGCAGTTCGCCGAGACGATCCGCACGCACGCGCACCGCATGCACCGGATCGTGGACGACCTGCTCGACCTCGCGCGCATCGAGTCGGGCGGGTGGATTCCGCAGCCGGCGGCGCTCGACCTGCGCGCCCTGGCACCCGAGGCGACGGCCGTCGCGGCCGCCGCGGCCGACGAGCGCGGCCTCACGCTCGACATCGAGATCGCACCGGGGGCCGCGACGGTGTGGGCCGATTCGACCGCGCTCCGCCAGGTGCTCGCGAACCTCGCCGACAACGCGGTCCGGCACACGGCCACCGGCCGCGTCACGGTCTTCGCCGCGCGCGAGGCCGGGGGCGTCTGGGTCGGCGTGCGCGACACCGGCGTCGGGATCCCGGCCGAGCACCTGCCGCGCATCTTCGAGCGCTTCTATCGGGTGGATCCCGGGCGCTCGCGCGAGCAGGGGGGCACGGGGCTCGGGCTCTCCATCGTCCGCCACCTCGTCGAGGCGCATGGGGGGCGCGTCGCGGCGGAGTCCGTCGTGGCACAGGGGACGACGATCCGCTGCTGGTTCCCGGACGCGGTGGCCTAGCGCTCCCACGCCACGCCGGCCGCGCGCGGGGCGCGAACCGCCCGGACCGACGGTAGGCGTCGCATCCCGTGTGTCACGCCGCGTGACCGCGTCGATACACGCATGTCGCGTTCCGGTGATGGATTCGTCGGACGTTTGGTGGCATACGCTGACCGGTGGGCTCGCGGTCGGCGCCACTTCACCCCGTCCCGACCATGTCCACCCCTGGTTCCGTCGTCGCGCCGCTCGCGCGCGCCCTCCTGCTCGTGGCCGGCCTCGCGTTGCACCTCCCGGCGCAGGACCTTCCGTCCGGCCGCATCGTCGGTCGCATCGTCGATGCCCGCACCGGCAACGGCATTCCCAACGCGGGGGTGCAGCTCGTCGGCACGACGCAGGGCGTGCAGTCCGGCCTCGACGGCCGCTACGTGCTGCCGCGCGTCGTCGCGGGCACCGCCACCGTGCAGGTGCGCCGCATCGGCTACACGGCCAAGACGGTGACGGGGCTCATGGTCCCGGCCGGCGGCACGCTCGAACAGGACATCGTGCTCGACGCGGCCGTCGCGCAGCTCACGGCGACGGTCGTGACGGTGGACAAGGAGCGCGGCTCGGTGGCCGCCGCCCTCGACGCGCAGCGCCAGGCCACGCAGGTGGTCAACGCGATCACCGCCGAGCAGATCGCGAAGAGTCCGGACGGAGACGCCGCGCAGGCGATGCAGCGCGTGAGCGGCGTCTCGGTGCAGGACGGCAAGTACGTCTTCGTGCGCGGGCTGGGCGAGCGCTACACCACGGCATCGCTCAACGGCGCGCGCCTCCCGAGCCCCGAGCCCGAGCGCAAGGTCGTGCCGCTCGACCTCTTCCCGAGCGGCATCCTGCAGTCGGTCACGACGTCCAAGACCTTCACCCCCGACCTGCAGGGCGACTTCAGCGGCGCGCAGGTGGACATCCGCACGCGCGAGTATCCCGCGCAGCGCCAGGCGCGCATCGCCGTCTCCACCGGCGTGAACGACGCCGCCCTCCGCGCGCCCGTGCTCCGCGCGCCGCACGCCGGCGGCGAGTACTTCGCCCTCGTCGGCGACGCCCGCAACGCCCCCGCCGCGCTCACCGGCGCCGACTTCGCCTCGCTCAACCAGCTCGGCACCAACCGGATCATCCGGAGCCTGAGCAACGCCTGGTCGCCGCGCACGGCCGATGCCCTCCCCGCCGGCGGCGTGAGCGCGTCGCTGGGCGGCTCGGACCCGATCTTCGGCCGCACCGTCGGCTACCTCCTGTCGGCCTCCTACGGCGTCACGCAGGAGGTGCTGCGCGACCAGGTGCAGTCGTTCGGCATCGCCAACGGTGCCGGCACGGTCTCGCCCATCTCCACCTACCGCGGCGAGACAGGCCGCGTGAGCGTGCTCTGGGGCGGCATCGCCAACCTGAGCACGATGCTCGGCACCACCACGCGCCTCGCGCTCAACACCACGTTCAGTCGCACGGCCGACAACGAGGCCCGGCAGGACGTCGGCTTCGACGAGAACCTCGCCGACACGCTCCGCCGCACCACGCTCCGCTACGTGGAGCGCGGGATCTGGTCGACGCAGCTGGCCCTCGAGCGCCAGCAGGGGGACCATCGCCTCGAGGTCGCCGTCACTGCGTCGGGCTCCTCCCGCGCCGAGCCCGACCGCAGCGACATGGTGCAGTTCGTGCGCCAGGTCAACGGCGTGCGCCGGTACGAGCTGCTCGGCTCCGCCCTCGACGGCGCGCGCCGCTCGTACTTCGACCTGGCCGAGCGCAACCTCGCGCTGCAGGCGAGCGATCAATTCAGCATCGGGCCCGCCGGCGCGGGCAACAGCCTCAAGGTGGGCGCGTATGCCCGCAGCACCATGCGCACCTCGCTGGCGCCGAGCTACAGCCTCATCGCCACGGGGCTGCCGTCGTCGCAGCTGGCGCAGGCGCCCGAGTCGATCTTCACCGCCGCCAACGCCTGCGACGCGTGCACCAACTTCGCGCTGCAGCCCATCGGGCAGGCGGGCTCGTACGACGCCACCGACCGCGTGCTCGCGGGCTTCGGCATGGTGGACTGGGGCCTCGGCGCACGCGTGCGCGTCGTCACCGGCGCGCGCGTCGAGCAGGCCGACGTCGAGGTGCGCACGGTCACGCAGTCGGGCGCCCGGTACGTCGCCACCATCCGCAAGACCGACATCCTCCCCGCGCTCACCATCAACGCGAAACTGGGCGAGCGGCAGGTGCTGCGCGCCTCGATCTCGCAGACGCTCGCGCGGCCCGAATACCGCGAGCTCTCCCCCGTTCAGTTCCGCGACGTGCTGGGCGGCATCTCGGTCTCGGGCAACGAGAAGCTCGAGCGCACCCTCATCCGCAACGCCGACCTGCGCTGGGAGCTCTATCCCGGCGTCGACGAGATCGTGAGCGTCGGCGTCTTCTGGAAGCAGTTCGACAAGCCGATCGAGCGCGTCGAGCAGCCGTCGTCGGGCGGTGCGACGGCGCGGTACGCCAATGCGGCGTCGGCCCGCAACGTCGGCGTCGAACTCGAGCTGCGGCAGGGCCTCGGCCGCCTGCTCCGCGCCCTCGACGAGTTCACGGCGTTCGGCAACGTCACGCTCATGCAGAGCACCGTGGACGTGGGCAGCGTGGGCAACGGCAACCTGTCGAACCCCAACCGGCCGATGGCCGGCCAGGCGCCGTACGTCGTGAACGCGGGCCTCACGTGGGACGCGCGCTCGGGGCGCGCGAGCGCGACGCTGCTGTACAACGTCGTCGGGCGCCGCATCTCCGCCGCGGGCCTCGTGCCGCTCCCCGACGTGTACGAGAACGAGCGCCACGTGGTGGACGTGGCCCTGCGCGTGCCGCTCGCGTCGCGACTCGACGCCCGCCTCGACGCGCGCAACCTGCTCGACGCGCCCACGCGCTTCACGCAGGGCACGCTGGTGCGCGAGGGTTGGCGCAGCGGGCGCACCTTCACGATCGGGCTCGGGTGGCGGCCGTAGCGCCACCGCGCGGTCCGCGGCCCGCGTCGCGTTGCGTCGCGTTGCGTCGGGGTCGCGCGCGGACGCGCGCCCGACGTCACGACGCGCCCGCGCGCGTGGCCACACCGTGACCCGCGCGTGATGACCGCACGACGGCGCCGGCGCTTCTTCCAGCGCGTTCTTCGCATCGCGCGCCGCTCGCCGCGCGCGAATTCCGGCGCCCCACTCCTGCCTCCCCCACCCATGCGAATCCCCGCCGTCCGCCTCGCGCTCGCCGCCCTGTGCGCGACCGCCGCCTGCTCCGACTCGTCGTCCAGCAGCGGCACGGGCCCGACGCCCACCGGCGCCGCGACGCTCGTCGGCACGATCAACGCCGACCGCACCCTCTCGAAGGACACCGTCTACACCATCTCGGGCTTCGTGAACGTCGCCAACGGGCGCACCCTCACGATCCCCGCCGGCACCAAGCTCGTCGGCGACACCAACGTCGTCGGCAGCGCGCTCTTCATCCTGCGCGGCGCCAAGATCGTGGCCAACGGCTCGGCCGCCGCGCCGATCGTGTTCACCTCGGCGCGCGCCCCCGGCAACCGCCGTCCGGGCGACTGGGGTGGCCTCGTCATCGTCGGCAACGGCCTCGACAACCGCGCCGGCTCCGTCATCATCGAGGGTTCCGACGCCGCCGTCCCGGGGGGCATCGCCGGCGGCATCGTCTACAACGGCGGCACCGACGACAACGACAACTCCGGCGTGCTGCGCTACGTGCGCGTCGAGTTCGCGGGCTACGCGGTGGCGCTCGACCAGGAACTCAACTCCTTCTCCTTCGGCGCCGTCGGCCGCGGCACCACGCTCCAGTACCTGCAGTCGATGGCCGGCCTCGACGACTCGTTCGAGTGGTGGGGCGGCGCGGTCAACGCGCAGTACCTCGTCTCGTACGAGTCGGGCGACGACCACTTCGACACGTCGGAAGGGTTCAAGGGCAAGGTGCAGTGGCTGATCGGCCTCCAGACGACGGTCATCCAGCCGCGTCCGGGCACCGGGTCCCCCTCGGCCGACCCGCAGGGCTTCGAGGTGGATGGGTGCAACGGCTCCGGCTGCACGGCGCCCGGCGCGAACACGAGCG
>JACQES010000012.1 GCA_016200495.1 Gemmatimonadota bacterium
CCCCCGCGGGCCGCGCACACCACGCCGCCGCCCGCGCCGCTTCTCCCGGCAGGAGCAGCAGCGCGGCGAGCAGGGCGCGGTGGCGACGCGTCATGCCGTTACTGGCGACAGGAGACGCCGCGGTCGAACACGCCCGAATTGGTCGTCACCTGCGTGAGCGTGGTGGACGCGCCCAGGTGCGCGATGTACACGTGCGACGCGCGGTCGTTGCCCACCGCCGTGAAGGCGATGCGCGTGGGCGAGAGCCAGCAGACCGAGAAGTCGTTGAGCGAACTGGCGTTCCACGTGAAGGGCAGGGTGATCACCGTCGCGAGGCTCACCTCGCCCGATCCGTCGGCGAGCATCGTCTTGAGCGTCGTCGAGTTGAGCTGGTCGGCCCCGTCGTAGTTGAGCTGCAGGAAGGCGAGCTTGGTGCCGTCGGGCGACCACGAGGCGCCCTGGAAGATCGGGCCGATGTCGTTGCGCACGTCCTCGCGCAGCTTGACGCGGTTGGCGCCGCCCCAGTCGAAGGTGGTGATGCGCCAGCCGGCCGAGTGCGTGACGACCGCCACGCGGTTGGCCGCGTTGATCTGCACCGGCGAGTCGATGATCCACTGCACCGTCTGCGAGTCGAGCAGCACCATCGTGTCGCGCGTCGCGCCCGCGGTGGGGAGCTGGCGCGCGATCGTGACGCGCCCGTTGCCCCGGTAGTTGAGCACGAGCAGCGACCCGTCGGCCGACCAGTTGGGGTACTGCTCGACCTCGTTGCCGCTGGTGATGCGCGTTTCGAGCGAGTCGCTCAGGCGCATGGTGTACGTGTCGAAGATGGAGGCGCCGCTGAGCGACTGCCCGCCGTACACGAACATCCCGGACGTCGGGTGCTGCATGGCGCGGTCCATCGCGCGGCCGCCGAGGTACGTCGTCACCTTGCGGGCCGTGCCGTCCATCAGGTAGACGCCGCGGAAGGAGCCCGCGGTCGTCGCGAAGCGCTGCCACGAGAGCTTGGCCCCGCCCAGCGAGTCGTACGGGGTGTTCTCGAGTGCCGGCAGGATGTTGGTGCTGCTGCTCCCGCCATCATCCACGATCGAGCTCGACAGGCAGCCCGCCATCACGGCGAGGGCGGGCACGGCAATCACGGCGAACAAGCGCTGGCGCATCAGGCAGGCTCCGGGAAGCGGATCACGGGGTCAGGTCAACCTCGTGCTACCCTCGCGCGTAGCGTGAGGGTCCAGCAACTTAGCGGAACGCCCGGACGGTTCCGAGGGCGTCACTTCCCGCACCACGGTCCATGCGCCTCGTCCTCCGCCTCCTCGTCCTGAGCTGCGCCGCCGCAGCCCCGGCCCTCGCCCAGCGCCCCCTCGCCGCCGCCGACCTGGGCGCCCTCACCTTCCGCAACATCGGCCCCGCCGCCATGAGCGGCCGGATCACCGACCTCGCGGTGGTCGAGCGCGATCCCGCCACCTTCTACGCGGCCAGCGCCACGGGCGGCCTGTGGAAGACGCTCGACGCGGGGATCACCTGGACCCCCGTCTTCGACCGCGAGGCCACGCACTCGATCGGCGCCGTGAGCGTCGCGCAGGCGCGACCCAGCGAGGTGTGGGTCGGCACGGGGGAAGCCACCAACCGGCAGAGCTCGTCGTGGGGCGACGGCGTGTACAAGTCCGTCAACGGCGGGCGCACGTGGACCAACATGGGGCTGGGCGACACGCACCACATCGCGCGGATCGCCATCCATCCGTCCAATCCCGACATCGTGTTCGTGGCCGCGGTGGGGCACCTCTGGGGGCCGAACGCCGAGCGCGGCCTGTACAAGACCAGCGACGGCGGCCGCTCGTGGACGCGCGTCCTGTTCGTGGACACCGAGACCGGCGTCACCGACGTCGCCATCGATCCGTCCGACCCGAACGTGATCTACGCGGCCACCTACCAGCGCCGCCGCCAGCCGTTCGGCTTCGTCGGCGGGGGCCCGGGCAACGCGCTGTGGAAGTCCACCGACGGCGGGCAGACCTTCCGCAAGCTGACCACGGGCCTCCCCACGAACACGATCGGCCGCATCGGCATCGCGATCTACCGCAAGAACCCGAACGTCGTGTACGTGAGCGTCGAGCAGGGACTCCGCTACACGTCGTCCATCTCGTACGACAAGCGGTTGGCCGGCGTGTACCGCTCCGGCGACAAGGGCGAGTCGTTCCGCCGCATGGGCGACTGGAACCCGCGCCCCGCGTACAGCAGCAAGATCACCGTGGACCCGAACGACGAGTCGCGCATCTACATGGTGCAGTACTCGGTGTCCGACGACAGCGGCAAGACGTTCAAGGAGCCGCGCCAGACGCTGCACGGCGACGACCGTTACGTCTGGGTCGATCCCGCCGACTCGCGCCACCTGATCAAGGCCGATGACGGCGGCGTGGGCATTTCCTGGGACCGCGGCGTGAAGTGGCTCTACGTGAGCACGCTCCCCGTGAGCCAGTGGTACCACGTGCGCGTGGACAACCAGCGGCCGTACAAGGTGTACGGCGGGCTGCAGGACAACGGTTCGTGGGAGGGGCCGAGCGCCACGTACTCGTCCAACGGCATCACCAACGACGACTGGTGGCGCATCGGCGGCGGCGACGGCTTCCTGAGCATCCCCGACACGGTGGACGGCCGCACGATCTACGCCGAGTCGCAGTACCTGGGGCTCGAGCGGCTCGACCGGAAGACGCGCGAGAGCGCGAACATCCGCCCGGTGGGCCCCGAGGGCGAGGGCCCCAAGCTCGGCAACTGGGGGGCGCCCGAGCCGCGCGTGGGGAAGAAGATCAAGCCCGCCAACTGGAACGCACCCTATCTCATCTCGCCGCACGACCCGAACACGCTCTATGCCGGCATGAAGGAGCTCTGGGTCTCGACCGACAAGGGCACCACGTGGCGCTCGCTCGGCGATCGCACCACCGGCACCGACCGCCGCACGCTGCCGATCATGGGCCAGCTCCCGATGGACACCACGCTCTCGCTCGACGACGGCGTGAGCTACTGGCCGACGATCTCCGCGCTCGCGGAATCGCCGAAGCGGAAGGGGGTGCTCTGGGTCGGCACCGACGACGGCAACCTCCAGCGCTCGCTCGACGGCGGTCGCACCTTCACCAACCTGGCCGACAAGCTGCCGGGGATGCCGAAGGGGACGTGGATCGCGGCGGTGACGCCGTCGCGCCACGCGCCCACGCGGGTGTACGTGGCCGCCGATGGCCACCAGGCCGACGACTACACCAACTACCTGTGGGTCTCCGAGGACGACGGCGCGACGTTCACGCCGCTCACCGGCGACCTGCCGCCGGGCCGCGTCATCCATGCCATCGTCGAGGGGCTCGCCAACCCCGACGTCCTCTTCCTCGGCACCGAGTTCGGGCTGTTCGTGACCGTGGATCGGGGCCAGCACTGGCTGCCCTTCCGCTCCAACATGCCGAACGTACCGGTGAACGACATCACGATCCAGCCGCGCGAGCGCGACCTCGTGCTCGCGACGCACGGGCGTGGGGTGTGGATCCTCGACGACGTCGCCGCCATCCGCGACCTCACCCCGGCGGTGCGGGCCAAGGCCGCGCACCTCTTCCCGCCGCGCGAAGCCGAGATGAAGCGGCTCGTCAACGAACGCCCCCACACGGGCGACCTCTTCTACAAGGGCGAGAACCCGGTCAACGGCGCGCTGCTCACCTACTGGCTCTCGCGTGCGACCTCGGGGGTGACGCTCACGGTGCACGATGCCAAGGGCGCGCTTGTCACGACGCTCGCGGCCACCGGCAACGCGGGGCTCAACCGCGTCACCTGGAACCTCCGTCATCCCGACCTCCCCGGCCCGCAGGCCTCGGGCGACGACGACGAGGGCCCGAGCGCGCCGCGCGGTCGCTGGGTGCTGCCCGGCAACTACACGGTGCGCCTCTTGGCCGCGGGGGTGACGACGGAGCAGAAGCTCACCGTGGTGGATGATCGTCGCCTCACGGTCACCGCCCCGGTGCGCGCCGCGTGGGACGCGACGATGCAGTCGATTGCCGCGCTGTACCTGAGCGCCGACTCGCTGCAGGCGAAGGCCAAGGCCGCGGCCGATGCCGCCGGCGGCGCCGACCGCGCCAAGGCCGAACTGGCCCTCACGCTCGGAGAACTGCGCGCGCGCATCGGCACCCTCTACCGCAACGTCGGGCGCGTGACCGGCCCGGCGACGGCGGATCAGCGGGCGCAGCTCGCGTACTTCACGAAGCGCAAGGCCGAGCTGAGTTCGGCCGTGCGGTAGGTGGAGGGCGCTCTACCGCAGAGGCACGGGGGCACGGAGGACGGCGAGGTGGGCGCGGCGGTCGGCGTGCGGATCCGTGGCGAACGCGCGTTCACCACAGGTGTGCGCGGCGGAGCTGTGCGACTGCGGGGAGACAGAGCTTGCACCACCGAGCACACTGGGCACACCGAGGCGTGCGGCGACCACGCGTGCGCCTCCGCTGAGTAGAGCAATTCGTGGTCCTCGCGTAGGGCGCGGCGCCCACCCCAGCCCCCTCGGTGTGCCCGGTGTGCTCGGTGGTGC
>JACQES010000382.1 GCA_016200495.1 Gemmatimonadota bacterium
CGGCCACGTGCCGCTCTATCCGCGCATCGTGCAGTCGGGTGACGAGGGCGCGCCCATCGTGTCGTCGGATGCGGCGTCGGGGGCGGCCAAGGCGCTCGACCAGATCGCGAGCGCGGTGGCCGAGCGCGCAGGGGTGACGGCCGGCACCGGTGCGTAGGGCGCGCGGGTCCGCGCCCGCGGTGACGGCGTCGTGAGTTCGGCGGCGCGCACCACGATCGTCGAGGGATCGCTGCCACGCGTGGTGCTGCGCGTGGCGCTGCCCGCGGTCGGCTCGACGCTGCTCCTCACCTTCTTCACGGCGGTCGACACCTTCTGGGTCGGCACCTACGTGGGCTCGGCCGGGCTCGCGGCGGTCACCACCAGCCTCTTCTGGGTGTGGCTCATCATCTCGATCGCGGAGATGGTGAGCATCGGCGTGACGGCGGTGGCGTCGCGCCGCCACGGCGAGCGGCGGCCCGAGGAGGCCGCGCACGCCACCGCGAACGCGCTCGTGCTCACGGTCCTGCTCGGCGTGGGCGTGGCCGTCGCGGGGACGCTCGGGCTCGGCGCGATCTTCGCGGCGATGCAGACCCCGGCGCAGGTGACGCGGCTTGGGATTCAGTACCTCGGCACCTACCTGCTCGCCGCGCCGCTCCTGTTCGGCTTCTTCACCGTGGACGCGGCCTTCCGCGCGAGCGGCGACACGAAGACGCCGCTCCTCCTGCTCGCCGCGAGCGTGAGCCTGACGCTCGTGCTCGACCCGGTGCTCATCCTCGGCCTGCTCGGGATGCCCGCGCTGGGCATCCGCGGCGCGGCGATCGCGACGATCAGCGTGCGCTCCGCCTGCTTCGTGATCGGGCTCGTGATCCTGAGGCGGCGCGGGATGCTCCGGTGGCGTGGCGTCGATCCCGCGCTCATCGCGACCATCTGCAAGGTCGGGGCGCCGACCGCCGCGACCGGCGTGGTGTTCTCGCTCATCTACGCGCTGGTGACGCGCACGACCGCCGTGTTCGGCACGCCAGCCATCGCGGCGCTGGGGCTCGGGCACCGGATCGAGAGCTGGCTCTACATGATCGGCGTCGGGTTCGGCGCGGGGGCGGCGGCCATCGTCGGACAGAACCTCGGGGCGCGGCAGGTCGAGCGCGCGGAGCACGCGGCGTGGCTCACGGTGGGATATGCCACGGTGCCCGCGCTCGTGTTCTTCGTGCTCGCGCTCACGATCCCCGAGCGGCTCGCGCTCATCTTCACCGGCGACCCGAGCGTGGTGGCCGAGGCGGCGCGCTACCTGCGCATCGGCGCGTGGAGCGAGCTCGCCGTGTGCACGGAGGTCGTGCTCGAGAGCGCGCTCGGCGGCGCGGGCTACACCGTGGCGCCGATGTTCACGAGCACGCTGATCACGGTGCTGCGCGTGCCGCTGGCGGCGTGGGCGGCCACGCGCTGGGGCACGGCGGGGATCTGGTGGGTGATCACCGGGACCGCGATCGCGCGCGCGCTGGCGATGGCGGCGATCTGGAAGGGCGGGCGGTGGAAGAAGCGGGCGGTGTAGCGGCGCGGCGACCCGAGGGGCGCGGTCAGACCTTGAAGCCGAGGGCCTTGGCGACGGTGCGCTGCTTCGTGTCGAGCGTGAGGAAAGTGATGTCGTCGGGCACGGGGGCGACGTACAGCGCGCATGCGAGGTGAAAGGCGTCGGCGCCGCGAGCAAAGCCCGCGGCGAACACGCGCTCGAGTTCGACCGTGATACGGCGGCTGAGCACGATCCAGGTGATGTTTTCGAGCTCGCGCACGTCGAACTTCCGTCGCTCGCGCGCGCACACGCTGCGCACCTCGGCTTCGACGAGTGGATGCGCGAGCAACACATCGAGGGCCGCGAGCCTCGCCCGCATGCGCTCCGCACCCGGTTCCTCGAACGCGACCGCGACCAGGCACGATGAATCCACGTACGCCCGTCGCAGGCTCACTCGTCCGACCGGCGCTCCTCGAGGAATCGCTTGAGTGCGCCGGGGCGCCTGACTCCCGCCGTCCACGCGCTCGGATTGAACTTGCGCTTCGCGGGGATGAGCTCGCCGCGCGCCTCCATCTCCTTCAGCCGTTCCTCGATGCTTTGCGGTGCGGGCGCGGCGTAGGGACGAATCTCGACGGCGGGCTGGCCGTGCACGGAGACGACGACGCTCACGCCAGTCTCGCGCACCTGCTTGACGAGGGCGGAGAAATGGGCCTTGGCGTCGTACAGGGGGATGAGCTCGCTCATACCGGAAAGTTGGTCAGACTAGTCAGACTAGTCAACTTGCGCCTCCATTTGGGCCTGGATCCGTCGCCCGGGGCACTGCGCCCGGACGACGGGCCGGCGGCCCTCAGCCGTCACTAGCGCGACCGCCCGGCCTCGAGCGCTTCGCGCAGCGTGTGCGCCTGCGGTGCGACCGTCTGCACGCTCGATCCAGCGAACCACGCGAGCGCCGCGCTCGCCACCGCGATCCACCAGGTCCGGCGCAATGTGACGGCGAGCCAGCCTCGCCCCCGTTCCGCCGGGACTCCGCGCGCGATGGCGGTGCAGAGGATCGTGTCCGCCACGACCTCGGCGAAGAGGTCGGGCGCGGTGTAGATGATCCAGCCACCGGCCGCGACTGACCCTGCCACCAGCGCCACCACGGCGACGACGAGCAGGATGGGCAGCGCGTCGCGGTCAGCGCCGTCCGCGAGGCTCGCGCCGGACGAGACGTTCGAGGCCGCCTCGACGACCCCGTGCGCCGTGCCGTCGGACAGGGCGTCCGATGCGGGCGACGCGATGACGTGCGGCGCGTTCGCCGAGACCGGCACCGGCGAATCGGTGGGTTCGGCGCCCCATGAACCGCCGGACCCGCCGCCGGAGAAGCCGCCGCCACCGCCGAACCGCGCAGACGGCGCGTGGTCGCTCGCCGGGCGGTGCATGTGGGGCACGTCGAAGTCGAGCGTCTCGCGGTCCCGCCGGTAGAGGGTGCGCCAGCTCCAGACCCCGACAAGGAACGCGACGTAGCCGAAAAGGACGCTGAGCGGAAAGCGCAGCGCGAACGCGTCCACGCCGCCCCAGCGCAGCACGACCGACGCGCCGATGCACGCGGCCGTGGCCACGACGACTATCAGGCTCATCTCGAGGCGCGGCCGGCGCTCGAGCAGGAGGCGACTGCGGGTGCGGAGGAGCGCGATCGCGCGCGCCGAGGGGCGGGGGCGCCGCGCCACGGCCTACCGTCGGATGATCTTGAGCGTCCCGACCGTGGTCTTTGCGCGGATCACGAGCTTCTTCCTGGCGGCGGAGAAGCCCGACGTCTCCCACGCGTTGCTGCCCACGCGGGTCATCCCCTCGAAGTCGTAGCTGCCGAGCGTCTTCTCGCCGGAGAGGCGGACGCCGACGTCGGGCGGGATGGTGATCTCGCCGCCGCCGACGGCGAGCGTGAGGTCCAGTTCGACGTCGCGGCGCCAGGCGCCGCGGAAGTCGAGGTCCACGAGCCCGAGGCCGCCCATCACGCTGAGCCTGGCCACGCCGGTGTTGGCGAGTCCCGCCGCGTGGAAGGCGGCCGCGCCCGCGTCCACCTCGATCCGGTCCATCGGTTGCGGCGTGGGCTGGTCGAAGCGAACCGTGGTCTCGCTCGCGCCCGCGTGCACGACAAGCGACCGCAGCCGGAAGCCGCCCAGGTCCACGGTGGACTGGGTCGCGCCGAGGTCGATGACGAGATCGAGCGGCACCGTGCGCGTGAGGCCGAGGGTCAGCTCCCCGCTCTCGCGCGCCTTGCCGCCGCTCCAGTTCGCATTCTGCACCTCGAGGCCGAGGCGAAGCTCGCGCGCGATGGTGTCGTACTGCGAAAGCACCGTGCCCCGGCCGTCGGCGTAGCGCAGCTGCATGCGGTACAGGTACGGCGCGTCGGCGGCGCGGAGGGTGAGCGAGCCCGCGCCATAGGCGACGCGCACCTTGAGCGGCATCGTGTCGCGCACCATGCGGGCGACGTCCACGGTGCGCCACCCCTGCGCCCCGGCGCACGACGGGAGGAGCGCGAGGATCGCGCCGGCGACGCCCAAGGCCACGGTCGTGAGGCGGCGCGGCCGGCGACGCACCGTGAACGGGCGCGTCGCGGCGGCGCGCCGGACCGCGGTTCGCGCGTGCAGGCGCACGAAGCCGA
>JACQES010000372.1 GCA_016200495.1 Gemmatimonadota bacterium
AGAACAGGTGCCAGCCCGCCTGCCGCATCGTGTCCACCAACGCCGGGCGAAAGAGCCGGCGCGTGTCGCCCACGGCATGCCCGTCGAGCGCGCCCCCGAGCGCGCGCGCCGGGTCCACGACGGCCGCCGGCTGGGGCTGGACCGTCAGCGATTCGAGCTGGAAGGCGACGAGCAGCAGGGCGAGCACGAGCGCGATCGGCGGGTGGTGCGTACGTCTGACGGAGCCTTCGTGCGGCCGCGCCATTACCGGCGCTTGCCGCTCCCTGCATACTAGGGGGTTGGCGGCTCCTTCACTCGGGTCCTGAGGCCAGAACCATGCGCACGACTTCCTTCCGCTCCCTTGGCGCCGCCGTCGGCGCCGCGGCGCTGCTCGCGTCTCCCGCCCTCGGTCAGCGCCAGCGCGCGGCCACACCGCCGGCCGCGGCCGTCGCGGCGGACACGACGCAGCTCAAGGCGATGCGCTGGCGCTACGTGGGCCCGGAGGGAAACCGCACGATCTCGGTGGCGGGGATCAAGGGAGACCCCAACACCTACTACGCGGGCGCCGCCAGCGGCGGCCTCTGGAAGTCGGTGGATGGCGGCGTGCACTGGGCGCCCATCTTCGACGACCAGCCGGTCTCGAGCATCGGGGCCGTGGCCGTCGCGCCGTCGGACCCGAACGTCGTCTGGGTCGGCACCGGCGAGTCGTTCATCCGCTCGCACATCTCGCTGGGCTGGGGGATGTTCCGCTCGAACGACGCCGGCAAGACGTGGCACCGCGCGGGGCTCGAGGCCACCGGGCGCATCGCCCGCATCGCCGTCGACCCGACCAACGCCGACCGCGTGCTGGTCGCGGCCGAGGGGCACGCGTACGGGCCGCAGCAGGAGCGCGGAATCTTCCGCACGATGGACGGCGGCAAGACGTGGGATCGCGTCCTCTTCCTGAACGACTCGACGGGCGGCGTGGACGTGCTGCTCGACCCGAACAACCCGCGCATCGTGTACGCGGCGCTCTGGCAGATCGAGATCCACACGTGGGGACGCGAGTCGGGCGGCGCGGGCTCGAGCATCTGGAAGTCCACGGACTTCGGCGCCACCTGGAAGCGCCTCGTCGGCCACGGCCTGCCGGAGAAGCCGTACGGCAAGGTGGGCTTGGGCGTCACCGCCGCCAACTCGAATCGCATCTACGCCGAGATCGAGACTGGCGACGGGCTGCCGTGGCACGGCAAGCCGACCGATCGCGGCCACATCTGGCGCTCCGACGACGCCGGCGAGACCTGGCAGATGGTGAACGAGGACCGGAAGCCGGGCGGGCGCACGGCGTACTACAACCGCATGGGGGTCGAGCCCGACAACGCCGACGAGGCGTACTTCCTCGCCGCCGACTGGACCAAGACGCTCGACGGCGGCAAGAACATCATCGACCTCCCCGACGCGCAGATCCCGCGCGGCGACCATCACGACGTCTGGTTCGACCCGTCGAACGGCAACCGGTTCATCGTCGCGCACGACGGCGGCGTGTCGATCACCACGACGCGCGGCCGCGAGTGGCACCGCATCGAGCTCCCCATCGCGCAGATGTACCACGTGATGGTGGATGACATGATCCCGTACAACCTCTACGGCAACCGGCAGGATGGGCCCAGCGTGATGGGGCCCAGCAACTCCAAAGTGCCGCACTACTACGGGCCCAAGCAGGACATCTGGCGCGGATTGTGGCGCACGGTGGGCGGTGGCGAGGATGGCTGGGCGACGCCGGATCCGGTGGACACCTCGCTCGTCTGGTCGAGCGGCGCCGGGTTCGGCGCCGGCGGCGGCGTGATGGTCAAGTGGAACCGGTTCACCAACATCGCGCAGCAGGTGGAGGTCTGGCCGCAGCAGACGACCGGCTGGCCGGCCGACTCGCTCAAGTACCGGTTCGTCTGGCAGTTCCCGCTCCTCATCAGCCCGCACGACCACAACACGGTGTACACGGGGAGCCAGCACGTCCACGTCACCACCGATGGCGGCAACCACTGGCGCGAGCTCTCGCCCGACCTGACGCGCAACGACAAGTCGCGCCAGCGCATCTCGGGCGGCCTCACGCCGGACAACATCGGCGTCGAGTACGCCGGCGTCGTGTTCGCGATCGCCGAGTCGAAGCTGCAGAAGGGGCTCATCTGGGCGGGCACGAACGACGGGCTGGTGCACGTGACGCGCGACAACGGCGCCACGTGGACCAACGTGACCGCCAACGTGACGGGGATGATGGAGTGGGGAACGATCTCCAACATCGAGCCGTCGAAGTGGGACGCGGGCACGGCGTACATGTCCGTGGACGGGCACCAGATGAACAACCGCGACCCGTTCATCTACAAGACCACCGACTACGGCAGGACGTGGAAGCCGATCGTGCGCGGGATCCCGAAGAGTCCGCTCTCGTACGTGCACGTCGTGCGCGAGGACCCGGTGCGGAAGGGGCTGCTCTACGCCGGCACCGAGAACGGCCTCTACGTGAGCTGGAACGACGGCGAGGACTGGCAGCCGCTGCAGAACAACCTGCCGCACGCCCCCGTGTACTGGATCGTGATCCAGGAGCGGTTCAACGACCTCGTGATCGCCACCTACGGCCGCGGCTTCTGGATCCTGGACGACATCACCCCGCTGAGGCAGCTGACGGCCGAGCAGGTGCAGAAGCCGGTCGTGCTGCTCAAGCCGCGCGACCAGTACCGCTTCCGGCCCGTCGAAGGCCCGTTCACCGAGCTCGACGACATCGTGGCCGGCGAGAACCCGCCCGACGGCGCGCCGATCAACTTCTGGCTCAAGACGGCCAGCAAGGACTCGGTCACGCTCACGATCGCGAATGCGAGCGGCGCCGTCGTGCGCACGCTCAAGGTGCCGGGCACGGCGGGGCTCAACCGCACCTGGTGGGACCTGAACTCGGAACTCACGCACCAGGCGCTGCTGCGCGCGAGCCCGCCGTCGTCGCCGTGGTACGAGGTGCCGCCGTCGGGCAAGCCCGCGCCCGGGGTCGGTCGCTTCGCGATCCTCGAGCCGCCCGGTCGCTACACCGTGACGCTCTCGGCAAACGGCGAGACGCAGTCGCAGCCGCTCGTGATCCTCAAGGACCCGCAGTCCGGCGGTTCCGAGGCGACGATCGCCGAGCAGCTCGAGCTCGAGCGCACGATCGCGCGCGAGCTGAACGAGATCGTGGACCAGATCAACCAGCTCGAGGTGGTGCGCCAGCAGCTGGGCGCGCTCAAGGCTTTCGCGAGCACCAAGGGGCTCGACGCCGCGCTCATCCCGGTGATCGAGACCACGGAACAGAAGCTGCTCGCCGTCGAGGGGAAGCTCTTCCAGATGACCACGACGGGTCGCGGCCAGGACTTCAACCGCCGTCCGGTGCGCCTCGCCGAGCAGCTCACCTACCTGGCCGGCGTGCTCAGCCTCACCGACTTCGCCCCCACGCAGCCGCAGAAGGACGTGCAGGGGGTGCTGCACCAGCAGTGGCTCGCCGCCAAGCCCGAGATCAAGGCCTTCCTCGACCGCGACCTCGCCGCGCTCAACGACCAGTTGAAGGCGAGCGGGCAGCGCGTCATCGTCCCGTAGATTCCGCTCGGGGAGGGGCCACCCTCCCGCCATCGTCCGCGTCATCGCCTCCACCATGGGGTTGCCCGTGCGTCTTGCCCGCTCGCTTCCGCTGGTCCTCGCTGCCCTCGCCGGTGCCGCGCCGAGCGCGCGGGCCCAGTCGCTCGATCCCGCCAGCGCCATGCACTGGCGCTCGATCGGTCCCACGCGCGCCGGCCGCGCCCGCGCCCTGGCCGGCGTGCCGAGCCAGCCGAACGTCTTCTACATCGGCTTCGATGACGGTGGCGTGTGGCGTTCCACCGACTACGGCTCGACCTGGGTGCCGCTCTTCGACAAGGAGAAGACGGGCTCGATCGGCGCGATCGCCGTGGCGCCGTCGGACCCGAACGTGATCTACGTGGGCACCGGCGCCGGGATCATCCGGCCCGACCTCGCGACGGGGCATGGCGTCTACAAGTCCACCGACGCGGGGAAGACGTGGACGCCCGTGGGCCTCTTCGATTCGCAGATGATCGCGATGATCGACGTCGACCCGCGGAATCCCGACCGCGTGTTCGTCGCGGCGCTCGGGCACCCGTACGGCCCGAACGAGGAGCGCGGCGTGTTCCGCTCGCTCGACGGCGGGAGGAGCTGGACCAAGGTGCTCTACCGCGACGAGTACACGAGCGCGAACGACGTGCGCATCGACCCGTCGGACCCCAACACCGTCTATGCCACGCTCTGGCAGCAGCAGCAGGCCTTCTGGGAGGGGGGCGGCTTCGGCGGCGGGGGCAACGGCATCTTCAAGTCCGTGGACGGCGGCGCCAGCTGGTCGCCGGTGAGCACCGGGCTGCCCACGGTGCTGCAGGCGAACATCGCGCTCGCGCCCAGCAACCCGAAGCGGCTCTACGCGATGGTCGCGTCGGCCACGCCGACGGGGCAGTCGGGCCCGGTCGGGTTCTACACGTCGCCCGACGGCGGCGCGCACTGGACGATGCTCACGGCCGCGAACGCGCAGGCGGCCGGCAACTCTGGCGCCTGGATCGACGCGCGCCCCCTCGGCCGCATCGGCGGCGGTGACCTGCCGACGCTCGCGATCGACCCGAAGAACGAGAACGTCGTGTATTCGTCGAGCACCGTCTTCTGGCGCACCGAGGACGCGGGCAAGAGCTGGTCGGCCGTGCGCGGCGCGCCGGGCGGCGACGACTACCAGAAGGCGTGGATCAACCCGAACAACCCGGACATCATCCTCTCCGTGTCCGACCAGGGGGGCGTGGTGTCGGCCAACCGCGGCGCCTCGTGGAGCAACTGGTACACGCAGCCCACGGCCGCGATGTACCACGTCACGACCGACTTCAACTTTCCCTATCGCGTCTGCAGCGGCCAGCAGGACTCGGGCTCGGCCTGCGTGGACAGCCGCTCGAACGACGGCGAGATCACCTTCCACGACTGGCACCCGGTCAACATCCAGGAATACGGCATCGCCGCGCCCGACCCGAAGGACGCGGACATGGTCTACGGCTCGATGCGGAGCGGCGTGTCGCTGTTCAACCGGCGCACGGGGCAGACCACGTTCGTCGGGCCCGACATGACGGCCACTGGCCCCAAGGGCGAGCGCTACAACCGCAACGTCCGCACGATGCCGATCCTGTTCAGCCCGATAGACCACCAGACGATGTACTACGCGTCGAACGCGGTCTGGAAGTCGACCGACAAGGGCGCCACATGGGCGCGCATCTCGGGCGACCTCGCGCGCCAGGCGTGGACGCCGCCGGCGAGCGCGGGCAAGTACGCGAGCACGGTGACGCCGAGTCCCATCGGGGCGATCACCGCGCTCGCGCTCACCCCGAAGGACGGCAAGGTGATCTGGGCGGGCACCGACGATGGCCTCATCCAGGTGACCACCGACGGCGGCGCGCACTGGAAGGACGTCACGCCCAACGCCATCAAGCCGTGGACGCGCATCTACAACCTCGAGGCGGGACACCACGACGCGAAGACCGCGTACGCCGCCGCCAACACGATCCGCATCGACGACCGCACCCCGCGCTTCTGGCGCACGCACGACGGCGGTGCCACGTGGACCGAGATCTCGACCGGCCTGAGCGCCGGCGCGGCCGCGAACACGATCCGCGAGGACCCGCGCGTGCCGGGGCTGCTCTATGCCGGCACCGATGCGCAGGTGTGGGTCTCGTACGATGACGGCGACCACTGGCAGTCGCTGCGCCTCGACATGCCCGCCATCGCCATCCGCGACCTGCAGGTCAAGGACGACTCCACCTGCCTCTGCGCCGACCTCGTGGCCGGCACGCACGGACGCGGCTTCTGGATCCTCGACAACCTCACGCCGCTGCGCCAGCGCGCCCTGCTGCTCGCCGCCGAGCGCGCCCAGCGGCCCGCGCTGGTCAAGCCGCTCGTGGCGGTGCGCGTCCGCCATGGCGGCAACGAGCCCACGCCTTGGCCGCCCGAGGTGCCCGCAGGGGAGAACCCGCCGCCGGGCGCGCTCATCGACTACTACCTGCCGGGCAACGCGCGCGTCGTGACGATCGACATCCTCGACGCGAGCGGGAAGGTGGTGCGCAGCCATGCGAGCACCGAGCCGCGCCTCGACCCCGACCCCGGCGTCGACCTCACGGGCTACGACACGCGCGTCTGTCGCGTGAAGCCGACCGCCACGGGCTGCGGCCTGCCCCTCTACTGGCTCGCGCCGCAGATGCTCGTGTCCGCCGGGGCCGGGATGCATCGCTTCAGCTGGGACATGCGCCTCACGCCACTCCCGATCGCGGACGTGAACGACCAGGGCGACGAGGACGCGAACGGCGCCGTGCCGCATCACACCTGGCAGCCGGCCAACGCCCCCTGGGCCCCGCCGGGCCGCTATACGGTGCGCATCACGGTCGACGGCACGTCGGTCACGCAGCCGCTCGACCTCACGCTTGATCCGCGCGTGAAGACGCCGGCGGCCGCCCTCGCCAGGCTGAACGCGCTCACGCGCCAGGCCTACGACGCGGCCGTGAGCACGCACGCGGCGTTCACGCAGGCGCGCGGTCTCTCGGCCGCGCTCGCTCGCGCCGGCGGCGCCGACGCCGACCAGCTGCGCGCGCAGATCGACTCGATCGCCCCGGCCGACCAGCGCAGCGGGCGGGCGCGGCGGCGCGGTGGCCCGCCCGCGCTCAACCTCGAGGCCGCGAGCAACGCGCTCATGGCGGCGGCGATGGCGATGCAGGGCGCGGAGATGGCACCGACGGCCGCGCAGGCGGCGGCGGTGACGCGCGCCAAGGCGCAGGCGGACGAGGTGCTCGGCAAGTGGCGGGCCCTCTCCGGTGCCGGACTCACCGCGCTCAACGCGAAGCGCAAGGCGGCCGGGCAGGCCGCCATCGAGTTGCCTGGCGCGTGAGCGCCTTCGTGCAGGCGCCCGCCGCGCTCGCGCGCTCCGCGAGCGGCGGCGACGTCGGCTTCAGCGTGCTGCTCGCCGTGGGGGTGACGCTGGCCGCGTTCGCCTTCGCGCGCCGGCACGCGAAGCGCGCGCGCGGGCGCTGGACCGCACTCAGCTTCGTGCCTGCGGTGCCGTGGGCGTTCGTGGCCATCCGCGTCGGGTGGGACACCGCGCACGATCCGACGTCGCACAATCTCTGGCCGTTCGAATTCGTCTTCGTGGGGGTGCCGTGCGCGATCGCGTGGTGGATCATCGGCCTGGTGCAGCGGCGCGGCGCCGCACCCGAGGCCTCGGCGTGAGGCGTCTCGCTAACGCCGTCGCCCTGAGCCTCGCGCTCGGCGCCCTCTCCGCGGGCGCGGTCGGCGTGGCCGTCGGCGCCGCGCCGGCGGGCGCGCAGGTCACGCCCGTTCCGCCCCCGTCGCCACCCGGCGCGGTGCTGCTGCTCACCGATCACGCGCTCGATGGGCGCGGCGGCTCGCTCGGCGCCACGCGCGTGCTCATTCTCGACGGCAAGATCGCCTCGATCGATGCGGCGAACGGCGCGGCAGCCCGCGTGGTCGACCTGCGCGGCTACACGCTCCTGCCCGGCCTGATCGACACGCACGTGCACCTCGACTCGCACTTCGACCGGGCGGGGCGCATCGCGACGGAGAAGGAGAGCGCGGCCGACCAGGCGCTCGGCATCGCGCTGGCGGCGTGGGAGACGCTGCGCGGCGGCGTCACCACGGCGCAGACCGTCGGTGATCCGTCGGAGCGGCCGGTGCGCGACATCGTGCGCGACCACGGCCTGCCGGCGCCGCGCATCCTCACCTCGCTCGCCCCCATCGTCGGGCGCGGGGACGCGACGCCGTCGCTCGACTCGCTCCGGGCGCTCGTCCGCGCCCGCAAGGCCGACGGCGCCGACCTGGTCAAGATCTTCGCCTCGACGAGCCAGCGCGTCGGCGCGCGCCCCACGCTCACCTTCGCGCAGCTCGCCGCGCTCTGCGGCGAGGCGAAGAGGCTCGGACTGCGCAGCATGGTGCACGCGTACCGCGCGCAAGTCGAGGTCGCCGCGCGCGCCGGTTGCACGCAGATCGAGCACATGACCTACGCCACGCGCGACGAGATCGCCGCCGCGGCCTCGTACGGCGCCTTCCTCAGCCCGCAGGTCGGGCTCGTGGTGCAGAACTACATCGCCAACCAGGGCCGTTACCTCGGCGTCGGCAACTACACGCCGCAGGGGATGAAGACCATGCTCGACGACCTGCCGCGCGACTTCGAGGTCTGCCGCTACGCCGCCGAGGCGCGCGGCGCGAACGTGGTCTTCAGCACGGACGCCACCGCGGGCGCGCACGGGCGGAACGTCGAGGAGTTGATCGGGCGCGTCGAGCACTGCGGCATGTCACCGACGCAGGCGCTCATCTCCGCCAATTCGATGGCCGCCAGCGCCATCGGCATGGGCGACCGCCTCGGCTTCATCGCGCCCGGCTACGAGGCCGACCTGATCGCGGTGGACGGGGACCCCGCGACCGACATCACGGCGCTCCGGCGCGTGGTGTTCGTGATGAAGGGGGGCGTCGTGTACCGGTGGGAGGGGGCGCGGGGGCCCTGACCGCCGGCGTGAGCGTATCGGCGCGCGGCGCGGGGGCCCTGACCGCCGGCGTGCGCGTATCGGCGCGCGGCGCGGGGGCCTCGGGTATCGCGCCCGCGGCGCGCGCGAGCCGCGGCAGCACGCTGAGCGCGGCGCGTTGCGCCCCGGCAACCGAGAGGTGGTCTTCGTCGAAATAGTAGGACTGCACGGTGTCGCCGAACACGCACCGCGTGCGGTCGCAGAACAGCGAGTCCAGCGCGAGCGACGAGAACGCGAGTCCGGCGCGCTGTGCGCGCGTGAAGGCCCCGCGCACGAAGCGCTGCAGCGAATCGTGTTCCGTTACCGTCACCGACATCTCGCGGATGCGTGCGGCGAGCGCC
>JACQES010000386.1 GCA_016200495.1 Gemmatimonadota bacterium
CGACGGGGGCGCTCGCGCCGCGCGTGCTGCCGCGCGCGCTGCGCGGCTGGAAGCGGTCCGTGGCGCGGGAGGCGCTCACGTCGGTGGTCGCGACGGCGGTCACCGCGCCGCTCGTCGCGTGGCAGATCGGGCGGCTGTCGCTCATCGCCCCGCTCACCAACCTGGTCGCGGCGCCGGTGATGGGGCTCGTGCAGCCGGCGCTCTTCCTGGCGCTGTTCGGGGCGTGGCTGCGTCCGGTGGGCCGGCTGTTCGCGTCGAGCGCGCATCCGCTGCTCGCCATGCTCGACCGGATCGCGGCGGCGGGGGCTGCGGTGCCGGGCGGGAGCCTCGCGATCGCGCCGGGCGCGGGAGTGGCCGCGTGCGCGGCGCTCGCGGCGGTCGCGGCCGTGGTGGCGTGCGTGAGCCGCTGGCCGGCGCGTCCGGCCATCCTCGCGCTCGCGGCCCTCGCCGGTTGCGTCTGGTGGCCGCGCCCCGGCGCCACGACCGCGACGGCCGGGACCGGGTCGCTCGAACTCCACGTGATTGACGTGGGGCAGGGTGACGCCCTCGCGCTGCGCACGCCGCATGGCCAGTGGGTCGTGATGGACGCGGGGCGCGAGTGGCCCGGCGGCGACGCGGGCGCCCGCACCGTGGTGCCGTACCTCAAGCGGGCGGGCGCCGAGCGCGTGCGACTGTTGGTGCTCTCGCACGCGCACGCCGACCACGTGGGCGGCGCGGCCGCCGTCCTCGCGCAACTCGGAGCCGACGAGCTGTGGGACGGCGCGTGGGTCGGTCCGACCCCCGGCTATCGGCGCCTGCTCACGGTGGCGCGCGCGCAACGCACCGCCTGGCAGCGCGTGCACCCCGGCGACACGCGCACGATCGACGGCGTCGCCTTCATGGTGCTCGCGCCCGATTCGGCCTGGGTGACGCAGCAGCAGGACGCGAACGAGGCCAGCGTCGTGGTGCGCGTCCGCTACGGCGCGGTGTCGTTCCTCCTCACCGGCGACGCCGAAGGGGGCGAGGAAGCCTGGCTGCGCGCGCACGACGACACCGCGCTCCGGGCCGACGTGCTCAAGGTCGGCCACCACGGGTCGCGCACGAGCACCACGCCCGCGCTCCTCGACGCGGTGGCGCCGCGCCTGGCGGTGATCTCCGTGGGGCGC
The DNA here is from genome assembly GCA_016200495.1 of Gemmatimonadota bacterium. GTDB lineage: Bacteria > Gemmatimonadota > Gemmatimonadetes > Gemmatimonadales > Gemmatimonadaceae > JACPPC01. The sequence goes on from JACQES010000386.1 coordinate 1,146, forward strand.
ATCAACACGTACGGGCACCCGAACGCCGGCACGCTCGACGCGCTGGCGCGCGCCGGGGCGCAGGTGCTGCGCACCGACCGCGCGGGGACGATCGTCGTCCGCACCGACGGGCGCGTGATCACCGCCGAAGCCGGGGGCGAGCGGTGGGAGGTGCCGCCGCGGCCCTGACGCGGGCGTTCCGTTCCCCCGCGCGTGGCGCGCCGTTACCCTCCCGGCATGCGCCTGCTGCTCGGCCGTCCCGATGCCCTGCCGCCCGCCCTCGCAGCGGCGTGGCCCGAACTGGCCGGCGTGCGCTGGCGACGCGGCGGCCTGCCCCCGCGGGTGGGGGGCTGGTGTCTCGGCGTCGCCACGGTGACGGGCATCACCCTCGGCCGGACGGTCTGGCTGGCGCCGGGCGCCCCATGGGACCCCGAACTGCTCCTCCACGAGGCACGACATGTGCATCAGTGGGCGGAGGACGTCCTCTTCCCGGCGCGTTACATTCTGGAATCGCTCCGGCGCGGTTACCGGGGCAACCGGTACGAAGTGGACGCCCGACAATTCGCCGCCCGGCGCCTCGCGGCCCCGGACCGAGCAGGCCCACCCCTTGTGAAGGAACCCTAGCGTGGTCACTCACACCTCCACGTCGGTCGTCACGATCGAGCGCTTCATCATCGAGCAGGAGCGCCTCCACCCCGACGCCACGGGGGAGCTCTCGGGCATCCTGTACGACCTCGCGCTCGCCGCGAAGATGATCGCCAGCAAGGTGCGCATGGCGGGCATCGCCGACATCCTCGGCGAAACCGACCACGAGAACGTGCAGGGGGAGGTGCAGCAGAAGCTCGACGTGATCTCCAACGAGATCATGATCAAGGCCCTCGACCACGGCGGCCGCCTCTGCTGCATGGCGTCGGAGGAGGAGCCGGACATGATCCCGATCCCCGAGAAGTTCAAGACGGGGAACTACGCGCTCCTCTTCGACCCGCTCGACGGCTCGTCGAACATCGACGTGAACGTGCCCGTCGGCACGATCTTCTCGATCGTGCGCAAGGTCTCGCCCGGGCGGCGCGGCACGCTCGAGGACCTCACGCAGCCCGGGCGCCGGCAGGTGGCGGCGGGCTACGTCATCTACGGCTCGAGCACGATGCTCGTGTACACCACGGGCCAGGGCGCGCACGGCTTCACCCTCGACCCATCCATCGGCGAGTTCCTGCTCTCGCACCCGAACATCCGGATGCCCGAGCGCGGGAAGTTCCTCTCGGTGAACGACTCCTACGAGGCGATCTGGGCGGACGACGTGAAGACGCTCATGCGCCACTATCGCGGCCTCGAGGGCGACCGGACGCCGATGAACGTGCGCTACGTCGGCTCGCTCGTCGCCGACTTCCACCGCAACCTCCTCGGCGGCGGGATCTTCGTGTATCCGGCCAACGCCAAGACGCCGCGCGGCAAGTTGCGGCTGCTGTACGAGGCCAACCCGCTCGCGTTCATCTGCGAACAGGCCGGCGGGCGCGCGATCGATGGCCACCAGCGCATCATGGACATCCTGCCCACCGAACTCCACCAGCGGACCCCGCTGTACATGGGCAGCAAGCTCGACGTGGACCTGGCCGAGAAGGTGCTCGGCGGCCACCTCGCGGCCGTCTGATCGCCGCGCGCGCGTGGGGCGCCCGCACCGGGCGCCCTGCCGCGTGACCCGCACGTGCCCCATCGCGCGCCGCGCCCCGCTTCCCGCCCTCCCATGACCGACGTCGCGCGCCCCGCGAAGGGTTCCACCGAACGCCTGTCCCCCGCCGGCATCCCGGTGGCGCCCGTGTACCGCCCGGCCGACGCGCCGCTCGACTACGCGCGCGACCTGGGCGACCCGGGCCAGTTCCCGTACACGCGCGGCGTGCAGCCGACGATGTACACGGGACGGCTCTGGACGATGCGGCAGTATGCCGGCTTCGGCACGGCCGCCGAGACCAACGAGCGGTTCCGCATGCTCCTGGACGCGGGGCAGACGGGGCTGTCGGTCGCGTTCGACCTGCCGACCCAGATGGGGCTCGACTCCGACGCGCCGCTCGCGCAGGGCGAGGTGGGACGCGTGGGCGTGGCGATCGACTCGGTCGAGGACATGCACGCGCTGCTCGACCGGATCCCGCTCGACAAGGTCTCGACGTCCATGACGATCAACGCGACCGGGGCAATCCTGCTCGCGATGTACGTCGTGTGCGCGGAGGAGCAGGGGGTGCCGCGCGCCAAGATCAGCGGCACGATCCAGAACGACATCCTCAAGGAGTACGTGGCGCGCGGGACGTACGTCTTTCCGCCCGAGCCGTCGCTCGCGCTGGTGGCGGAGACGTTCCGCTTCTGCGCGGCGGAGTGTCCCAGCTGGAACCCGATCTCGATCTCGGGCTACCACATCCGCGAGGCCGGCGCGACCGCCGTGCAGGAAGTCGCGTTCACGATGGCCAACACACTCGAGTACGTGCGCCGGGCGATCGCGAGCGGGCTCGACCTCGAGGCGTTCGCGCCGCGCCTGAGCTTCTTCTTCGCCTGCCACAACGACCTCTTCGAGGAAGTCGCCAAGTTCCGCGCCGCGCGCCGGCTCTACGCGCGCCTGATGCGCGAGACGTTCGGCGCGAGCGACGCCTGCACCAAGCTGCGCTTCCACACGCAGACGGGCGGCGTGACGCTCACGGCGCAGCAGCCGCTCAACAACGTCGTGCGCGTCGCCGTGCAGACGCTCGCCGCGACGCTGGGCGGCACGCAGTCGCTCCACACCAACGGGTACGACGAGGCGCTGGCGCTGCCGACGGCCGAGGCGGCGACGCTCGCCCTCCGCACGCAGCAGGTGGTGGCGTACGAGAGCGGCGTGGCGCAGACGGTGGATCCGCTCGCCGGGAGCTACTACGTCGAGCACCTCACCGACGAGCTCGAGCGCCGCGCCCGCGAACTGGTGGAGGAGGTCGAGGCCATGGGCGGTGCGGCCAAGGCCATCGCCAACGGCTTCCTCGGGGAGCAGATCGCGAAGAGCGCCTACGAGTGCCAGCTCAAGGTCGAGAACGGCAGCACCACCATCATCGGCATCAACAAGTTCGCCGACGGGCAGGACCCGCCGATGGTGCCGGTGCCCGACTACTCGCAGCTCGAGCAGGCGCAGGTCGCGCGCGTGCGGGCGATGCGCGCGGCGCGCGACAACGCGCAGGTGGAGCGCACGCTCGCGGCGCTGGGGGAGGCGGCGCAGGCCGTGGTGGCGCCGGTGGCGGGCGCCGCGGCGCCTCAGCTGATGCCGCTCATCATCGAGGCGGTCAAGGCACGCGCCACGGTGGGCGAGGTCTCGGCCACGCTCGCGGCGAGGTGGGGCAAGTACCGGCCGCGGGCCTGATCGCCGGAACTCGCGCGCGCGGCGGCACGTAGGATCCTCAGGTCGACGTCGGGCGCGCGTGCCCGCGTCGGCACCGCGCCGCCCGGTTCCCCCGCATGTTCACCCGCTGCATCGCCTGCAACGCCGACCTGGGCGCGAACGAGACGCTCGAGGCCTTCCCCGTGGGGCGGCGCCTCGCGTTCGACGCGGCCAAGGGACGCCTGTGGGTCGTGTGCCCGGCGTGCAAGCAGTGGAACCTCTCGCCCCTCGAGGAGCGCTGGGAGGCGATCGAGGCGGCGGAGCGGCTCTACCGCGACACAAAGAAGCGGGTCACCACCGACGAGGTCGGGCTCGCACGCGCGGGCGACGGCATCGACCTCGTGCGGATCGGCGCGCCGCAGCGGCCGGAGTTCGCGGCGTGGCGCTACGGCGAGCGGTTCGTGCGCCGGCGGACGAAGCACCTCGCGCTCGTGGCGGGTGGCATCGCGGCGGGGGGTGCCGTGATCGCGGGCGGGTTCGCGGCGGGGGTGCTGGCGGCGAGCTCGGTCAACTTCATCCAGTGGGGGGTGCGCGGTGCCGTGAACGGCTACCGGCGGCTGCGCATCGCCACGCGGTTTGAGGACGAGTTCGGGCACCGGCAC
>JACQES010000387.1 GCA_016200495.1 Gemmatimonadota bacterium
CCACGCTCGTCACCGCGATCGCCCCGGCCCACCCGAGCCGCTCGCGCAGCACCGTGAAGCCGTAGCCGCGGAAGAGGAGTTCCTCGTGCAGCGCCGCCGGCGCGAGCACGAGCAGCGCCGTCGAGACGAGTGTCCCCCAGTCGCCCGCCGACTCGGGCAGGAAGGCGAGCCATCCCACGAGCACCAGCAACAGCGACGGCACGACGATCGCGCCCGCGCCCAGCGCGAGTCCGCCGGCCATCAGCGCCGGCCGTGCGTCGGCGCGCGTCAGTCCCACGTCGGCCCACGCGAGAGTCTTGTCGGCCTGCGTCTTCATCAGCCAGTGCGCCGCCGCCACCGCCCCGAGCGAGAGCCACGGCCACGCGATCAGCCGGACCCCCACGACGTCGAGCGCCGCCGCCACCGCGGGATACGCGAGCGCGGTCAGCGTGATGAGCGCGCCGATCGTGAAGAGCACGAAGACGCCGAGACGGAACGGCCAGTGCAACCGGCCGCCGTCGTCCACGAAGACGCGCTCCACCGCCGCCGCGTCCATCACCCCTCCCGGCGTCGGCCGGCTCAGCCCGCGCGCTCGACCTCGAGCGCGACCGCGTCGCCGCCGCCCAGGCACAGCGTCGCGAGGCCGCGCGTCGCGCCGCGGTCCGCCATCGCGTGCAGCAGCGTCACCAGCACGCGCGCGCCGCTCGCCCCGATCGGGTGCCCGAGCGCGATTGCGCCGCCGTTCACGTTCACGCGCGACCAGTCCCAGCCCAGCCCCGCGCCGTCGGCCAGCGACTGCGACGCGAACGCCTCGTTCGCCTCGATCAGGTCGTAGTCCCCGATCGTGCGGCCCATCTTCGCCATCAGGCGCTGCACGGCCACGATCGGGGCGAAGAAGAGGTCGCGCGGCTCCACGCCGCCCGTGCCGTAGCCCGTGATCCGGCCGAGCACCGTCAGGCCGTGCCTGGTCGCGTACGCCTGCGACGTCACCACCAGCGCGGCGCCGCCATCATTGAGCGAGCTCGCGTTGCCCGCCGTCACCGACAGGTTGCCCGCATCCTTGGACGGGAACGCCGGCTTGAGCTTGGCGAGCGTCTCGGCCGTCGTGTCCGCGCGCGGTCCCTCGTCGGTGTCCACCACCGTCGGGCCCTTCCGCCCCGCGATCTCCACCGGCACGATCTCGGCCTTGAACCGCCCCGCCTGCTGCGCCGCGATCGCCTTCGCGTGCGACTCGGCCGCGAACTTGTCCTGCGCCTCGCGCGAGATGGTCGCCTTGGTGGCCGTGTACTCCGCGTGCGAGCCCATGTGGACGCCGCACGTCGCGCACCAGAGGCCGTCCTTGATCATCCCGTCGACCATCGTCTGGTCGCCGATCTTCACGCCGCCGCGCATGCCGTACACGTAGTGCGGCGCGTTGCTCATGCTCTCCTGCCCGCCGGCGATGATCACCTCGGCGTCGCCCGCGCGGATCGCCTGCGAGGCCAGCATGACCGCCTTGAGCCCCGAGCCGCAGACCTTGTTGATCGTCAGGGCCGAGACGCCGGCCGGAATCCCCGCCTTGAGCGCGGCCTGTCGCGCCGGCGCCTGCCCCGTGCCCCCCTGCAGCACGTGGCCCATGATCACCTCGTTCACGTCGGCCGCGTTCACGCCGCTCCGGGCCAGCGCCGCCTTGATGGCCAGCGCGCCCAGCTCCGGCGCGCTGAACGAGCTGAGCGCGCCCAGGTACTTGCCGATCGGCGTCCGGGCGGCGCCGACGATGACGGGAGTGCGAGCGGGATCGGACATATATGAAGACCGCGTCTGGAATGCTGTGGAAGGACGTCAGCCCCACCCGAACGGGTGGGGATCAGGAAGATAGCAAGGCGCCCGGCGAGACGAGGCGCTTGAGGGCCCGCGGGGCGACCTCGTGCCACTTGAGCTCGCCGGTCAGGAGCCGGCCCATGGTGCGCGTCGCGGACGGGCGCGTGACCCCCACGCTGTAGGCGAGGCGTGGCACGGCGTAGAACGCCTTGGCCACGCGCGCGGCCCACTTCATGTCGCGGCCATGTTCGTCGGCCACGCGCTTCGAGTACTTGGCGAGCGCCGATGCGTCGCCCTTGAGCCAGGCCATCCCCGCCTCGGCCGCGCACATCCCCGTGAACAGCGACGGGCGGATCCCTTCGGCCGTGAACGGGTCCACGATCCCCGCGGCCTCGCCGCAGAGCAGCGCGCCGTCGGCGTGCAGCACCGAGTTCCCCTGCCAGAGCAGGAGCGGATGCCCGTGCTGCTTCACGCCCTCCATCGAGAGGCCGAAGTAGCGCGTGTACGCGGCGAGCGGCGTGCGCAGGTCCACCGATTTCTGGCCCCACGCGCCGATCCCGATCGAGTGGCAGTCCTTCTTGGGGAAGTTCCACAGGTAGCCGTTGGCCACCATGCCGAACTCGAAGTGCGCCACGTTCGGCTCCGGCACGGGGGCGTTGATCTCGATCTCGATCGCCCCCCCGATCACCACCCGCCGCTTGGCGAGGCCGAGCCACTTGGCGATCTGTCCCTTGGCGCCGTCCGCTCCGATCAGCAGGCGCGCGTGATGCGTGCCCTGATCGGTGGTGACGCGCCAGGTCGCTCCCTCGCGCGCGATGGCCTGCACCGTTTCGCCGGTGCGCAGCGCCGCGCCCCGGGCCACCGCCGCCGAGATCAGGTGATGGTCGAAGATGTCGCGGCGCACCATCCAGAGCGGCTCGCGCAACTCGAGCGGCGCGTCCACGCGCTCGCCCATGTTCCAGGTGTAGCGCACCGCATCCACGTACGCCGACACCGCGGGGGTGAAGTCGATGTCGAACCAGCCCCGCACCTCGGGGCCGACGCCGCCGCCGCACGGCTTGTAGCGCGGCAGCGCCTGCTTCTCGAGCACGAGCACCGACGCGCCGAGGCGGGCCAGGTGCCACGCGGCCGACCCGCCGCCGGGGCCGGCGCCGATGATGATCACGTCGCGAACGGAGGACATGGCGGGCAAATCTAAGCGCCCCCACCGGGTGCCCTCCGCCCCGCCCCCGTGTTGCGCGACGGCCGTGGGACGTGGACATTCCGGCATGGCCAGCCCCTCCACCGCCCGGACGGCGGACGACGAAACGCCGCGCTACGGCGAAGCCGAGGAACGCGCGCTCGCCCTCTGGGTCGTGCTCTCGCGGGCCGCGCAGGCGGTGGGCGCCCTTTCGGCGGCCGACATCGCGCGCTCCGAGCTCACGGTGGCGGAGTTCGGCGTGCTCGAGCTGCTCCACCACAAGGGGCCGCTCCTGCTGGGCGAGGTACAGAAGCGGGTGCTCGTCTCGAGCGGCGGGGTCACCTACATCGTGGACCGGCTCTCCGAGCGCGGCCTCATCGAGCGGCGGGCCTGCCCCAACGACCGGCGCGCGCGCTATGCGGCGCTCACGCGCAAGGGCAAGGCGCTCATGAAGCAGGTGTTCCCGCAGCACGCGGTGGCGATCCGCGACGCGATGGCGGGGCTGTCGCCGGCGGAGCAGGAGCAGGCGCACGCGCTGCTCCGGAAGATGGGGTTGGCGGCCGCGGCGGCGATGGGGCCGAAGGCGGTCCGGGAGGGCTGAGGCCCCGCCCGGCGGCCGGGCCGCGCGACGCGGTCGGCCGCCCACGGGCGAACGGTGCCGGCGCCGCGCCGCCGGCCGCCCGCGGGCAAACGGTGCCGGCGCGGCGCTCCACGGAACGGTGCCCAAGACCGGGGCTTGACTTTTTATCTCATTACTGAGATACTTAGTTCAGAGATACATGGCGCCCCTGCCGGGCGCCTCCAGATCACCCCCTTTTCGCACTGGAGCACCACCATGACCACGACCCTTGCCCCCAGCGCCACGCAGACGTGGCAGATCGACCCCACGCACTCGGCCGTCTCGTTCGCCGTCCGCCACATGATGTTCGCCACCGTGCGCGGCCAGTTCGGCGAGCTCGCCGGTACCGTCAGCATCACCGACGGC
>JACQES010000388.1 GCA_016200495.1 Gemmatimonadota bacterium
GCCCGGCATGGCGGGCGCCACGATCCTCGCCGCGCGCGCCGCGCTTGCCGCGGGCGCGCGGATGGTCCAGGTCTTGGTGCACCGCGAGTCGTTGCCCGTCCTGCAATCGGCCGTGCCGCAGGCGCTCGGCGCGGCGTGGCCCGAGACCGACGCCGAGGCGGCGGCGCTCGTCGACTGGGCCGACGCCCTCGTGATCGGGCCCGGGCTCGGCCAGGCGCACGCCCGCGCGGTCGTGGACCGGCTGCTAACGGGCAACACGACGCCGGCGGTGCTCGACGCCGACGCGCTCAACGCGTTTGCGGGGGACGCGGCGGCGCTCGGCGCGCGCCTCGGCGCGCGCCGCGCCCTCGTGACGCCGCATGCCGCCGAGTGTGCGCGCCTCGTCGGCACCGACGTCGCCACCGTGCTCGGGACACGGTTCGAGATCGGGCGCACCCTCGCGCGCACGATCGGCGCCGCAGTCCTGCTCAAGGGCGTGCCCACGGTAGTGTCCGCGCCGGAGGGCGGCGTCGCGGTCACGGCCACGGGCACGCCGGCGCTCGCGACCGGCGGGAGTGGCGACGTGCTCGCGGGGCTCGCGGGCGCGCTCATCGCGCACGCGCCGAGCGGCGCCGACGCGGGCACCGCGGCGGCCTGGCTGCACGGGCGCGCCGCCGAGCTGGCGCAGGGCACGCGCTCCGCACGCTCGATCTCGCTCGACGACGTGCTCGTGGCGCTGCCGAGCCTGTGGGACGCGGCGCCCGCGTCGCTGCGGGCGCCGGTGCTCGCGGAACTGCCGGCCGTTCGCGAGGGCTGAGCGCCCATGCGCCACGTCTCGCTAGGCCCCGGCCGCGAGTTCGACGCGATCCGCGCGCTCATCGCGCAGTGGGGTGAAACGGCGCAGGGGTTGGGCGACGACGCGGCGCTTCTGGCGGTGCCGAGCGGCGCCCAGCTGGTGGTGAGCGTGGATGCGTCGGTCGAGGACGTGCACTTCAAGCGGGAGTGGCTGACGCCTGAGGAGATCGGGTGGCGCGCGACGACAGCCGCGATCTCCGACTTGGCGGCGATGGCCGCCGACCCGCTGGGGCTGCTCGTCGCGTTGAGCGTCCCGCCGCGCTGGCAGAGCGACATCATGGCGTTGGGCGCGGGGATCGCGGCGGCGGCGCGCGCGGCGCGGATGCCGATCGTCGGCGGCGACACGACCGGCGGCGCGCGCCTGACGCTCTCGGTGACGGTGCTGGGCAGCGTGCGCGCGCCGCTCGGGCGCAGCGGGGCACGCCCGGGAGACATCATCTATGTGACCGGGGCGCTCGGCGGCCCGTCGGCCGCGCTCCAGGCCTTCGCGCTCGGCGAGCGCCCCGCGGAGGCGCTTCGCGCACGTTTTGCGCATCCCGAGGCCCGGCTCGACGCGGCGCGGTGGCTGGCGGAGCGGGGGGCCACGGCGGCCATCGACATCTCCGACGGCCTGGCCGCCGACCTGCGGCACGTGGCCGCCGCGAGCGGCGTCACGCTCGAGCTCGACGTGCGCGCCGTGCCGGTGCTGGCGGGGGCGACCGTGGATGACGCCCTTGCGGGCGGCGAGGAATACGAGCTCGCGATCACCTCCGGCGCCCTCGACACGGCGGCGTTCGAGGCGGCGACCGGGGTCCGGCTGACCGCGGTGGGAACGGTGACGGCTGGCCCCGGCGTGGTGCGCGGCTCCCGTGACGGACGCCGCGTTGATTTGCCGGGGGGGCACGACCACTTTTCGTCATAATGCTCCGCACCGCCCTCGGGCTCGCCACGTTCGTCATCGGCACCACGATTCACGGGCTGCACTGCTTCATCGCGCGCCTGCTCGGCATTCCCGACACGCCGGGCGGTCCGTACGATCGCGCGTCGCGGCGCTGGTGCCAGTGGCTGTGCTGGGCGGCGGGCGCGAAGGTCGAGATCCACGGCGCCGAGCACCTGCAGGCGAGCGACCCGCGCGTGTACGTGGCCAACCACGTGAGCTGGTATGACATCTTCGCGCTCGCCCAGGTGCTGCCGCACCAGAAGTTCGTGGCGAAGGCGGAGCTCCGCTCGCTGCCGCTCTTTGGCTGGGGCGCGACCGCGTGGGGGGTCGTGTGGATCGAGCGCGAGAACCGCAAGAACGCGTTCGCCGCGTACGAGACCGCCGCGAAGCGCATCCGGGAGGGGGTCTCCGTGGTGGTCTTTCCCGAGGGCACCCGCGGAGACGAGTATCCGCTGCGCCAGTTCAAGAAGGGGCCCTTCGTGCTCGCGATCGCGAGCGGCGTGCCGATCGTGCCGACGCTCGTGTACGGCGCGCGCGAGGTGAACCCGCGCGGCACGCTGCGCCTCACCCCGGGCACGGTGCACCTGCACTTCCTGCCGGCGATTCCCACGGCCGGGCTCACGTACGACGACCGCGACGACCTCGCACGCCGCACGCGCGACGCCATCGCCGCCTGCCTCCAGCAGGAGTACGGCATCGCCAGCCTGCCCAGCGACCGCGTGAAGGCGACGCGCGGCATCAGCCCGTCGGCGCCGGTCGCGCTGCCGGGATCCGACGATCTTCTCTCCACCTCATCCTGACTCATGGCCGCCATCCTGCAGATCCACGCCCGCGAAATCCTCGACAGCCGCGGGAATCCCACCGTCGAAGCCGACGTCCTCCTCGAGTCGGGGGCGTTCGGGCGCGCGGCGGTGCCCAGCGGCGCGTCCACGGGGGAGCACGAGGCGAACGAGATGCGCGACGGCGACGGCGGCCGCTACCTCGGGAAGGGGGTGCTCAAGGCGGTGCGGAACGTCGAGGAGAAGCTCGCCCCCGCGTTGCGCGGCCTGGAGGCGACCGACCAGATGGGCGTCGACCGCGCGATGCTCGAGCTCGACGGCACGCCGAACAAGTCGAAGCTCGGCGCCAACGCCATCCTCGCCGTGAGCATGGCCACCGCGCGCGCCGCCGCCGATGACGTCGGCCTCCCGCTCTGGCGCTACCTCGGCGGGCCGCTCGCGCGCACGATGCCCGTGCCGATGATGAACATCCTCAACGGCGGCGCGCACGCGACCAACACGGTGGACTTCCAGGAATACATGGTGATCCCCGTGGGGGCGTCGAGCTTCGCCGATGGGCTCCGCATGGGCGCCGAGGTCTTCCACGCGCTCAAGAAGGTGCTCGTGGGCCGCAAGCTCTCGACCGGCGTCGGTGACGAGGGCGGCTTCGCCCCCGACCTCAAGAGCGACGAGGAGGCGATCAACGTCGTCCTCGAGGCGATCGTGAAGGCCGGCTACAAGCCGGGCAAGGACCTCTGCCTCGCGCTCGACTGCGCGTCGAGCGAGCTCTACGACCGCAAGACGAAGCAGTACGTCTTCAAGAAGTCGGGCGCCAAGTCGCGCGACGCGGCGGGGATGGTCAAGCTCTTCGAGGGCTGGCTCAAGGAATACCCGATCGTGTCCATCGAGGACGGCATGGGCGAGTCCGACTGGGACGGCTGGAAGCTCCTCACCGACCACCTCGGCGAACGCTGCCAGCTGGTGGGCGATGACCTGTTCGTGACCAACACCGAGTTCCTCGCCAAGGGGATCGAGCTCGGCACCGCGAACGCGATCCTGATCAAGGTCAACCAGATCGGCACGATCACCGAGACGCTCGAGGCGATCGAGATGGCGCGCGCCGCGGGCTACCTCAACGTGATCTCGCACCGCTCGGGCGAGACCGAGGACACCTTCATCGCCGACCTCGCCGTCGGCACGGGCGCCGGGCAGATCAAGACCGGCTCGGCCTCGCGCACCGACCGGATCGCCA
>JACQES010000025.1 GCA_016200495.1 Gemmatimonadota bacterium
CGCGCCCGTGGATGCCGTGGAAGCCGTAGGTGGTGAGGTAGTGCGGCAGGCGCGACGAGCAGCCGATGCCGGAGACGAACACCGTCTGGTCGGGCTTGAGCTGCTCGGCGGCGAGCAGCTTCTCCACCGCGGTGAGCACCGAGTGGTCGCCGCAGCCGGGGCACCAGCGGGCGCGCGCGCCTTCGTAGTCGCTGACGCCGAACTCGCGGTCGTCGTCGTTGGAGAGGACGTGCAGGGCGCAGGCGCTCATGCGGCACCTCCGGCGGTGAGCATGCCGTGGATGGCGGTCACGATGTCGGCCGGATGGAGCGGCTCGCCCGGCACGCGCGTCCAGCAATCGACGTCCACCAGCGTCGCGGCGCGCAGCAGCCAGGCGAGCTGCCCCATGCGCCGGTTCTCGGCCGTGACGTACGGATCGCCGATCGTGTCGCTGTAGTTGATCTCGACCGTGGTGACCTTGGCGAAGCGCGCGAAGATCGTCTTGAGGCCGGGCTCGAGCGGCGAGAGGAAGCGCAGGTGCAGCGCGGCCACGCGGAGGCCCTTGGCGCGGGCGCGGTCCACCGCTTCCTCGATCGCCCCCTTGGTGCTCCCCCAGCCGACCACGAGCAGGTCGCCTTCCTCGGCGCCGTAGGGCACGGGCGGGCGCAGGAGCGACTGCAGCACGGCCAGCTTCCGGCTCCGCATGGTCGAGCCGCGCTGGTGGACGCCGGCGCTGTACGCCACCTTGCTGCCCTCGTCGTGCGAGAGGCCGGTGAGCGTGTGCATCCCGCCGGCCTGGCCGGGAATGAACCGTGGCGAGAGGCCGGTGGCGCTGTCCCAGGCGTAGGGCTTCGCGCCCGCGGGCACCGCGCCCAGGTCGAGCGGCGCGGCCTGCCACCGCTCGTCCAGCTGCGGACGCGCAAAGGGCTGCACGCCCGTCGCGAGGTTGGCGTCGGAGAGGACGTACACGACCGTGCGGAACGCCTCGGCCAGGCGGCGCGCGGTGATCATCACGTGGAAGCACTCCTCGATCGTGGCCGGCGCGAGCACGATGCGCGGCGCGTCGCCCGGCTGCGCGTAGAGCGCGGCGAGCAGGTCCGACTGCTCGACCTTGGTGGGCAGCCCCGTGCTCTGGCCGCCGCGCTGCACGTCCACGACCACGAGCGGGATCTCCGTCATGATCGCGAGGCCGATGAACTCCGTCTTGAGCGCGAGCCCCGGGCCCGAGGTGATGGTGAACGCCACCTTGCCCGCCCACGACGCGCCGATCGCGACGCCGGCGGCGGCGATCTCGTCCTCCGCCTGGTGCACGATGCCGCCGTACCGTTCGAAGGTCTCGCTCAGGAAGTGCGACACCGACGTGGCCGGCGTGATCGGGTACATCGCGCAGAGCTCCATGCCGCTCGCGATGGCGCCCATGCCGAGCGCCTCGTTGCCGTTCATCACGACCATCGGGCGGTCGGAGGGGGCGGGGGCCACCTGCACGCGGAAGTCGAGGTGCTCGGCGGCCCACGTGTACCCCAGCCGCACGAGCGAGACGCTCCGCTGGTACACGGCTTCCGACTTCTTCCGGAAGGCGTGGGCGATCTGCGCGTCGATGCGATCGAGGTCGCGGTCGTAGATCCACGCGAGCATGCCGAGCGCGAACATGTTCTTCCCCTTCCGCGCGTCGTCCACGACGGTGAGGCAGATCGCCTCCATCGGCACGAGCACGAGGCGGTAGGGCTTGGTGGCCAGTTCGGCGAGCCCCGCGGTCCACGCCGAGCGGATCTCGGGATCGTCGTGGGTGGCCCACATGTCCTCGAGCAGTAGCACCGCGTCGTCGGCGAGCGCGCCCAGGCGGTGCCGCGCGAGCAGCACCTGTTCATTGAAGGCGACGATGAGGTCCGTCTGGTCGCCCCAGTTGGTCACGGGGCCCGAGCCGATCCGGATGCGGTTGCCGCTGGCCCCCTCGGGGGCGCGCGCGGGCGGCTGGATCTCGGCGGGAATGATCTCGACCGTCCAGACGCCGTTGCCCATCTTCGCCGACACGGCGCCGAACACCTGGCCGCACTTCTGCGCGCCCTCGCCGGAGTCGGACACGATCTCGAGCGTGTGCTCGCGTCGCACGTGCACCACCGGGTTCTCGCGCGTGATCGCGACCTTGCCGGCGGCGGATTCCTGCGTCGTTGCGCCCATCAAGTCCCCCTCCCCGCGAGCGCGCGCCGGAGTCCGCGTGGGTGTCCGGCCGTGCCCATCCCATGTCCCGAATGGCCGCGTGCCTCGCGATTCCCTGTCGGGTCAAGGCGGATGCTGACGCGGATATGCCCATATTGGGGGCCGTGCCCGGGTGGGATATCGGGAAAGGGGGAACCCCACCAGCGAGAATGGTGGACTGCCTGTCAGGCGAATGCGCACGGAAGCCGGCGCGCCGCCGGCCGCATCCATCGCTGCATGCGGCGCGACGCCCGCGGACGCGCGTGCGGGGTTCACGGACGCACACACGACGAGGTGACGCACCGGGCTGGCCGGCGCGTCACCTCGTCAGGTGCGTATCCTCAGGGCGAAGTGTTCACGGGCGACGCATCGCCCGGGCTCGCGTGGATCGCTACTTCTTCGCGGGCGCCGGTGGCGGCGTGACGCCACTGAACATGTCCACGACGTAGCGCCACTTGCCGTCGGCGCCCTTGCGCAGCACTTCCGCGTATTTCACGGTCTGCGTGGCGCCGCCCATCTTGAAGCTCGCCGTGCCGACCAGGTAGGCGAGGTCGCCGACGCCGTAGGCCGTGGTGGCGTTGAGCACGAAGTCGCTCGCGCCGCCCGCGATCATGTCGGTGATGGCGGGATGCCAGGCCGTGCCCTCGAGCGTCGGCGACCCTTCGGGCATGACCTTCGCATCGGGCGCATACACGGCGAAGACGGCCATCGAGTCCTTCGCGTTCATGCCGGCCGCGAACGCGGCGTCCACCAAACTCCCGGGCGACCCGACCGCGTCATCGGTTTCGTCCGGCACCGCGCGGTCGAGGAAGCCCAGCACGCCAGCCACGGTGGTGCACGTCGCGAACCCCACGGCCACCACCGCCACGGCTGGAATCGACGTCGCGCCCTGGATGCGCGCCACCACGACGCTCGCCGCCGTGGCGAGCACGAAGCTCAGCGCGCCGCGCACCCACGGCGAGCGCAGCCGGTCGTGCGTCGCGCGGTACGCGAGGGCGCTGGCCACGATCGCGGCGGTGGCCAGCACGAGGTAGCGATCATCGGTCCCGGTCTGGATCCACCGCACCGCGCCGAACGCGAGCGGGATCAGCACGAACACGATCGCGACGATCCGGACGAGGGGACGTTCGCCTGGCGCGGGCATGAGGGGCAGGGGAAGGGAAGCGGACGGGACCTTCCGTTCATTCATTATAGTGTGCGCTGAACGCCGCGCCGTCGAGCCATCGCGGACACGGCCGGCACGCGGCCTCAGCGCGCGTTCGAGCTTCGGGCGCGCCGTTGCCACCACGCGTCGAGCGCGGCCGCCACGGCGACGCCGACCGCATGGCACGCCAGGTCGCTCCACACGAACCAATGGCCCAGCACGAGCGCCCCGAACCAGTGGGCGCGTACGGCGTCGATCCACGGTGCGTGATAGAGCTGGCTCGCCTCGTCGAGCCAGGCGATCGCGAGGGCGCCCGTGGCCAGGCGCGCGGTGGTGGCGCGCGGCCACGCGAGCGCGAGCAGCCACACGACCATCGCCGCCCAGAGCGTGTCGCCGCCGTACGTGGCCACGACCGACGGAAAGGCGCCCGGAAAACGCCGCGTCGCGAGCCCCAGCGCGATGGTGGTGACGAGCGCGACGGCGTACGGGAGACGCGCGCGATTCACGAACGCGCGCCGGCCGCCGGCGCCTCGCTCCACGCGAGGACGCGCAGCGCGCGGTGTGTCACCCACCAGCTCGGCGCACCCACGTCGCCGGCGATCGCGAGGTGCAGCGTGCGCTTGTGACGGACGTCGAGCGGCCAGCGGCCATCCGGCAGTCGCCGTGCGCGCAGGGCGGCAAGCGCCTCGTCCATGCGCGCATCGCGCGGCACGCCGGCGTCGCGCAGGTAGTCGAGCGCGCGCAGCGCGTCGTAATGCCAGAGCGGCGGGAAGGCGAGCTGCGTCCACGTCGCGTCGATGAGCCCGCCGGTCGAGCGGCGCCGCAGCAGGTGCCGCTCGAGCAGGTAGCCGTGCGCGCGCTCGCGCGCGTCGCGCAGCGCCGCCGCCGTCCCGAACGCCCGCTCGAACGCGAGCAATCCCTCGAGCACACAGAGCGTGGTGTGGAACGACGACCGCACCGACCCGCGCTCGGCCTCGCAGTTCCACCCGCCGTCGGCAAGCTGCTCGCCGAGCAGCCGGTCAGCGAGCCGGTCGCTGCGCACGCCGAAGTACGCGCCGAGCGCCAGCGCACGTCCGTTGATGCACGGTTCGACCTCGCCCTCGAAGAAGGGCGAGTCCCCGAACTCGGGGCCCCACGTGACCCGCTCACGCACGCGCGCGATCGCGTCGCGGGCCGGCGCGCTCGCCGGGTCGAGCCCGAGGTCGCGCATCCAGACCAGCGTGTAGAGGTTGGTCCACCAGAACGGGTGGGTGTCGCCGTCGCCCCACTGTCCGTCGGGACGTTGCTGGTCGAGCAGCCATCGTCCCCAGCCCTCGGTCGCCACGCGTGCGCGCTCCGTTGCCACCGCTTCGGCGCTCGCATCCGTGAGGTCGCGCAGCACCTGCCACCGGAGCGACGGGTCGGTGTCGAGGAGCCAGGCGAGGACCGTGTCGTCGGCGGGGACGCGTGCGTGAAAGGTGAAGGTCATCGACTCGCGGCGGTCGGCGACGCCAGGCGCGGGTGCCGGGAATGCGGGTGCTCGCGGGAGGCCGCCGTCAGATGGCGGCCGTGCGCCGCGCGCGCGCGGTGTATCGTGGCGATCTCGCGTCGCAGCCTTTGGCCCGCGACCATGCTACGCCCGGTCGTCGGGAATGTTGGCGATCGTCGCCTGCATGAGTGCGATCACCTTGAAGTCACTCGCGTCGCCCACGAAGGCGCGCACCTCGCCGCGGCAGACGGTGAGCCGCTGGCCCGCGTTCTCGACGCGCCCGATCGCGACGAACCGGTCGCCCACGGCGGGGCGCAGCAAGTTGATCTTGAACTCGGCCGTCACCACGTCGCACCCCGGCGGCGCCTGCGTGAGCGCGGCATAGCCGCAGGCGCTGTCCACGATGCTCCCGATCGCGCCGGCGTGCACGAAGCCGTGCTGCTGCGAGAGGCGCCGCGCGTTGGGCAGCGCGATGTGCACCTCGCCCGCCGATACGTGCTCGAGCGTGGCGCCGAGCGTGGTCATGAGGCCCTGCGCGGCGAAGCTGGCCACGATGCGGTCGTGGAGCGCGCGCGGCAGCGGCGGTGTCCCGGATGGCATGGTGCGGAAGATGGGCGGCGACCGGCGGACTCGCCATCGCCGGCGCAGGTCACGCCGTCGCGGCGGCCTCCCGTCGCACCTCGTGGCGGAGCGCCACCATGCCACTCTTGTACGCCCTCACCTCGACCAGGTGGAGCGGGACGATCTTGTCGAGTCCCGCGAAGAACGGAATCCCCTCGCCGATCACGACGGGGAGAATCGAGTAGCGCAGCTCGTCGGCGAGGCCGAGCTTGAGGCATGCGCCCGCCACGGCGCCGCCACCCGCGACCCAGATGTTCCGGTACCTGGGCCGCAGCTGGTCGTTGATGAGCGTCGCGAGGTCGCCCGAGTGGAACGCGACAGACGGGCGCGTCTTCGGCAGCTGCCGCGACGTGAGCACGTAGGTCGGCGTGTCGCCGTAGGCCCACCCGTGCCCCTTGGCCTCGAAGCCGAGGGCGGTCTCGTAGGTGCGCGAGCCCATGACGTAGCAGTCGATCGTCTTGAGGAAGGCGACGACGTACTCCGGCGACATCGTCTCGCCCTCGGCATACGAGTCCGGCGTCTCGAGCCAGTCCACGCTGCCGTCCTTGCGCGCGATGAAGCCGTCGAGGCTGGCCGCCATGTGGATGGTGACGCGGGATGCGGAAGGTGACATGCGGGTTGCTCCACGTGGAGTGATGACCGGGCAGCGCCATCATGGCGGACATGACGGGCACCAAGATGGCGCGATTCGCGGTGCGTCGCCATGCGCCCGCGGCCCGCGCCGCCGATCCGCGACCGGGACGTGTAGCTTCCCGTGGCACGCGGCCGCTTGCGCACGATCATCGCACGTCGCTGACCCTTCGCCCCCGACACCGCCATGACGACCCCGATTCCGGCCCAGGCGCTCGACATTCCGCACGAGATGACGACCACCGGTTTCGAGCTGCCGGGCTTCCGCATCCAGATCTCGCTGGGGGTGGTGCGCGGCGTGGTGGTGCGGTCTCGGTCGGTACTCGGCACCATGGGCGCCACCTTCCAGACGCTGTTCGGCGGCAACATCTCGCTCTTCACCGAACTCGCCGAACGCACGCGCGCGCAGGCCTTCGACACGATGCTGCACCAGGCCGACCTCGCGGGTGCGAACGCGGTGATCGGCATCCGCTACGACGCCAACGAGCTGATGCAGGGCGTGACCGAAGTGCTCTGCTACGGGACGGCGGTGCGCGTGGAGCCGATCAAGGGCTGAGGACGCCACGGCCGGTGCGATGCCGGCGGACGCGCGCACGCCGTCCACCCGCCGCCGCTCGCCCGGCCGCACCGACTGGCCGCCCACGCGCGCGCGCTGCGGACGACGAGCGGCGCGGCGCGCAAACGATCAGCGCGCCTCGCTCATCGGGCGGGCGGCAGGCGCGTGGCGCTCGATCAGCCACCAGCCGAGGAGCACGACCGGCGGCGTCCCGATCGCGGCGCTCATCCAGCCCGGCAGTCCCACCACGCGCAGGAGCGTCTCCGTGACGGCGGCCGCACCCAGGCCCGCGTACGACCACGACACCCACATGTAGTGGATGCGCCGCCACTGGTATGGCCGCGGGCGCACGAGCATCGGCCGCAGCGCCATGGTCACGTTGAACAGGCTGTAGAGCGCGAGGGCGTGAAAGACGTTGAAGCCGCCCGTGAACTTGTAGATGACGAGCGCCGACAGGTTGCCCAC
>JACQES010000373.1 GCA_016200495.1 Gemmatimonadota bacterium
ACGGGGGCGGCGCGGGGGACGCGAGAACCTACGTGGGGTGCCGGGCGTTAGATTCCGATGTTCCCCTATCCCGCGATGACCACCGACCCCGGATTCACCTACGTCCGCAAGGGCTTCGGCCTCAAGGCCGAGGTCCAGGACACCCTGGCGCACGACTACAGCGGCCAGCTGGTGGACCTGCTGCGCGCCCGGGAGTACACGCTGGAGGCGGGCGGGGTGACGGTGCGGCTCGCGCGTGAGTTCGGGTTCTGCTACGGCGTGGAGCGCGCGGTGGACTACGCGTACCAGACGCGCCGCAAGTTCCCGGACAAGCGCGTGTTCCTGGCGGGGGAGATCATCCACAACCCGCACGTGAACGCGAAGCTCAAGGAGATGGGGGTCATCTTCCTTGGCTCGCTGGCCGACGGGAGCGGGTTCGACTTCACGGGAGTCGAAGCGCCCGACGTGGTGATCCTGCCCGCGTTCGGCGTGACGATTCGCGACTTCGAGGTGCTGCGCGGGATCGGGTGCGTGGTGGTGGACACCACCTGCGGCTCGGTGCTCAACGTGTGGAAGCGCGTGGAGAGCTATGGGCGCGACGGGTTCACGGCGCTCATCCACGGCAAGTATTACCACGAGGAGACGCGCGCGACGGCGAGCCAGATGGAGAAGTACGCCGGCGGGCGATGGCTGGTGGTGCGCAACATGGACGAGGCGCAGGTGGTGATGGACTACATCGCCGGGCGCGGCGACCGCACGGCGTTCCTGGCCAAGTTCCAGAAGGCGATGAGCGCGGGGTTCGACCCGGATCGCGACCTGCAGCGGATCGGCGTCGCGAACCAGACGACGATGCTGGCGCGCGAGTCGCTCGCGATCGCCGCCGAGGTGGGGAAGGCGCTCGAGGCGCGGCACGGCACGGCGCACGTGGCGGAGCACTTCCGGTCGTTCGACACGATCTGCTCGGCGACGCAGGACCGGCAGGACGCGGTGAACGAGCTGCTCAAGGAGCCGCTCGACGTGATGCTGGTGATCGGCGGGTACAACTCGAGCAACACGATCTCGCTGGCGGCGCTGTGCAGCGAGAAGGTGCGGACCTACCACGTGGCCGACGCGACGTGCATCGACGTGGAGGCGGGGTCAGTGCGCCACCTGCCGACGGGCAAGTACGACGAGGTCGTGGCCGAGCAGTGGCTGGGGGCGCCAGGCCCGATCCGCGTCGGAATCACGGCCGGGGCGAGCACGCCGAACAACAAGATCGGCGAGGCGGTGTCGCGGGTGTTCGCGTCGCGCGGGGTGGATCCTGCGCGGCTGGCCGGGTAGAGCGAGGTCGAGAGACGGGCTCGTACGAGAGGTCGGGAGGCGGGCTCGTACCACAGGTCGGGAGACGGGCTCGTACCACAGAGGCACGGAGGCACGGAGGACGGCGAGGGGATCGGCGCGGTCCTCGGAGCCTCCGCGCCTCCGTGGTGAAATTCTTACTGGAACCCCCACGGTCCGAGGGGAACCCGCAGACGGCCTGAGGAATTAGACTGGCTGAGGCGGTGCTCCCCCCGCCGCCCGCACCCCATTCCACGTACGCGACCGTCCCGACCTGCCTCGGCGCCCCCGCCCGGGCTGGCCGGGCCATTTCGCCATTTCCGCGAGGCCGGCATGAAGTTGATCACCGCCATCATCCGTCCCGAGAAGCTCGCCGAGGTGAAGGAGGCGCTGTTCCGCGTCGGCGTGACGGGCATGACGATCTCGCGCGTGACGGGCCACGGCGGCGAGCGCGAGGTGGTGCAGCACTACCGCGCGCAGACGGTGGTGCTCGACTTCCACGAGAAGATCCGGATCGAGATGGCCTGTTCCACGCCGTTCGTGGAACCGTGCATCCAGGCGATCCTCGGGGCGGCGCGCACCGGGGGCGTGGGCGACGGAAAGATCTTCGTGCAGCCGCTGGATGAGGTCATCCGGATCCGCACGGGTGACCGCGACGTGGCGGCGCTGACGCCGGTGAACGCGGACGAGGTGCAGCGTGCGTCGAAGCTGATGCAGGCGTTGCCGGACGGGGAGGACGCATGACCCCCGTGGCCCTCTCGTCGGGCGACACCGCCTTCGTGCTGGTGAGCGCGGCGCTGGTGATGCTGATGGTGCCGGGGCTCGCGTTCTTCTACGGCGGCCTGGTGCGCGGCAAGTCGTCGCTCAACACGCTGCTGATGAGCCTCGCCGCGCTCGGCATCGTGTCGGTGCAGTGGGTGGTGCTGGGCTACTCGCTGTCGTTCGGGCCGGGGAGTGCCTGGATCGGGTCGGCGGCGTGGGCGGGGTTCCGCGGGGTGGGCGGCGCGGCGAATCCCACCTATGCGGCGACGATTCCGCACGTGGCGTTCGCGGCCTACCAGGCGATGTTCGCGGGCATCACCGTCGCGCTCATCTCGGGGGCGGTGGTGGAGCGGATGAAGTTCTCCGCCTACCTCGCGTTCGGGCTCGCGTGGACGTTCCTCGTGTATGACCCGCTCGCGCACTGGGTGTGGGCCGAGGGGGGCTGGCTGCGCACGCTGGGGGCGCTCGACTTCGCGGGGGGCACGGTGGTGCACATCAGCGCCGGCACGTCCGCGTTGGTGGCGGCGATGCTGCTGGGCAAG
>JACQES010000374.1 GCA_016200495.1 Gemmatimonadota bacterium
GCAGCCGGTTGGCGCCCACCGCGAAGCCGAAGTTGATGCGCGCGAGGATCGCGCCGGTGTTCATCCAGTCGCGCGCGGCGTCGGGCCAGCCGTTGGGCGCCATGTGCCCCCAGAGCGGCTGCCCCAGCAGCGCCACGGCGGCGGCGGTGCGCGGCGTCGTGTCGGCGGCGGCGCCCAGCGCCCGCGCCGCGCTCACCACCACCTCGAACGGCGACTTGACCTTGGCCCGCCATGCGGCGCGCGCGAAGAACTCGGGGCTCATCACGATCGTGCGCACCACCTCGCGCAGGTCGCCGTCGGTGCGCGTGAAGGTCGCGGCTGCACGCTCGACCAGCGCCTCGGGCGGCGCGTCGCTCACCAGCCGCACGCACAGCTTCCGCGCGATGAACCGCGCCGTGCTCGGATGCCGCGCCACGATGTCCAGCACCTCCTCGCCATCTTCCACGCCGCGCCCGCCCTGCAGCAGGTGGCCGAGCACCACCTTGGGGTCGGCGTCGTGCGCGCCCGGGCGGAACACGAACCCGCCCCCCTGCCGCGGCTGCTCCACCGACCACCCCGTGAACGCGCGCGCGACGTTGATCACGTCGGCCTGCGTGTAGCCGCCGTCCACGCCGAGCGTGTGCAGCTCGAGCAGCTCGCGCCCGTAGTTCTCGTTGAGCCCCTGGCGCCGCCGCGCCGGGAACCGTCCCTGCGGCCCGCCGCGCGCGCGCAGCTCGGCCAGCGTGTAGTGCATGCTGTCGGCGATGCTGAGCGCGTTGTCGAGGTAGATGAGCATCGCCGGGCTGTGCGCCACGGCGCCGAGGAGCTCGCGGAAGTGGTCGAACACGTGCGGACGGATCACGTCGCGCTCGTACTGCGGCAGGTAGTGCCGCATGGTCGGCCCCTTCTGGATGAACACGTTGAAGTGGTTCAACCAGAACTCGGTGAGCACCGCCTCGAGTTGCCGCTCCGAGCGCGCCGCGTGCGCGATGCGTTCGGCCTGCAGCTGCGCCACCATCTGCCCTTGGGTGCGCTGCATCTCGCGGTACCTGGCCGAGTCGTCGGCAGTCGGCACCTCGCCCGAGCGCGCCTGCTGCTGGCGCGCGAACGCCGGAGGCGGCGAGCGGTCCATCAGGTCGCCGGGCGTGCCGGCGAGCAGCCCGAATCCCGCTTCAAGCCGTTCGACTGCGGTGTCGGCGATCGTTGCCGGCTGCAGCTGCTGCTCGATCCAGCGGTCCACGCCCATCGCACGCACGGCGGCGACGTCGCCCGGGCGGGGCCCGAAGGCGAGGCGGTTGAGCGCATGCAGCGCCTGCTGGTCCTCGGTGAGTTCGCGCGGCACGCTGGCCACCGCCTCGAGCTCGGGGCTCGGCGCCAGGCGCGGCACGCCGCCCCCCGCGCAGGCGGTGGCGAGCGCGGCGACGAACGTGGCGCCCACGGCGTGCACCAGGCGTCGCCCGGGGGCGTGGAGTCGCGGAGAGGGTCGCGTCATGGGTCGAGGGGGCGGACGATGCGGTCCCATGCACGTTAAGTGGCGAGGACGACGCGCGGATCGGCCGGATCGCAAAAGGCGCGCTGTGCACCCCCTTGAGCGGTGACCTGTCGCACCGATTGATTGCAGGCACGCATGACCTCCTCCCGCACCGACATCGCCCTGGCGGCCGGACTGACCGCGAGCGCCGCGACGCTGGGGGTCCTCATCGGGCTCGGCCGGTCGTCGGCCGACCCGTATTTCGCGCTCGTGGCCGGCGGCCATCTGTGGGCCGGATCGCTGATGCGCGCCGAATGGCCGTACGTGATCATCGGCGCCGTGCGCCACGTGGTGCTCGTGACGCCGCTCGGCTTCGTGCTGGCGGCCACGCCGGCAACGCGTGCGCACGTCGGGTGGATCGCCGCGGCCACGGCAGGGCTCGCGGTGCTCGTGACGCCCTCTCTGCCCGACCTGATCCGGCCGCTCGCGCTCGAGCTGAGCCCGGCCGAGCGTGTCGTGACCTGGCTGGTGCTCGCCGCCGGGCTCGCGCTCGGGGCCAGGCTCGCGCCCGAACGGACCCCGTAACGCCCGGGGGCGCATTCAGGCCGTCCCCGACCGGGCGTGGGGATAAGGTCTCTTGACGGTCCCGGTCCCGGGGCGCACCATCGGGCACAAGGAGACCGCATGCCAAGGCCCAGCGTCGTGCACCCGCAGGTACGCCCGTCCCAGGGCGATCGAGTCGTGACCGACGACGCGGGCCTCCTGTGGAGCGCCACCCTCGTGCAGGACCAGGGTGAAGCGTTCGTGATGTTCACCTGCATCACCGACGCGCGCCGCTCCGGCCGCATCTCGTGCCTCGCCGCCGATCCCGGCATTGCCTTCGCCGACCTCCCCGACGAGACCCTGCGCGACTGGCTCCGTCAAGCGCCGCCGATCGGGCGGCTACACTGACCCGCCGGCGGCGGGGGGAGGCGTCATGCGCGAGTATGGCTCGAAGGAGATCCGCAACGTGGCGGTAGTGGGACACGGCGCGAGCGGAAAGACGACCCTGGTGGATGCGCTCGCGTTCGTGTCCGGCTCCAGCAAGCGGCACGGCAGCGTGAAGGACGGCACGGCGCTGACCGACTACGCGCCGGAGGAGACCGAGCACCAGTACTCCATCAACCTCGGCTGTGCGCACGCCGAGTGGATGGACACCAAGATCAACCTCCTCGACACGCCGGGCTTCGCGGACTTCCACGGGGACGCGATCGCGGGGCTCACGGCCGCCGACGGCGCGATCCTCTGCGTGAGCGCGACCGCCGGGGTCGAGGTGGGGGCGGAGGTGATGTTCCGCGCGGCGGTGGCGCGGAAGGACCCGGTCCTCTTCGTCGTGACGATGCTCGACAAGGAGCACGCGAGCTTCGAGCGCACCTACCAGCAGATCAAGGAGCGGCTCACGAACCGCGTGATCCCGGTCGAGGTGCCGATGGGCGAGGGGCCCGCCTTCCGCGGGCTGCTCAACCTCTTCGAGAAGAAGGCGCGGTCGTTCACGCGGGGCGCGAAGGCGGGGGAGTCGAGCGAGACGGAGATCCCGGCCGACATGCGCGCCACGTTCGACCAGTACTACGGCGAGCTGATCGAGACGATCGCCGCGGGCGACGACTCGCTGCTCGAGCGCTACCTCGAGGGGGCCGAGCTCTCGCGCGAGGAGGCGATGGCGGCGATGAAGGAGGAGATGAAGCGCGGCGAGGTGTTCCCGCTCTTCTGCTGCGCCGCCGAGCTCACGTGGGGCACGCGCGAGCTGCTGACCAAGCTCGTGGAGCTGATGCCCAACGCCTACGAGATGGAGGAGGTGCACGCCTTCACCGGCGCCGAGGGGGCGCGGCAGGTCGAGATCCACGCCGACCCCGCGGCGCCGTTCTGCGCGCTCGTCTTCAAGACGGTGGCCGAGCCCCACGTGGGCGACGTGTCGTACTTCCGCGTCTTCTCGGGGACGGTGGCCAACGGGCAGGACGTGTACAATGCGACGCGCGACACCCCCGAGAAGATCGGGCACCTCGCCGTGCCGCTCGGCCGCGACCGCGTCGAGGTGGCGAAGCTCAACCCGGGCGACATCGGGTGCGTCGCCAAGCTGCGCAACACGCACACCAACGACACCCTCTCGACGCGCGAGCATCCGGTGCGCCTGCCGGGGATCAGCTTTCCCGAGCCGCTCGTGCACTTCGCCGTGCACGCCGCCACGCGCGCTGACGAGGACAAGCTGCAGGCCGGGCTCCACCGCCTCCACGACGAGGACCCGACCTTCGAGATGCACTACAACAGCGAGACGCACGAGACGATCGTGGCCGGCATGGGCGAGCGGCACCTCGAGATCAGCATGGCGCGCCTGACGCGCAAGTTCGGCGTGCTGGCCGAGCTGACGCCGCCGCGCATCGCGTATCGCGAGACGATCACCGCGCCGGGCGAGGGACAGGGGCGCCACAAGAAGCAGTCGGGCGGGCGCGGGCAGTTCGGCGACTGCTGGGTGCGGCTGCGTCCGCGCTCGCGCGGCGCCGGCTACAAGTTCGAGGACCAGATCGTCGGCGGCGCGATCCCGGGCAAGTTCATCCCCGCGGTGGACAAGGGGATCCAGGAAGCCTCGGTGCGCGGCGTGCTCGCCGGCTTCCCGCTCGTGGACTTCGCCTGCGAGTGCTTCGACGGCTCGTCGCACTCGGTGGACTCGAACGAGATGTCGTTCAAGATGGCGGGAATCCTCGCCTTCAAGAACGTCGCGCCGAAGTGCCGCCCCGTGCTCCTCGAGCCGGTGGACCACGTCGAGGTCACCACCCCCGACCAGTACCTGGGCGACGTGCTCGGCGACCTCTCGGGCCGCCGCGGCTCGATCGTCGGCACGGAGCCCGCGCCGGACGGGCTCGGCACCCGCATCCGCGCCACCGTGCCGCAGGGCGAACTGCACCTGTACGCCACGCACCTCTCGTCGCTCACGCACGGCCGCGGCCTGCTCGCGCGCCGCTTCGAGGGGTACGAGCTCATGCCCACCGACGCGGCCCAGCGGCTGATCGCGTCGGCCCGGAAGGTGGAGGAAGAAGTCGAGGCGTGAGCGACGCCTCCGGACAACCGCGAGGCGCGACGCCGCCGGTGACCGTCAAGGTCCCGGCGGAGTTCGCGCCCGCGTTCGAGGCGGCCGAGGCGTTCGTCGCGCGCTACTTCGGCGACCGCCACGAGGACGCGACCCGCGGCTCGATCACGATCAGCGGGGAGCGCTACATCCTCGTGCGCGCCGCCTCGATGTCGGTCGAGTTCTTCGACCTCGTTCGCTCGCTCTACGCCGACCGCGGCGTGACCGAGGCCGAAGGGGTCGCGAAGAACCTGCTGTACGACGTGGCGCACGCGATCGGCAAGGCCGACGCCCGCGCGTTCCACGCGCGACTCGGCGTGCTCGACCCGGTGGCGCGTCGAGCCGGATCGAGGCGCGCGTGGCGGAGGTGCTGGCGCACGAACCCGACGCCATCGCGCCCGTCGCGATTCCCGCCTTCTTCCGGCGCAAGCAGACGGAGGAGGACCTGCGCCGCGCGAACGAGCGCCTCGAGGCGCGCGTCAAGGAACGCACCGAGGCGCTGCAGCGCGCGAACGCGGAGCTCGCGGAGCAGGTGCAGGCCCGCACCGCCTCCGAGGCCGCCGTGGCCGAACGCGAGCGGCGCATGGAGCAGGCGCTCCGCTCGGTGAAGGCCGGGGCGTGGCACTGGGACCTCGTGACCGACCTCGTGGACTTCAGTTCCTCGTTCGGGCCCCTCGTGTCGCTCGCGTCGCCCGCGGCCGGCTCCGCCGTGCGCGCGGCGCTGCTGGGCCGGCTCCACCCGGATGACCGCGCGTCGCTGCTGCGCGACGGCGCGCGCCTGGTCGCGTCGGTGGGCGAGGTGGAGCGCGAGGTCCGCGTGCGCTGGCACGAGGACGACACGGGCTGGCGCTGGGTGTCGGTGCAGGCGCGCTTCGAGCCGGGCCCCGACGGACGTCCCGTGCGCGCGCTGGGCGTCGTGGTGGACATCACCGAACGGAAGGCGGCCGCCGAGGAGCGGCAGGAGCTCGAGCGCAGCATGGCGCAGGCGCAGAAGCTCGAGTCGCTCGGCGTGCTCGCGGGCGGGATCGCGCACGACTTCAACAACCTGCTCGTCGGGATCCTCGGCAACGCCGAACTGGCGCTGGGCGAGATCGCCGAGGGGAGCGAGGCGTCGGAGCTGGTGCAGCAGATCGAGCACGCGGCCACCCGCGCGGCCGACCTCACGCGGCAGATGCTGGCCTACGCGGGGCGCGCGCGCTTCGTGGTGGAGCCGCTCGACGTCAACCGGATGATCGCCGACGTGAGCGACCTCGTCTCCGCGGCCATCTCGAAGAAGGCGACCCTCCAGTTCGACTTTGCCGATGGATTGCCGCTGGTCGAGGCCGACCCGACGCAGGTGCGCCAGGTGCTGATGAACCTGCTCGTGAACGCGAGCGACGCGCTGGGCGAGCGCCCGGGCACGATCACCGTCAAGACGCGCCCCGTGCACGCGAGCCGGTCGCTGCTCCGCACCTTCGTGCTGGGCGGCGACCTGCCCGAGGGGGAGTACATCCGGCTCGTCGTGCGCGACACCGGCGTGGGGATGGACCGCGCCACGATGGCGCGCGTCTTCGAGCCGTTCTTCTCGACCAAGTTCGCGGGGCGCGGGCTCGGGCTCGCGGCGGTGCTCGGGATCATGCGCGCGCACAAGGGCGCGATCGGCCTCGACAGCAAGCGCGGCGAGGGGACGACGTTCACGCTGCTCTTTCCGGCCTCGGGCAAGGCGCGCACCGAGGCGTACATCATGCCGCGGCGCACCCCCCCGTCGGCGCTCGCGGTGGGCGGCGGCACGATCCTCGTGGTGGACGACGACGAGACGGTGCGCGAGGTGGCGCACCAGATCCTCAAGCGCGCGGGATTCCGCGTGCTGCGCGCC
>JACQES010000026.1 GCA_016200495.1 Gemmatimonadota bacterium
CTCGCCGAGCGCGGGCACGACGTGATCCTGCACGAGATGCGCCCGGTGCGTCCGACGCCGGCGCACCACACGGACCGGTTCGCCGAGCTCGTGTGCAGCAACACGTTCAAGAGCACCGAGACGGCCAACGCGCACGGCCTGCTCAAGGCCGAGATGCGGCTCTTGGGCTCGATGGTGCTCACGTGCGCCGACGCGGCGCGCGTGCCCGGCGGCTCGGCGCTCGCGGTGGACCGCGACGCATTCGCGGCGGCGGTGACGGCGCGGATCACGCCGCACCCCCGGATCACGGTCGCGCGCGAGGAGGTCACCGCGATCCCGACGCCGGCCGTGATCGCGACGGGGCCGCTCACGAGCGACGCGCTCGCGACCGCGCTCACGGCGCGGCTCGGCGCGTCGGCGCTGGCGTTCTACGACGCGATCGCGCCGATCGTGAGCCGCGAGTCGCTCGACGACGCGATCGTGTTCCGCGCGTCGCGGTGGAACAAGGAGACGATGGACGGCGCGGAGGCGGAGGGGGCGTACCTCAACTGCCCGTTCACCAGGGACGAGTACGAGGCGTGGGTGCGCGCGCTCGGCGAGGCCGACCAGTACCAGGGGAAGGCGTTCGACGAGGTGCCGTACTTCGAGGGGTGCATGCCCGTCGAGGAGATCGCGAAGCGCGGCGAACGCGTAGTTCCTGCGCTTCGGCGCCATCCACCGGAACGCGTACGTGAACAGCCCCGCGGCGCTTGGGCCGCACGGGGCGCTCAAGGACGACCCGGCGGTCTTCCTCGCGGGGCAGATGACGGGGGTGGAGGGCTACACGGAGAGCACGGCGAGCGGCCTGCTGGCGGCGATCAACCTCGACCGCGTGGTGCGCGGCCACGCCGCGGTGTCGCCGCCGCCGACGACGATGCTCGGGGCGCTGTGCCGCCACCTGCGCGAGGCCGATCCGGCGCACTTCCAGCCGATGAACGCGAACGCGGGGCTGCTCGATGCGCTCGCGGCGCCGCCGCGCGACAAGGATGCGCGCAAGGCGGCCTACGCGGAGCGCGCGCTCGCGGCGATGGTGGCGTGGCGCGACGACGTGGTGGGCGCGCCGGCCGCGGTCGCGTGAGCGCGCGCAAGGCGCGCGGAAGCGCGGGCCACCCCGACGACGGGCGCGCGCACGGTGACGATGGCGCCGAGGGTGAGGCGCCGAATCAGGCTTTCGCGCGCCCGAATGCCGTCGCCGACTACCTGTCGTACGTGGAGAAGGAGCGCGACATGTCGCCGCACACGGTGGCGGCGTACGGGCGCGACCTGGATGCGTTCTGCGCCTTCCTGGCGCGCGACGGCGGCGCCGAGGGATGGCAGTGGGAGACGGTGGATCGCCTCGCGGTGCGCGGCTTCCTGGCACACCTGACGCGGCGCGGGCTCGCCAAGCGGTCCATCGCGCGGACGCTATCGGCGGTGCGGTCGTTCTACCGCTGGATGCACCGGCAGGAGCTGGTGCAGGCGAACCCGCTGCGCGGCGTGGGGAGCCCCAAGCTCGACAAGCACCTGCCGGGGTGGCTGGACCGCGGCCAGGTGGAGACGCTGTTCCAGGCGGCCGAACTGCGGGCGATGGAGGGGCGGTTCGAGGACGTGCGGAACCTGGCGATCCTCGAGCTCTTCTATTCCAGCGGGCTTCGCGTGAGCGAGCTGGCGGGGATCCGCACCGGCGAACTCGACCTCGTATCGGGCCAGATCAAGGTGCGCGGCAAGGGACGCAAGGAGCGCATCGTGCCGATCGGTGACCACGCGGTGCGCGCGCTGCGCCAATACGAGGTGCGGCGCGACCGCCTCGTGGCGGAGCTGGGCGCCGCGGCCGACCGTGGCGGGTTCTGGCTGTCGCAGCGGGGCAGCAAGCTCGGCGTGCGCGCGGTCCAGCTTGCGATGACGCGCCTCCTGGACCTGGTGTCGGAGGACGCGGGGCTCACGACGCACTCGCTGCGCCACACCTTCGCGACGCACCTCCTCGACGCGGGGGCCGACCTGCGGGCGGTGCAGGAGCTCCTCGGGCACGCCTCGGTGCGGACGACGCAGATCTACACGCACACGAGCGTGGAGCGCCTCAAGCAGGTGCACCGCCAGGCGCATCCGCGGGCGTAGGGCCGGGTCGGGCGCCGTGCGACGGCGTGCAACGCCGGTCCGGCGCGCCGCGTTGCGCCACATGGTGCACACGCTTGCGGCGCGCGCGTCCTGCGCTGAATCTTGGCGAAGCTGGTCGCTCTCGTTTCCGCGCGGCGCTGCGCGGGGACGGACGGATCGGGCGCTCCCGCAGCGCCCCCCTGACCGATGGTGGAGCCGGTGACGCCGGACGAGACCTCGCCCGTGAGCGCCCCTGCCTGGGTGGACGCCCCCGGTCGCCTCGTGGCCCTGCTGGGGGACGCGGGGATCGGGCTGTGGGAGTACGACCACGCCACCGGGGAATTCGCCGCGTCGCCGCGCGCGTTCGGGCTCTACGGGCTCGCGCCGACCCTGCCGCGGACGGAGGCGCTGGGCGCGCTGCTGGCGCAGGTGCATCCGGACGACGTGACGCGCGTGCAGCGCGAATCGGCGGCGGCGTTCGCAGCCGGGGACACGGTGATCTCCGATTACCGGATCCGGCGCGCGGACACGGGCGAGGAGCGGTGGATCCGGTCGCGGAGCGCCCCGTCGCGCACCGCGAGCGGCGGGCGCGGGCGCGCCGGCGAGCGTGGAGGCGCTGCGCGCGATCTTTCCGCCCGACCAGCAGGCCATCTACGACCTGGCGGTGCGGCGCTCGCTGCACGAGGGGGCGCCATACGAGGTGGAGGTGGCGACGACGCTGCCGTCGGGGCGCGAGGTGATCGTGCGCGCGATCGGCGAGGTGGAGCGCGACGAGCACGGGGCGCCGGTGGCGATGTACGGCGCCGTGCAGGACGTGACCGACGAGCGCCGGCGCGAGCGGAGCGTGCGCGAGAGCGAGCGCGTGTTCCGCACCCTGGCCTCGGCGAGCCCGAGCGGCGTGGTGCGCACGGCGGCCGATGGCAGCGTGGTGTACGCGAACCCCCGCGTGCTGGCGCTCTTCGGCATGACCTTCCCGGAGTTCCAGGCGGCCTGGCGCACGCGGATCCACCCGGACGACGTGGTGAAGGTGCAGGCCGTGGCGGACGTGGCGGCGGACCTCGGGCACGGGATCCGCGCCGAGTACCGGATCGTGGTGGACGGGGCGGTGCGGCACGTGCGCTCGACGACGTCGTTCGTGCAGGACGACGAGGGGGCATTCTCCGGGAAGATCGCGGTGGTGGAGGACATCACCGCCGACGTGGCCGCGCGCGAGCAGGCGGCGCGGTTCGAGGCGGAAGTGCGGCATGCGCAGAAGCTCGAATCGCTGGGGGTGCTCGCCGGGGGGATCGCGCACGACTTCAACAACCTGCTGGTGGGCGTGCTCACCAACGCGGGGCTCGCGCTCGACGCGTTGCCCACGGCGTCGCCCGTGCACGAGCTGGTGACGAGCATCGAGCGGGCGGCGCAGCGCGCGGCGGACCTGACGCGGCAGCTGCTGGCCTACTCGGGGCGCGGGCGGCTGGTGGTGGGGCCCGTGGACCTGAGCGACGCGGTACGCGAGATGGCCGACCTGCTGCGCACGGTCGTGTCCAAGCGGGCGCGCGTGGTGCTCGACCTGGCACGCGGGCTGCCGAGCATCGAGGGGGACGCGACGCAGGTGCGGCAGGTGGTGATGAACCTCATCACCAACGCGTCGGACGCGCTGGGCGACCGCGACGGCACGATCACGCTGCGCACGCGGCTGGCCGCGCGCGCCGAGCTGGCGGACGCGGACGCGGTGTTCGGGACGCTGCCCGACGACCCGGTCCTGGTGGCGCTCGAGGTGACGGACGACGGCGTGGGGATGGACGCGGCGACGATGCAGCGGATCTTCGACCCGTTCTTCACGACCAAGTTCACCGGGCGGGGCCTCGGGCTGTCGGCCGCGCAGGGCATCGTGCGCGGGCACCGCGGCGTGATGACGCTGCGCTCGAAGCCCGGCGCGGGCACGCGCTTCACGATCCTGCTGCCGGCCACGAGCCTCCCGCCGGTGCGCGAGACCGACGGCGCGGCGTCGAACGATGCCGCCGCGCGGCCGCGCGGCCGGGTGCTCGTGGTGGACGACGACGAGAGCGTGCGGACGGTGCTGTCGCGGCTGCTGCGCGGGCGGGGCTACGTGGTGGAGGCGGCCGCGGACGGGCGGGCGGCGCTCGAGATGGTGCGGCGCGAGCCGGCCGCGTACCAGGCGGTGCTGCTCGACCTCACGATGCCGGTGATGAACGGGCGCGAGACCTTCGCGGCGCTGCGCCCGATCGCCCCCGGCCTCGCGGTGATCATGATGTCCGGCTACACGGAGGACGACATGGGGGCGGGCGACGGGCCCGCACCGGCGGCGGTGCTGCAGAAGCCGTTCATGCCGGCCGACGTGTTCGCGGTGCTCGAGCGGCTGCCGGCGACTTCGCGCGACGCCGACCCCCGCTAGATTTCGCCGGATGATGGACCATGCGAAGACGGTGCACGCGACGACGATCCTCGCCGTGCGGAAGGACGGCCTGGTGGCGCTGGGCGGCGACGGGCAGGTGACCGTC
Organism: Gemmatimonadota bacterium; assembly: GCA_016200495.1. GTDB lineage: Bacteria > Gemmatimonadota > Gemmatimonadetes > Gemmatimonadales > Gemmatimonadaceae > JACPPC01. The sequence continues at coordinate 4,599 of JACQES010000026.1, forward strand.
GGCGACACGGTCATGAAGAACACGGCGCAGAAGGTGCGGCGCCTGGCGGGCGGCCGCGTGCTGGCGGGTTTCGCCGGCGCGGCCGCCGACGCGTTCAGCCTGTTCGAGAAGTTCGAGGAAAAGCTGGAGCGCTACCCGGGCAACCTGTCGCGCGCGGCGGTGGAACTGGCCAAGGAGTGGCGCTCCGACCGCGTGCTGCGTCGCCTCGACGCGCTGCTGGTGGTCTGCGACCGCGACCACGGCTTCGTGCTCTCGGGCAACGGCGAGATCATCGAGCCGGACGACGGGATCCTCGCGATCGGGTCGGGCGGCCCGTACGCGCTGGCCGCCGCGCGCGCGCTCGCCGCGCACACCGCGCTGCCGCCGGCGGAGCTCGTCCGCCGCGCGCTGGGCATCGCGGGCGAGATCTGCATCTACACGAACACGAACATCACGGTCATCGAGCCCGAGGCGTGAGCCCGGCCGGTGGCCCGAGGGTGAGAGGCCAGTCATGAGCAGCACGCGCACGGACGAAGTCGTCGCCCGGCTCGCGGACCTGACGCCGCGCCAGATCGTGGCGGAGCTGGACCGCTACGTGGTGGGGCAGGCCGCGGCCAAGAAGGCGATCGCGATCGCGCTCCGCAACCGGTGGCGCCGGCAGAAGGCGCCCGAGAAGATGCGGAGCGAGATCGCGCCGAACAACATCATCCTGATCGGGCCGACGGGGGTCGGGAAGACGGAGATCGCGCGGCGGCTGGCCAAGCTCGCGGCGGCGCCGTTCGTGAAGGTCGAGGCCTCGAAGTTCACCGAGGTGGGCTACGTCGGGCGCGACGTCGAGGGGATGGTGCGCGACCTCGTGGAGAGCGCGATCGACATGGTGCGCGCCGAGCGCGAGTCGCTGGTCGAGGAGCTGGCGCAGGAGAAGGTGGAGGAGCGGCTGCTCGACCTGCTGCTGCCGGTGCCGGAGGAGAAGAAGCCGGCGGGCGGCGCCGCCTCCGGCGCCGCGCCGGCGGGAGCGCCGGGCGCCGCAGGCGGGCCGACGTCGCCGCCCAACCTGTTCGTGGTGTCGAGCTCGGGCGCGGCGACGCCGACGGTGATCGACGACGTGGACCGCGAGCGCCACAAGCGCACGCGCGAGAAGCTGCGGCAGCTGCTGCGCGACGGGCAGCTCGAGGACCGCGAGGTCGAGGTGGACGTGGCGCAGCCAGGGCCGCAGCTCGACGTGATGAGCGGCGGCGGCAACCTGCCGGAGGGGGCGGAGCAGTTCACGACCTTCCTGCAGGAGATGATGCCCAAGCGCACCAAGAAGCGCACGATGAAGGTGTCGGCCGCGCGCCGCGTGCTGCTCGACCAGGAACTCGAGAAGCTGGTCAACACCGACGACGTGACGGCCGACGCGCTCGAGCGCACCGAGCAGCTCGGGATCATCTTCCTCGACGAGATCGACAAGATCGCGGGGGCGCGCGGCGAGGGGGGTGGCGGGCCCGACGTGAGCCGCGAAGGGGTCCAGCGCGACCTGCTGCCGATCGTCGAGGGCTCGAACGTGAGCACCAAGTACGGGATGGTGAAGACGGACCACATCCTGTTCGTGGCGGCGGGCGCGTTCCACGTGTCGAAGCCGAGCGACCTGATCCCGGAGCTGCAGGGCCGGTTCCCGATCCGCGTGGAGCTGCAGGCGCTCACGGAGTCGGACTTCGTGCGCATCCTCACCGAGCCCGAGAACGCGCTGGTGAAGCAGTACGCGGCGCTGATCGAGGCCGAGGGGGCGTCGCTGGCGATCACGGACGACGGGATCGCGGAGCTCGCGAAGCTGGCGACGCGGCTCAACCAGCGGATGGAGAACATCGGCGCGCGGCGGCTGCACACCGTGATGACGAGCCTGCTTGAGGACGTGCTGTTCGAGCTGCCGGAGCGTGGGAAGGACGCCGTGAAGGTGGATGCCGCGATGGTGCGCGAGCGGCTCAAGCACGTGTCGGAGGACGAGGACCTCCGGAAGTTCATCCTCTAGGGGCGCGGGGGCGCCGCGGAGGGCGGCGGGCGTTGCAAGATGCGGGCGAGCGACTCGGCCAGGGCGGGCGGCTCGTTGGGCAGCACCTCCCACGACTCGTCCTCGTTCGAGTCGAGCACCCCCGAGAGGACGCCGAGCGCCGCGCCGCCCAGGATCAGGCCGTACAGCCGGGAATCGCCCGTCTGGAGCGTGCTGCAGCTGAAGGGAAACTGCTCGATGGGGTCGTAGCGGCCGTTGGGGCACCACAGGGCCGACGCGAGGAGGCCGACAAAGGTACCGGCCAGCGCATGCTCCTCGATCGTCGTCCAGCGACCGCGCCTCGCGACGCGACGCGCGAGCACGTTGCACGTCGAGTCCAGAGGCACGGCGATGACGGGGCGCCCGCGCACGGGATGCCTCCCGGGTGCAGGCGCACCCAGCGATGCGTCGGCCTCGTCCACGAGCAGCACCAGCGTCGTCGCGTCGACGTCGACGAGACGGGCGGCGGCGCGCTGGAGGCAGCCGCGCGCGGGCGTCGCGATGCGCAGGTCGCCGGTGTAGCGCCAGGTCCGGACGTCGGGCTCGCGCGGTGCACGCGCCGACTGCGCCGCCAGAAGAGCGGGCGCCACGAGCATCGCGAGCTGGAGGAGGCGGCGCATGCGAGGGTCCGGTTCTCGGTCCAATCAACGGTTGGACGAGCGGTCGTCGCCGTCCATCGGGAGAACCCTGTCATCGGGTCAGGGCGATGGCCAAGCGCGGCATTTTGTGCACGCCTGCCGCCGCGCGCGTTGATGTCACGCCACGCGGGCGTCGACGGCCGCCCTGGAGGGCGCGCCGTTCAGGGGGTCGCACCGGCAGGTGCGATGCGCTGCAGCGTCTCGAAGCCCGCATCGTAGCGGTACGCCGCGCGCTCTGGCGCGAGGCGCATGAGGCGCCCGTTGTCGTCGCCGCGGTCGTACGCCATCCACGCGCGCGCGGTGGCGTAGTCCGGCGGGTTGTCCACGAGCGACTTGTGGCCGCTCCAGCTGGCCGGGTACTTCACGAACACGATGGCCTTGGGCTCCGGAATCGTCGCCACGGCGTCGAGGAACGTGCGCTGGACGCGCTTGATCGACTCGAGGTCGTCGCGGGCGGTGGCGACGTCGAACGGGAAGGCGACGAGCAACGCGAGGAGGGCGATCGCGCAGGCGCCGCGCGGACCGGGTGACGTCGCCGCGCCGGGTGCCGACGCGCGTGGGGCGGCGGCCCCGGCCACCCCGTCGTCAGACCGCGGCGCCAACCATCGCCCGGCGCCGACGAGCCCCATCGCCGTCGCGAACGCCAGCACCGGCACGCTCTCGTGGTAGAACACGGTCCACACGGGGCTGTGCGCGTGCATCACGTGTTCGACGAAGAGGAGTGCGCCGCACGCGGCCGCGAGCTGCGCGCCTGGCGCCCAGCGCCGGAGGCCGAAGAGGCCGAGCAGTCCCAGCAGGCCGAGCGGGAGGCGCCAGCCGTACCAGGCGGCCTGCAGGAGCGACGAGAGCCGCCACGGCAGCAGCCACGGCAGGTTCTCGAGCTTGTGCACCTCGCGCGGGACGATGAGCGCCTCGCGGGCGCGAGCGAGGTCGGTGGGGAGGTCGGCCATCGGCTGCGAGCGATCGAAGCCGAAGGTCGGGAAGTCGAACGGCGTGACGGTGCGCGTGTACTGCACGAGCGGCGAGGTGCGCACGTCGCCGGTGATGGCGACGTTCTGCCACGGCAGGATGCCCACCACGAGCGCGCCCGCGACGATCGCGAGCGCGGCGCCCCGCCACGCGCGGTCGGCCAGCACGCGGCGGATGAGCACGACCGCGCACGGCACCGCGATGGCCACGGCGGTGAGCGGCCGCACCACCGCCGTGAAGCCCACGGCCACGCTCGCGAGCACGAGCCAGCGCGTGCGCCGGTCGTCGCGATGGCGCTCGCACGCCACCCAGGTGATGAGCCAGAGCGGCAGCGTCGCCACCTGCGACATGTACGACGAGCGGATCATGAGCACGGGGCCGGCCGGCATCCACGCGAGCAGCGTGAGCGCCGCCACCCACGGGCCGCCCCAGCGGCGCGCGAGCCAGAAGAGGAGCGCGCCCGAGAGCGCCGCGCTCGCGACCATGGCGAGGCCGGGGGCACCAAGCGCGGCCCATGGGGCGATGAAGAGCGCATTGCCCGGCGGGTACTTGGCGTAGAGGGCCGGGCTCACGATCACGTGGAGCTGCGTGAAGAACTCGGGAATCGGCGCGGGGGCGCCCATCCACCGGCCGCGCGCGAAGAGCTCGCCCTGCAGCAGGTAGGCGCGCTCGTCGTGGTAGAGGGGGACGGGATGCAGCGTGGCGCCGGCCACCCAGGCGACGGCCATCGCGCTCAGGAGGCCGGCGACGAGCGGCGCGAGCGGATGCACGAGCACGCCCTCGACCCCGTCCACGAGGCGCGCGGGCACGCGGTCGCCCAGCCGCCACGCCGCGAGCACCAACGCGACCACCAGCACCCACGCGAGGACGAGCGTCGAGGTGACGGGAACGAGCATCGTCGGGGGCGTGGGGGAGGTGCGCTCGGCGGCCGTCCGCGTGACGGAACGACCCCGGGGGGTGTCCATAGATTACTCGCGGTGCGGTGGCGTCACATGTCCCGCGCGCCGAATTCCCCCACCGTCCCCCGATGACGCCCGAGCGACGCCCCGTCGCCCTCATCGCCGGCGCGGGCCCTGCCGGGCTCACGGCCGCGTACGAACTGCTCCAGCGCACCGACTACCACCCGATCGTGGTCGAGGCCACCGACGCCATCGGCGGCATCGCGCAGACGTACGCCTGGCAGGGCAACCGGATCGACATCGGCGGCCACCGCTTCTTCTCCAAGGTCGAGCGGGTGATGCAGTGGTGGTTCAACGTGCTGCCGCCGCAGGGGGCACCCGCGGCCGACACGGCGGAGAAGGGGCACGAGATCGACTATGCCCGCGAGGTCACGCAGCGGTCGCTCGGCGCGCCGGCCCCCGTCACGAAGCCGGCGCCGGACCCCGAGCGCGACGACCTGGTGATGCTCCAGCGCCCGCGCCTGTCGCGGATCTTCTGGCGCGGCCACTTCTTCCCGTATCCGCTGTCCATCACCCTGTCGGTGGCGATGCGCCTGGGGCTCGTGAACACGGCGCTGATCGCGCTCTCGTACCTCAAGGCGCAGCTCTTCCCGATCAGGGACGAGACCTACCTCGACGCCTTCTTCGTCAACCGGTTCGGGCGGCGCCTCTACGAGACCTTCTTCCGCGGCTACACGCAGAAGGTGTGGGGGGTGCCGTGCGAGCAGATCCGCGCCGACTGGGGCGCGCAGCGCGTGAAGGGACTCTCGCTCACGCGCGCCGTGAGCCACGCCATCCGCGACCTGCTGTCGAGCGACTTCCAGAAGCGGCAGGAGGAGCGCGAGACGTCGCTCATCACGCGCTTCTGGTATCCCAAGCTGGGGCCGGGGCAGATGTGGGAAGTGGTGGCGAAGCAGGTGACCGACGCCGGGGCCGAGCTAAACATGCGGACGCGCGTCGTCGGCGTGCGCATGGACCGGGGGCGCGTCGTGTCGGCCACGGTCGAGGACGCCGCTGGCGCGCGCCGCGAGATCGCGTGCGACGTCTTCTTCTCGACCATGCCCGTGCGCGAGCTCGCCGCGATCACGGAGCCGGCGCCTCCGGCCGAGGTGCGGCGCGTCGCGTCGGGGCTCCAGTACCGCGACTTCGTCACCGTCGGCCTGCTCCTCAAGCGGCTCCACGTGAAGGAGAAGGGCGAGACCCCCGCGGCCACCGTGCCGGACAACTGGATCTACGTGCAGGACGCCGGGGTGGACGTGGGGCGCATCCAGGTCTTCAACAACTGGAGCCCCTACCTCGTGGCGAACCGGGCCGACACCGTGTGGATCGGCCTCGAGTACTTCGTGAACGAGGGCGACCGCCTCTGGGCGATGGCCGACGACGCGCTCGTGCGCCACGGCATCGCCGAGCTCGAGAAGATCGGCTTCGCGCGCGCCGGCGACGTGATCGACGGCTGCGTACTGCGCATGCCCAAGGCGTACCCGGCGTATTTCGGCACCTATCCCGAGCTCGACGTCGTGCAGCGCTGGGTGAACGGCATCCCCAACCTGTTCCTCGTCGGGCGGAACGGCATGCACCGCTACAACAACCAGGACCACTCGATGCTCACGGCGATGCTCGCGGTGGACAACCTCGTGGCGGGGCGCACCGACGACACCAACCTCTGGGACGTGAACCTCGAGATGGAGTACCACGAGGAGAAGGCGCCGCTCACCCCCAAGGCGGCGGACACGCCGTGACGTCGGCCCCGACGGCGCTCCGCCGCGCCGCGATCGTGCTGCTTATTGTCGTCGCGTACGCGGCGTGGGCGATCATGGACACGAACGCCTCCGGGATGACGGGGGCGCACTGGACCTCGCTCAACATCTTTTTCAACCTGTTCGCGCGGCTCGAGCCGGTGCCGCTCGTGGCGCTGCTGCTCGTGGCGCTGGCCACGTGGTGGCTGGCACGCACGACGCCGGTCGACGGCGCGGGAAGCGAGTGGTCGCCCGCCGCGCTGGGCCCTGCACCGATGCCGCGCGCCGTGCTCGCGCTCGCCGTCACCGTCACCCTGGCCGCCTGGGCCATCCAGCGCTGGGTGATGCACGGCTTCCCGCTCTCGCTCGACGAGTTCAACACCGGCTTCGAGGCCGCGATCCTGGAAAAAGGACGCCTCTTCGAGCCGGTCAAGCCGGAGTGGATCGCCTTCGTGCCCGCGATCAAGCCGGTGTTCGTCGCGTGGCGGGGGAGCGACCAGTCGTGGTACTCGGGCTACATCCCCGTGTACGCGGCGCTCCGGGCCGCCTTCGCGTTCGTGCGCGCCGAGGCGTGGCTCAACCCGCTGTGCGCCGGCGTGAGCGTGTGGCTCGTGGCCGCGATCGCGCGCCGGCTGCGCCCCGCCGAGCCGCAGGCGCCGCTCCTGGCCGCGCTCGCGCTCGCGACCTCGGCGCAGTTCCTCGTCACCGCGGGCTCGCAGTACACCATGCCGGCCCACCTCGCGGCCAACCTCGCGTGGACCTGGCTCGTGCTGCGTGACGATGCGCCGAGCCTCGCCGCCGCCGCCGTCCTGGGTGGCCTCGCGCTCGGCCTCCACAATCCGTTCCCGCACGCGCTGTTCGTGCCGCCGTTCTTCTGGCGCTGGCTCGTGCAGCGGCGCTTCACGCGCGTGGCGCTGATGGGCGCCGTGTACGTGGCGTTCGCGCTGGTGTGGCTCGCCTGGCTCCGCATGGAGCGCGGCGGCGAGCCGGGGCAGGGGGGCGGGCTCCTGTCCTTGTTCGCGATCCCGGGCCTCGAGGTCTGGCGCCTGACCGGCATGAACCTCGTGCTCCTCTTCACCTGGCAGTCGGCGGCGGTGGCGGTGCTGCTCCTCGTCGCGTTCCAGCGCGAGGACCGGCTGGTGGGCGTCGAGCGCGAGCTGGCCGGTGGCGTGCTGCTCACCTTCCTCTTCTACGTGCTCTACGGCAGCTCGCAGGGGCACGGCTGGGGCTATCGCTACGTGTTCGGCGTGCTGGGCAGCATCGCGCTGCTCGCGGTCGCCGCCGTGCCGGTGGTCGTCGAGGCGCTTGGCCGGTCCCGGGCGCTCCTCGCCGGCCGCGCCGCGCTCGTCCTCGCGTTCGCCATGATCATGACGCGCCTCGTGCAGGTCGAGCGCGTGGTGGAGCCGTTCGCGCGGGCGCAGGCCTGGGTGACCGGCCTCGACGCCGACGTCGTGGCGGTGGAGGCGAGCGCGGTGTGGTACGGGCGCGACCTGGTGCGCAACGACGCGGCGCTGTCGCGGCCCGTGGTGATCAACGGCAGCATGCTCAACGGCGCCGGCTGGGGCGCGCTGCGCGATCGCTACGGCGCACGGCTCGTGCTCGCGCCCGCCGACTCGCTGGTGGCGCACGGCATGGTGCGCACCATCCCGCGCCCCCGGCCGCCGCGCTGAGCTACGCGGGCCGCTCCGCCAGGCAGGCCATGTTGAGCGCGAACAGCTCGTTGGGCACGAGGCGGTCCATCGCGCCGAAGACCGCGTTGCTCGCCCGGTAGAGCGGTGCGCCGGCCGCGCCGAGCACGCCATAGGCCAAGAAATTCACCACCTGCCCGAAGCAGAGCATCGCGCCCCCCTGCGTGCGCGCTTCGAGGACGCGGAACCCCGCGTCGTCGCAGAGGGCGACGATCCCCTCCTGCGTCACGCGCCAGTAGTCGCCCGGATGCGGGTGGTAGAACCAGACGTGCGGAATCGTGATCAGCAGCTGCCCGCCGGGCCTGAGGATGCGGTGGAACTCGCGCATGGCGACCCAGGGCGTGCGCACGTGCTCGAGCACCTGCGTGCACAGCACGAGGTCCACGCTCGCGTCGGGGCGCCCGGTGGCCTCGGCCGTGCCCGCGAAGTCGGCGCCGTCGTCGGTGGTGAGGTCGAGCGTGCGCACGTCGTAGCCGAGCGACGTCAGGATCGCCTTGTACGGGCTGCGCAGCGAACCGACGTCGAGGGCCATCGCGCCGCTCGCGCGCGCGGGGGCGAGGCGCAGCAGTCCCTCCACGTCGTCGCGCAGGGCGCGGAGCACCGGGTAGTCGTACTGCCACGGCGAGGGGTCCACGCGATCGGCGACCGCGTGACGCGAGGCCTTGCCCGCGTGCGCCGCGACGAAGTTGCGCCGCGGGTCGGCGTGATCAATGCGCATCGGTGCGCTCGAAGGCGGCCACGAACTGCAGCCGGTTGGTGAGGGCGCCCATCAGGCCTCCATGGCAGGGGGCGGGATGCAGCATCGACCGAGGCCGGAACCCCACGCGCTCGAGCGCCGGGATCCAGTCCCACGCGTGCTGGTAGCGGCCGGGGCTCGGGATGCCGAAGCGCCGGTTGCCGATCTCGTCCATCACCGCGAGCGTGGCGCGGCCGGCGAACGACGCGTACGTGTGGTCCTTGAGCACCAGCCAGCGTCGCGCCACGCGCGCCATGTCGGCGAGCAGCGCGAACGGGTCGTGCGCGTGGTGCACGACGTCCACCGCGTACACCAGGTCGACGCCACCGTCGTCGAACGGCAGCCGGGTGCCGTCGTAGAGCAGGGGCTCGACGAGCACCGTCGCGCGGCGCTGCACCTCGACCGGCGTCACGTGCGTGATGACCCCGTCGCGCATGAGCGCCTGCGCATACCACCCCTCGCCCGCGCCCACGTCCACCGCGGTGGCGATGGGCCCGAGCGCGCGCATCGCGTCGCGCACGAGCGCGTACGTGCGGTCGCGGTAGCCGGTGATCGTGCCGGCGCCGCTCATGCGCGTGCCTCCGCGACCGACCGCCAGCGCGCGGCACGGTGCGCCCCCGCCACGCGGATCATGCGGGCGCGCCCCCGTTCCGCGCGACGCGCCCGTACACCGCCTCGTACCGCGCCACCGCCTCGTCCCAGCTCCAGCGCGACGTGGCCCACGCGCGGCCGCGTCCGCCCACCGCCGTGCGGAGTGCCGCATCGGCTGCGAGCGCCTGCGCGCCCCGCATCGTCGCCGCGATGCCGTCGCCCGCGAGCACCGCGTCGCGGTCGAGCGTGCTCGCGTAGCCCGCGTCCCACGCGAGCGCCACCGGCAGTCCCGTCGCCATCGCCTCCTGCACCGCCATGGGGAATCCCTCGCCCTCCGCGAGGTGGACGAGGAAGTCGCACGCATGGTACAGGAGGGGCATCGTCTCGCCCGCCAGCACCCCGAGGTCGTGCACGCCGGCGCCGTGGATCGCCACGGGCGCCCCCGCGAGCACGAGCGTCCATCCGGCGCGGTCTGCGCCGATCGCCGCCGCGCGATGCTTCTTGGGCGTGTCGCGGCCGACCATGAGCCCGAGCACGCCCTCGGCGGGAAGTCCCAGCGCCTCGCGCGCGATCGTCCGCTGCACCGCGTCGCCGGGACCGAAGCGGTCGAGGTCCACGCCGTTGGGGATCAGTTCGGGCGCCGCGGCCGCTCCGCGCGCCGCCAGCCACGCGCGCACGCGATCGTTGAGGGCGACCACCGCGCTCGCCTGCGCGAGCGTCGCGTCGCCAATGACTCGCCAGGCCGCATCCTGCACCGCGCGCAGGACCGCGCCGCGGTACGGCACTCGCCCGACGTGCTCGGTGAGGACGAGCGGCTTTGCCGCGCGCCGCGCCATCCGTCGCGCCAGCACGGTGTGCGCGTACAAAACACCA
>JACQES010000401.1 GCA_016200495.1 Gemmatimonadota bacterium
CGGTGCGCCGCGGTCGTCCACGAACGGGTCGCGATAGATGGGCGCCACGCCGGCCAGGAAGTGCCACGCGTGCGCCGCCGGCCACGTGGCCAGCGTGCTGCGCACGCGCCGCTCGCGCAGCCCCGGGGCGTGCGTCGCCCGTGCCTCGTCCTGCGGCGTCGCGCTCGAGCCGCCCGTGGTCAGCGACGCGACGACCGCGGACGCGAGCGCCCCGCCCAGGGCGGCGCAGCGCGCATGCAGCGCCACGATGTTCGCGCCGCGCTCGATCGGCACCCGGGCCTGCGCACGCACCGGTCCCGCGTCGAAGGCGTCGTTCGCGTCATGCACGGTGACGCCACCCTCCGCGTCTCCCGCGTGGTACGTCCAGAACAGCGCCCCGGGGCCGCGGTGCCGCGGCAGCAGCGAGGGATGCACGTTCAGGCAGGTGCGGGCCGCGGCCTCGCGCAGGCGCGCGGAGAGCCGCAACGGAAAGGTCGCGATGACGGCGACGTCGGCGCGCGCGCCACGGAGCCGGTCGAGTGTCGGCCCCTCGCTCGAGCGCGGCAAGTGCCACTCCGGCACGCCATGCCGCGCCGCCCACGCGCTCACCGGATCGGGGGACCGCAGTCCGGCGAGGCGCGCGAGCGCCAGGGCGCCCGCGCGCCAGCCGCGCGTCGCCGGGGGCCGCACGACGAGCGCGACGTCGTGCGGCCCCGCGAGCGCCTCCAGCGTCGCGAGGGCGATCGGTCCGCCCGACGCGAAGCACGCGACGCGCGCGCGCTGCTGGTGGTTTCCGCCTCCGGACATCGGGGCTAGAATACACGGGCGCCACGCCCGCGGATACTGCGCACGCCACTCGCGGAGAGTCACGCTTGTCGATCACCGCCCTCGCCGAAGGGATCTGGGGCGCCCTCGTGGCGCGGCGCGCGGAGTGCGCCTTCATCGCCGGCTACCTCGCGTTCGAGCTCGCGATGCGTTCGCGCTACGTGGGCCAGCTGCGAAAGCCCCGCGTCCTGATCGACGTGCTCTACGCGCTGCTCTTCCGTCTCGGGATCTTCACGCTCCTGCTCGACGGCCCGACGGCCCACTGGGTGCGTGCGCACCTCACCCTGTCATCGGTCTCGGCGCTCCCGGAGTGGGCGCGCGTCGTCGCGTACCTGCTGGTGCTCGACTTCACGAACTACTGGATTCACCGGATCGAGCATGCGGTGCCGGCCTTGTGGGCCTTCCACCAGGTGCACCATTCGCAGGACGAGCTTTCGATCATGACCACGTACCGCAACCACCCGCTCGATTCGTGGATGCGGTCGGTGATCGGTCCCACGGTGTTCATGCTGCTCTTCGGCGTGTCCCCCGTGGTCTGGCTCTGGCTCGGGATCGCGTGGGACATCCTGCTCAACCTGTCGCACCTCGAGGTGGACTGGACCTGGGGGCCGCTGCGCCGCGTCTTCGTCAGCCCGGTCTCGCACGCGATCCATCATTCGGTCGAACCGCGTCACCAGAACCGGAACTTCGGCGCGAACCTCGCGGTGTGGGACTACCTCTTCGGCACCGCGGACGCCGGCACCGCGCGTCCCGCCGCCGTGGGGCTGCCTGGATGGCGCGTGCGCGAGTCGGTGCCGGCCCACCTCTGGGCCCCGATCCGCGGGGTCGCGCGCCACCTGCGCGGCCTGCCCATGGACGAGCTCGCGCCCCTCCGCGCGGCGGAGCCGCCGGCGCCGGTCGCGTCGCGCCCCGTGTCCTCGTGAGCGTGTCGGTCGTGGACGCCGGCCTGGCGCGCGCGCACGACGCGCCGCGCGGCTGGATCTCGACGCCCGCGTTCGACCTGTCGTGCTTCGTGTTCGCGCCCGTGGCCGGCCTCGCCTTTCTCGCCGCCGCGCTGCTCGTGCCGTCCGGGTACGGCTTCCTCGTGCAATCGGCCGCGTTCTACTTCGTGGCGGTGCCGCACTACATGAGCACCTACACGTTCTTCATGGGCGACGCGAACCGCCGTCACTACCGCACGCGGCGCCTCGCCTTCCTCGCCGGGCCGCTCGGGATCGCGGTGGCCGTCACGCAGCTCTGGGTGCTGCGCTTCCCGCCGGCGATCCAGGTCACGGTGTTCGTGTGGAACGTCTGGCACGTGGCGCGGCAGAACAACGGCATCCTCGCCATCTATCGCCGGCTGCATGGGGGCGATCGGCGGGAGTTCGCGCCGGCCAACGTGACCCTGCTGGGCTTCGCCGTCGCGATGAGCTTCTGGCACATCGATCGCTTCGCCCCCGTCGGCGACGTGCTCGCGCGGCTCCATCCCGACTTCGGCCGGGCCTGCGCAATCGCCGGTCTCGCCGCCGGGCTCGTCGGGCTGGTCATCCTCGCAGGGCGTCTCCGCGCGCCGGGTCGCCATCCCGCGTGGCAGGAGCTCGCCTTCCTGGCGTCCAGCATCGCGATGTTCCACCCGTATCTCTGGGTCGCGGACTACACCGTCGCCACGCTGGGCATGCTGATGGGACATTTCGTGCAATACCTCGCCCTCGTCTGGCTGCTCCACCGCCGGACGTACGAAGCCGGCGTGCCGGTCGCGTCGGCGCCGGAGCGCGTCCTCGGCGCGGTCGCGACGCGCCTCACCCTGGTCCTCATCGCCTTCGTCATCTGCGGGGCCTTCTTCCTGATCGCGAACCGCGCCACCGCCGCGCTCGGCGTGCCCTCGGTCTACACGGTCAGCTGGTTCGCCTTCACCTTCATCCACTTCTACCTCGACGGTTTCCTCTGGGCGTTTCGCGATCCGCACGTGCGGGACACCGTGGGGCGCGTGCTGATGCCACCCGAGCGCATCGCCGCATGAGTGGCACCGACCGCGTCGTGATCCTCGGCGGGACGGGGTTCATCGGGCGCGCGCTTGTCGCGCGGCTGGCCGGCGCCGGCGTCCCCTGTCGCGTCGTGGCGCACGTCGCGCCCGAACGGCCGCTGCCGGAGGGGGTGGAGTTCCGCCGGGCGGACGTGCGGGATGCCGACGCCCTGGCCGCCGCGTGCCTTCCGGGCGCGGCGGTCGTGAACCTGGCCGGTGCGCACGGGCTGCCGATCGACGCCGCCGCCTGCGACGCGGTGAACGCGCGCGCCGCAGGCGCGGTGGCCCAGGCCCTCGAGCGCTCCCGTGCGCGCGCCCTCGTCTTCGTGAGTACCGCGAAGGTCTACGGTCACGCACGCGGCGCCGACGAGTCGGTGACGCCGAGCCCGTCCGAGCCGTATGGTCGCTCGAAACTCGCCGCCGAGCGCACGTACGAGGCATGGGCCGCCGCGGCGGACGACCGGGCCCTCACCATCGTGCGGCCTGCGGTGGTGTTCGGACCGGGAGCGCACGCGACCGGCGGGGCGTTCCTGCGCCGGATCGCGGCGCCGGACTTCCGGCTCGAGGGCGATGGCGAGGAGCGGAAGGCGCTCGCGTACGTCGGCAACCTCGCCGCGTTCCTCCACGCCCGATTGGCCGCGCCCGCGCGGCCCGGCGTCGTGCGCTACAACTACGCCGACCAGCCCCAGCTGGCATGGCACGAGATCGTGGCCTGCGTGCGCGAGGCCGTGGGGCTCGCGCCCGCGCCCGTGCGCCGCGTCGCGCCCTGGCGACGCTCGCTCTCCCGCGTGTTCGGTGCGGCGGGGGGCGTCGAGCGGCTGGTGGATGCGCGCCGCGCCTTCGCCACCGGCTTCGTGGCGCCGCATCCCCTGCGCGACGCATTGGCGGACACGGCGCGCGCCGAGATCGGCGCGTTGCGCTTCTTCGGGCGGCACTCGGCATGATGCCCCTCTTCTCGCGCGCCGCGTTCGCCCCGCAGCCGCTTGCGCGGCGACTCGCGCTGCGCTTCGAGGCGGCTCCCCTGGCCGAGGCACTCGCCGCCGTGCCGGAGGCCGCCTGGCAGCGCCACGCGGGGCCGTTTCACGACGGGGCGTGGGAAGCGGTCGCGCTGTGGGCGCCGCGCGGCGACCCGCGCGAGCAGACGAGCCGGGGCGGGGCCTTCGCCGCCACGCCGCTGCTCGCGCGCCTGCCGGCCGTGCAGCACGTGCTCGAGGCGCTCCCGGCCGAGCGGAATCGCGTGCGCCTGATGCGCTTGCGGCCGGGCGGCCGCATCCTGCGACACTCGGATCCGCTGCACACGATCGACCCCCGCCTCGTGCGGCTGCACGTGCCGCTCGCCACGAACCCCGACGTGCATTTCCGCGTGAACGATCGCCGCGTGATCATGCGGGAAGGGGAGACGTGGCACGTGGACGTGCGCTTCCCGCACGAGGTGGAAAACCGCGGCGACACTGTCCGCGTGCATCTCGTCATCGACCTGGTGCGCGACACCGCGCTCGACGCGATGCTCGCGGGCGCCGACACGATCGGCACGGGCTGGCTCGCGGGCTACTTCCTGCGGCACAGCCTCCCCGCGCCCGTGCGACGGGCGTTTCGCGTCGGCAATTGACGCGCGTCCTTCCGCGCTTGACAGGTCCTCCGCAGCCACCGTACACTTGCGCCCATGGACGCCCCCGAGGCTCGAGGCATTCCCCGCTACCGGCGCGCCGCCAGCGTCGAGGCCGCGCCGATGCAGCAGGAGACGATCCTGTTCGACTCGGCGTCCAACAAGTTCTGCCTGCTCAATTCCTCCGCGGCGATGGTCTGGAACCACCTCGAGGCGCCGGCCGATGCCGGTGCGCTGGCCGCCGCGCTGTGCGCGGCGTTCGAGGGCGTGTCGCCCGACCAGGCCCTGAGGGATGTCGAAGCGGCGCTCGAGGAGTTCCGCGCGCTCGCCCTCGTCGAGTTGGCCACCTGACCGTCTCCCCCGCCTTCCCCAGCGCAGAGGTTGTCCCCGATGTCCGATGCCACGACGCCCGATGAGACGCGGCCCCGCTACACCCCCCCGAAGCTCACGGTCATGAGCGAGGCCGACGTGCTCAAGTCCTTCCAGATCACGAGCGCTGCGGCTTCCTGGTGGGTGATGTAGGTCCGCCCGCGGCTCCACCTGCCGCGCCCGCGTCCCCGGCGCCTCGCGTTCCCCGTCTCGGGGCGCCGGGTGCCGGGGACGCGGCGTCCGAGGGGGGGGAGCACGCGCGCTACCGGATCGGGGATGCCGGGCTCGTCGTGCAGTCGGACGACGACGCGCTGCGCGCGCGCTTCGCGCTCCTGTTCGGCGAGTGCGCGACCGACGAGGCGACGCCCGAGACCGTGCGTCTCACCGTGGCGCGGCACGGGGCGGACATGCACGTCACGCTCGACGGCGCACCGACCGGCGACCTCGCCGAATTCGTGAACGCGACGCTGCCCGGCCATGGGTGGCCGATGCGCGTCGAGGGGCGGTACGTGCAGGTGACCGTCGCACCCGACACGCCGCCCATCCTCCTGCCGCGCGACGGGCGCACCATGATCGCGCCCGTCGACGCGTCGTGGCGCGCGCTCGCCGGCAACCTCGCGGTGTCGGCGGCGATTGCGCGGCAGCCCGGCTTGCTGTTCCTCCATGCAGCCTCGGCGCGCATCGGGGACGCCGCGTGCCTCGCCTGCGGTCCGAAGCGTCGTGGCAAGACGACGCTGGCGCTCGCCCTCGGCATCCGGGGCCATGGGGTGTACGGGGACGAACTCGCGGCCCTGCGACTCGGCACCGGCACGCTCGTGGCCGTGCGGCGCGCCCTGTCGGTGCGTGATGGCCCCGCGGCGGCGGGCGTGACCGCGCGCGTGGCGGAGGCCGCGACCGCCGACGAGCACGACCGCGACGGCGAGCGGCGCACGCGCGCCGCGATGGGTCGCGTGGTGGGTGCGCGCGCGCCGGCGGAGGCGCCGGTGCGCGTCCTGCTCCTGCTCCGCAGCTTCGGTCCCGTTGCCATGGCCACGCCGGCCGTCGCGGGCCCCGCGGTGATCGCCGCCCTGACCCCGCTCGGCGCCTCCCTGTGGGGACGAGCCAGCGGGCCGTTCATGCTCGACCTGCTGCGCTGGCTCGGACGCGTGCGCATCTTTCACCTCGACGCCGGTCCACCCGACGAGACCGCCGCGCTGGTCGAACGCCTCATGGAGACGGGATGACGCTCACGGTTCGCGAACGCGCCGACACCCTCGGCACGCTCCGGTACGCTTCGGTGCACGCCATGGAGACCCTCGCCGCCTGGGTGCCCACCACCCCGGACCTCGAGGCGAAGATCCTGTTCGGGCGGCACATCTGGGAGTTCGCGCAGCACGCCGACCAGCTCGGGCGGCGGACGCACGAGCTCCGCGCGGCGCTCCACTACACGCCGGCGCCCACGCCCGCCTACGACGGCGCGCTGGCCCTCCTGCGGAGCACGGCGGGGGCGCGCGAGCGCATCAGCGCCTTTCACGACGTGTTCCTCGCGGACCTCGCGGACAAGTATGCGGACTACCTGGCCGCCACCGATGCCTTTCTCGACGAGCCCAGCGTACGCGTCGTCGAGCGCATCACGGCGGACCTGCGGCGCATGACGGCGGACGCGGCCGAGGCCCGCGCCCAGCGTCCCGCACTGACCGGATCCGGCGTCGCGACCGCCGCCGCGCTCGCCGCGGCGCTCGCCGCCGCCCGGCCGTGGGTCCGGCACCGCGCGCCCGCGGCCGGCATCGCGGAGGCGACGGCGTGAACCGCGCCACGCGGCACGAGGCGCCGCCGAAGGTCGTCCGCGGGGTCGCGTTGCACGGCGATCCGGCCCGCGAGCCGTGCTTCACGATCGTGAACACCGACGCCGAGATGATGGACTGGCCCGACATGTCGGACGAGTCGCGTCGCGAGCGCCTGCATCGGCACATGAACAACGAGTGCGTGGCGATGGAGATCGCGGCGCAGTCGCTCGTGGATTTCCCGGAGGCCCCGTGGGACCTCCGGCTGGCGATCGCCCGCCAGGCGGCCGACGAGTCGCGCCACGTGGCCGTCCTGCTCCGGCGCTTCCGCCAGCTCGGGGGCGAGGTGGGCGCGTACCCGGTGTCGAACTACGAATGGAACCTGTGCGCGATGATCGGCGACCTGCCCGGCCGTCTGGCGATCGAGAACCGCACGTTCGAGGCGGGCCTGATCGACATCCTCGGGCAGCTGCGCACGACGTGGCGCGCGGCCGGCGACCACGAGACGGCGGACGCGCTCGAGGCGATCCTCGCCGACGAGATCACCCACGTGCGGTTCGCCAACCGGTGGATCAAGGCCCTCACCGAGCGCGATCCGCGCGTGCTGCTGCACGTGGCGCAGGCCATCCGCTTCCTGCGCGCGGTCAACCAGGCGCTCGCGGGCACGCCGGGCGAAGTCAACGCCGCGGGCACGGTGCTCACCGAGGGGCGCCTCGCGCCGCCGGCGGTGTACGTCGACGGGCGGCTCGAGGCGGGCTTCACGGAGGAGGAAGTGCACGAGGTGCTGCGTCAGGCGGGCTTCCGCTCCATCCTCCCGGGCACGCTCGCATGACCACGGCCGCGCCCCTCCATCCCGCGCTCGACCCGCGATTCTTCGCCGACAGCGCCGCGCGCGACGAACGCTTCACGGTGGTGGACCGCTGGGTCGACTGCGCGCGCTTCGACGACGCGGACCCGCGCAAGCGGCTCGAGTTCCTGCACCGGCAGATGAACGAGGAGGTCGCCGTGTGCGAGAACGCGGCGCGGAGCCTCGTGGACCACCCCGAGGCGCCGTGGGAGCTGCGCATGTGGCTCGCGCGCCAGGCCGCCGACGAGGCGCGGCACGCGGACAACTATCGGCGCGCGTTCCTCGCGCGCGGCGGGAGGCTCGGCGACTACCCGGTCCTGAGCTTCCAGTACCGCGTGCTGGGCCGCATCACGTCGCTCGCCGGCCGCCTCGCCGTGCAGAACCGGACCTTCGAGGTGGATGGGCTCGACGCGGTCACGCACGCGATCCTCGAGGCCGAAGCCGACGGGGACGCCGACCTCGTGGCGCTCTACGACGCGCAACAGGCCGACGAGGTGGTGCACATCCGCTTCGCGAACGAGTGGATCCGGCGCCTCACGGCGGGCCGCCCGGCGGTGCTGCTCGAGGTCGGCCGGGCGCTCGCGCTCGCCGCTCAGGGCTTCGCCGCGGTGTTCACCGAGGGCGGCGGTACGCGCGTGCACAAGTACGGCGTGGCCGAGGAGCTGCGCGCGATGGCCGGGTTCACCGAGGAGGAGATCCGGACGGCCGTGGCCCTGAACGAGGAACGCCGGGAGCGCGCGCGCCGCGCTGACGCGTGACGCGCGCCCCCGCCTCGCCCGGCGACGCCGTCACGCTGCTGGCGTGGCTGCGCCGGGCCGGCTCCGTCGCCGAATGCGAGGTCCGCGGGGCCAGCATGCACCCCGCGATTCCAGACGGGACGGACGTGCGCATCCGGTTCGATGGAGGCGCGGGTGCAAGCCCCGGTGATGCCGTCGCCATCCGGCTCGGCGACGACGTGCTGACCGTGCATCGGCTCGTGGCACGAGGCGCGAGTCGTCGGTCGCGCGAGCACGTGCTGACGCTCGGCGACGGCAACCTCCTGCCCGAGCCTCCGCTCCCGCGCGATCGCGTGCTGGGCACCGTCGAGGCGATCCGGCGGCCCTCGGGCGCGTGGGAGCCCGTGCCGCACGCGGCGCCACGCGGCACGCTGGCCCGGATCGCTCGCGGGATCGCCACCGCCGCCATTCGCGTCGGACTGGACGTGCATCCTCGTGTCGGCATCTGGGTCAAGGACGCCTGCATCGTGCTCGTCCTGCCCGCCGTCTGGCTGCGGCCGTACGACGCCGCGCGGCGGCCCGCCATCGCCCGCTTCGGTGGACCCCGCTGAGGCGACGCGCGACCGCGCGCGCTCGTTCGTCGCCCGTGCGCTCACGGTCCCGCCGCAGGACGTCGGGGGCCTCGCGCGCGACGCGGCGTCGGCGCCGTGGTCGACCGTACTGCGCGAGGCGGGGCGACCGCTTCACCCGCTCCTCGGGGCGGCCGTCGTGCGGCTCGGTCTCGGGGTCCCGCCCGACGTGCGCGCGACGCTTGATGCCGCCGGTCGCCACGCGGCGATCGTCGCGCTCCGGCGGCAGTCGGCTCTCCACGAGGCCCTTCCGGCACTCGAGCGTGCCGGGCTCCCCCCCGTCGTGCTGAAGGGGTTCGATGTCGCCCATCGGTTCTACGATGCGCCCGCACTCCGGCCGATGAATGACGTGGACTTGTGGCTGCCCCGTGGCACGCTCGCCAAGGCGGCTGGGGTGCTCGGGCGCCTCGGATGGCGGCCGACCTGGCGCGGCGGGTCGCTGGCCGCGCAGGTCGCCGGAGGCACGCTGTGGCTGGAGCACGGCACCCCGCCGCTGCTCCTCGAGGTGCACGAGGCGCCGGGCTCGCTCCGGGCCACGGTGCCGGGCGCGCTCGCGGCGATCCGTGCGCGCAGCGTCCGGGTGCAGCTGGGCCCGACGGAGGCGCTCGTGCTCGACGTGCCCGACCTGCTCCTCCACGTGGCGCTGCACACGGCGCGGCATCACCGGTTCTTCGAGGCGGTCCTCCGGCTGCACGACGTCGCCTGCATCGTGCGGCGCAGCGCGGCCGGGCTCGACTGGGATCGGATCGGCGATGACGCGCGGCGCCTCGGCACCAGTGGATGGCTCGCGACCACGCTGGCGGCCGCGCAGCTGCTGTTCCACGTCGAGCTGCCTGACGGACTGTGGGCGCGGTGGGGCGTGAGCGAGGCGCCCGACCTGGCGCGCGCCGCGCTGCCGCTGGCATGGAGCCGCTGGCGGACGAGCGCGAATCCGGAGAGCGCCTCGATGGCCGCGTCGCCCGTGGCGCGGTGGCGTGGTCTGGCGACGCGACTGGCGGCCGTCGTGGCGCACGAGGGCCCCACCCTCGAGGATCGCTGGCTCCGGTTGCGTCTCGCCGCGCAGGTCAGCGCTCCCGCGTGGTGGCGCGCACTGCGCGAAGGACAGTTCAGCGGCGCGCGCGCCGACGAGATGCGCCGACTCGGGCGCGCGAGCGAGGCACTGGAGCGGGCCCTCGAAGCCGCCAACGCGCGGGCCGCCGGGTCGGGCGACCGCTAGGTGTCGCTACCGGACAGGTTGTTCACAGGTTGAGAGGCGACTGAGGGGTGGTCGCCGGCCATGCGCGGTGTGGGGTCGCGTGGTGTTGTAGCCTGTCAGAAAGGGGCCGAGCGCGCCAGC
>JACQES010000395.1 GCA_016200495.1 Gemmatimonadota bacterium
GAGCTTGTCCACCGCCGTGCGCTTCTTGTGGAGGTCGGCGAAGTAGCCCGCGCGCTCGAGCAGCTGGATCTGGCGCTCGAACAGGTCGATCCCCTGCCCCAGCAGCGCCAGCAGCGCGTCGCCGCCGCGCGCCTGCACGAACGAGTCGGGATCGTCCTCGCCCGGCAGCGTCACGACGCGCACCTGCGCGCCCGCGCGCAGCAGCTCGAGCCCCGAGCGGAAGGTGGCCTTCTGCCCCGCCTCGTCGCCGTCGTAGAGCAGGAAGACGTTCCTGGTGTAGCGCGTGAGCAGCGCCACCTGCTCCTCGGTGAGCGCCGTGCCGAGCGGTGCCACCACCGACTCGATGCCGGCCGCCATGAGGCGGATCGCGTCGAAGTACCCCTCGACCACCAGCGCCCGGTCCTCCTTGCGCATGTGGTTCTTGGCGATGTGCAGCCCGTACAGCAGTCGCCGCTTGGTGAACGCCTCGCCCTCGGCCGAGTTCAGGTACTTGGGCTCCTCGTCGCCCAGGGCGCGCCCGCCGAACCCCGCCACGTGCGACTGCGCGTCGAGGATCGGGAACATGAGCCGGCGCCGGAAGCGCGGACGGGGCTCGGCGATCTCCTCACGCTTGGCGAGCAGGCCCGCGTCGAGGAGGCGCGCCTCGTCGAAGCCGAGCGTGCCCATTGATTCGCGGAAGAGCCCGGCCTCGAAGGGCGCGAACCCCAGCTGGAAGCGGTCCGCGACCTCGCGCGTGATGGCGCGCTTCTCGAGGTAGGCGCGCGCGGGGCCGGCGCGTTCGTCTTCCCACAGCGCGCGCTGGAAGTAGGCGGCCGCGGCCGCGTTGACTTCCCAGTGGCGCTCGCGCGGGTCGGGGCCGCGCCGCTCGTCCTGCCGCGCCGGCACGGTGATCCCGCTCCGGAGCGCCACCTGCTCCACGGCGTCGGCCCATTCCATGCCGAGGTGCTTCTGCATGAACGTCACCGCCGTGCCCGAGACGCCGCACTTGAAGCAGTGGTAGAACCCCTTGGCGGGATCGACGGAGAAGTTGGGGTTCTTGCCGTTGTGGAACGGGCACGGGCCACGCCACTGGCCACCGGTGCGCTTGAGCTTCACGTGCTCGCCGATGATCCCGACGATGTCCGCCTGGTCCTTGAGCGACTCCAGGAACTCGTCGGTGAAGCGCATCAGGCGAACTCCGCCACGGTGACGCCCGCGCCGCCCTCGTTCCAGGCGCCCATGCGGAAGCTCGACACCCGCGTGTCCTTGGCCAGCATTTCGGCGACTCGCTCGCGCAACGCGCCCGTCCCCTTGCCGTGGATGATGCGGATGGCCTTCAGGTCGGCGTGCACCGCGGCATCCACCGCCTGCAGCACCAGGTCCTCGACCTCGGCGGCACGCATGCCGCGCACGTCAATCTCGCGCTTGGCCACCGGTTCTGGCAGGTCGCCGCGCAGCGGCACTAGCGGCTCGGCGGGCAACTGCTGGTTGGAACGGCTGAGCGTGGAGAGGGGCACCGTGAGGCGCAGCGAGCCCACGGACACGACCGCGTCATCGGCGCGCAACTCCAGCACCCGCCCCAGCTTGCCCCCCAGCGTGGCGACGCTGACGGTGTCGCCCTGGCGCACCGGGCCGCCCTGCCCCGCCTCGGCCCGCGCCGCCTCAGCCTGTGCCCGTTCGAGCGCCTGCACCCGTTCGCCGGCCTCGCCCGCCTTCCGCTCCACCGTTCGACGCGCCTCGCGCGCGGCGGCCTCGATGGCTTCGCCCTGCGCCTGCTTGACCGCACGGACGGCCGCCTCGACCTCGGCGCGCGCCTCGAGCAGGTAGCGGCGTGCCTGGTCGCGGGCGTCGCGCTCGGCGCTGCGCTCGCGCTTCTTGAGCTCCGCCTCAAGCTCGGACAGGCGGCCCACGCGCTCGGCAGCGTTCTCGCGCAGTTCGCGGGCGTCGCGTTCGAGCGTCTCGAGTTCGGCGGAGCGGCGTTCGAGATCGGCGAGCAGCGCCTCGTAGTCGCGCTCCGCGCGCGGCAGCCGCTCCTCGGCGCGCGCGAGCACGGCCTCGGGCAGGCCGAGCCGTCGCGCGATGCCCAGGCCGTACGACCGCCCCGGGACGCCGACGATCAACCGGTAGGTCGGGGCCAACCGCTCGGCGTCGAACTGGAGCGAGGCGTTCACGATGCCGGGGACCTCGGTGGCAAGCTCCTTGAGCGAACCGAGGTGCGTGGTCGCCACCGTGAGCACGCCGCGCGCGGTGAGCGCCTCCAGCACGGCGGCGCCGAGCGCGCCGCCCTCCTGCGGGTCGGTGCCCGAACCGAGCTCGTCG
The DNA here is from genome assembly GCA_016200495.1 of Gemmatimonadota bacterium. Lineage (GTDB taxonomy): Bacteria > Gemmatimonadota > Gemmatimonadetes > Gemmatimonadales > Gemmatimonadaceae > JACPPC01. The sequence continues at coordinate 2,299 of JACQES010000395.1, forward strand.
GTCAGCACGAGCGAGGCGAAGGTCGCATGCGCGAGGATCTCGGCCACGTTCTTGAGGTGCGCACTGAACGTGGACAGCGACGCGGCGATGGACTGCTCGTCGCCGACGTCGGCGAAGATGTCGTCCACGAGCGGCACGAGGCTGCCGGCCCCGAGCGGCGCCGGCACCCCCGACTGCAGCAGCGCGACGATCAACCCGATGGCCTTGAGCAGGACGGTCTTGCCGCCCGTGTTGGGACCCGAGAGGAGCAGCGTGCGCTGGCGTTCGTCGAGCGCGAGGTCGAACGGCACCACCTCCACGCCCTGCGCCACCAGCAGCGGATGCCGCCCCTCGATGATCCGCACGGCTCCGCCCGGCTCGGCGAAGTCGGCCGCCGCGGCGCCCACGTCGAGCGCCCAGCGTGCGCGGGCCGAGAGCGACTCGAGCTCCACCAGCGCGTCGAACGCCGCGACCAGCTCGCCATGGAAGGGGCGGAGCCGGTCGGTCGCCTCGCGCAGGATCCGCTCGACTTCCTCGACCTCGTCGCCCTCGAGTTCACGGATGCGGTTCCCGAACTCGACCGCGGCCGGCGGCTCGACGAACAGCGTCGCGCCCGATCCCGAGGTGTCGTGCACGATGCCGCCGACGGTGCCGCGCGCCTCGCGTCGCACGGGAATGACGTAGCGCCCGTTGCGCACCGTCACCGAGGCGTCGAGCACGCGCTGGTGCTCGGGCAGCCCCTGCACCACGCGCTCGAGGATGCGCACCAGGTCGGCCTCGGCACCGCGCAACTCGCGGCGGATGCGGCGCAGCGCGGGCGACGCGTCATCGCGCACGGCGCCGTCGTCGCCGATGATGCGCGTGATCGCCTCCTCCTCGCGCGGCAGGCGCACGAGCTGCGCGGCGAGGTGCGCGAGCACGGCCCGCGCCGCGGCGGGCCGCTTCTCCTCACGCAGCTGGTCGGCCGTCTTGCGCGAGGCGGCGAGCAGCGTGGCGCCGCCGAGGAGGTCGAGCGCGCTCCAGGTGGTGCCCTCGAGGCGGAGGCGCGTGAGCGCGGCGGCAAGATCGGGAATCCGATGCGCCGTCCACCCCGTCTCGTGCGCATGCAGCGCCCGCATCGCGGCCACGCGCGCGTGCTCGGCCTCGAGCCAGGTGCGGTCGCTGCGCGGCCGCAGCGCGCGCACGCGGGCGCCGCCGAGTTCGGAGGGGGCGCGCTCCGCCACGAGCGCGAGGACGCGCTCGAACTCGAGGACGGCGAGGGCGTGCGCGTTCATGCAGGTGCCGCTCAGCCGCCGCGCGCGAGTTCCTCGCGAGCGATGGCGTTGATGACGCCGCCCTCGACCTTGCCCTTGAACTGGGGCATCACCTTGCCCATCAGCGCGCCCACGTTGGTGGCACCGCCTGCGATGGCGGCCCGCACGGCGGCGCGGACCTCATCCGTCGAGGGCGCGGCCGGCAGGTAGCGCTCGAGCACGGCGATCTCGGCCTGCTCGGTGGCCGCGAGGTCGGCGCGCGCCCCCTTCGCGTACATCTCCGCCGACTCGCGGCGGCGCTTGATGCTGCGCCGGAGCACCTCGACGACGTCGTCGTCGGTCAGCGCGCGGGCGGCCTCGATCTCTCGGTTCTTGATGTCGGAGAGGAGCGTGCCGAGGACCAGCAGGAGCGGCTTGTCCTGCGCCTTGCGGGCGGTGTTGAGGTCGCCCTGGATCTGGGCGAAGAGAGCAGACATTGCAGCAGGGGCTGTGGGATAACTCGTTGCAATGTCGGCAGTTCACCGGAGCGGGTCAACCGGGAATCGACGCGTCCACGCGCGGAGCGGCGCGCCGACGCGC
>JACQES010000383.1 GCA_016200495.1 Gemmatimonadota bacterium
ACCGCCTCGACGATCTGCCCGATGGCCCGCGCGCGCGCGGCCGGGCGCCCCACGAGCCGCCGCAGGCGCTGCTCGTCGAACGTGACCCGGTCCTGCGCGTTCGAGATCATCATCAGGAGCTGCGGCCGGTTCTCCGGCTTCTCCAGGTCGAGCACGAACGGCACCTTGCGATCGAAGGCGATGCGGAGCGAGTCGCCCCCCGGCGCCACGAACGCCCATTCGCCGATCACCCAGTCGAGGCTGCTCGCGTGCGCGCGCAGCGACACGAGCGAGTTGTCGTCCCAGTTCACGTAGAAGCCGGCGATGATCGGCTCGCCCGCTTCCTTGGGCTTGGGGCCGCCCGACCACTTGACCAGCGGCAGCCGCGACGCCCGCACCGAGGCGGGCACCTTGAGGCTGTCGCGCATCCGGCGCAGCCGGCGCCGCGTGAGGTCCTGCTCGCGCTCGAGCGCCGACGACAGGAGCTTGGGCGGCCGGCGCGGCGCGACCGGCGCCATCGCCCAGTCCTTCCCCGGCAGGAGCGGCGGCAGCAGCACCCCCGCGATGACCACGAGCGCGAGGAACGACGTCACCACGCCCACGGCGATCGCGGCGCGGCGCAGCCGGCGCCAGCGGCGACCCGAGGGGTCCTGGAAGACGGAACGTGACGGCGTCAGGCTCATGCGTGTGGTACCCCGGGGCGCGCCGGTCGGCGCGCGACGCGGCCTACCGGCGGACCGTGCGTACGAGGCGCGTCCACCAGGACTCGCCGCGGCTCGACTCGTCCATCGTCTCCTCGACCGCCTCGAGCCACGCCGTCTTCATCTCCGCGGCGTCGCCGAAGCGGTGCTCGGGCTGCGGCGCGAGCGCGCGCGCGAGGAAGCGGACGATCGGCTCCGGGAACTGCTCGCGGTCCCAGTCGCCCGCCAGCTGCCGCGCCAGCACGGCCTGCGCGTTGTCGTCGCCGAAGGGCGGGCGCCCGGTGAGCGCGTACGCCGCGATCGCGCCCATCGCGAAGCAGTCCGCCAGCGGGCCCTGCGACTCGCCCAGCAGCTGCTCGGGCGCGGCGAAGGCGGGCGTGCCGGTCATCCCCGCCGTTTCCTCGCCACCGGCGAGCGCGATGCCGAAGTCGGCGACGCGCCAGCGCTGGTAGCGGTCGATCAGGATGTTCTCGGGCTTGAGGTCGCGGTGGATGATCCCGATCGCGTGCGCGGCCTCGAGGCCGTCGATGACCATGTACACCTGCGGCGCGAGCTCCTCGAGCGGCCGCGCCCCTTGCCGGGCCACGAGCTGCGCCACCGAGCCCCCCTCGGCCAGCTCCATCGTGTACCACGACACTTCGCCGCGGCTGTCCCAATCATAGATGGGGACGATGGCGGGGTGCGCGAGCTGCGCCGCGAGCCGTGCCTCGCGCTGGAAGCGCGCCACGACGCTCGGCATCCGGCCGATGTCGGGGTGCAGCATCTTGAGCGCGACCCCGCGGCCGAGCGCGAGGTCGCGCACGCGCCACACGGAGCCGAAGGTGCCGCGGCCCAGCGGCGCGATCACCTCGTAGTCGTCGGCCGTCGCCCAGCGGAGGCGCGCCTCGTCCGACTCATCCTTGGGACGCTGCGCCGCCTCGTCCACGTTCACGAGCAGCGTGCGCGACGCCACCGTGCGGTCCACGGCGCGGAGCAGCGCCGCCACGCTCGGGTAGCGGTCCTCCGGGGCGAGGGCGAGCGCACGGTCCACGATCGCCGCGACCGCCTCGGGCACCTCGGGCACGACCCACCGGAGCGGCGGCACGTCGGCCGGCGGCGGCGGCTCGCCGGTCAGCGCGGCGAAGCACATCGCGGCCAGCTGCCACTGGTCCGACGCCGGGGTCGGCATCCACGGCACGTCGCGCAACTCGGGGGCGAGCACCACCAGCGACGGATCGGGCGACAGCCCCGCCGGGATGAACCCCTTGGGCGGCGCCCACTGCCAGCCGAGGAGCCACACGCGCCCCGTCGGCGTCACCCACGTGTGCTCGGCCGAGATCGCGCCGTGCACGATCCCGCCGTCGTGCAGGTAGGCCACCGCCGAGCCCGCCGCGCGCAGGATCGTGAGCATGTAGGCGAGCCCCTCGGTGCCCACGCGCCGCGACCGCGCCCCCACCGTCTCGCCCGCGATCCACCGGCGCAGGTAGCCCGGCCCGCGCGGCGAGTTCGGGTGGCGCGTCCAGTAGTGGTACGTGGTGGGAATCGTCGGGTGGCTCGAGTGCGCCAGCGTCCGCGCCTCCTCGTGCAGCCACTCGGCGTGCGCCTCGTCCGGGGCGCTCACCAGCGCGAGCGAGCGACCGAGCGCATCCACCACTTCCTGGACGTGGCGGTGGTCGGTGTACATCCCGACCTGTCCCCAGCGCCAGTCGGGGGGCAACTGCCACCCCTGCAGGTGCGCGGGCACGGGCTGGATCGCGCGATGGGACCCGCTCTGGGTGGGCGTGCTCATGTCACCGGAATTTCGCCGCCCCGGACCGCTCCCGCCAGCGTGAGCGTGACGGTGGTTCCCTTGCCCACGACGCTCTCGAGCGCGATCGCGCCCCCCCACCCCTCGACCAGCCGCTTGCAGATCGCCAGGCCCAGTCCGGAGCCGCTGGTGCGCGTGCTGAAGTGCGGCTCGAAGACGCGCGGCAGCGCGTCGGCGGGGATCCCCTCGCCATCGTCGGTGACGGTCACCACCGCGCGTTCGCCGTCGGCGCGTGCGGCCACGCGCACCTGCCGCGCCCCGGCGAGGCGCGCATTCTCGAGCAGGTTGAGCAGCACCTCGCGGAACTCGTCCTCGCGCGCGAGCACGCGCGGCAGGTCGTCGGGCGCCTCCACCGACCATGCGACCGCCTGGTCGGTGTCGAGCCCCTCGAGCGCCACGACGTCGCGCAGGAGTTCGCCCAGCTCGACCCCCTCGCGCGCCGGCCGGCCGAGCGGCGTGGTGCCGAACCGGCTGAACGTCCGCGCGATCTCGTCGAGCCGGTCGATCTCCGCGAGAATGCGCCCGGCGTTCCGGTCGAGCACCTCGTCGAAGTCCACGCGCGCGTCGTGCCGCGCACGTTGCAGGTGCTGCACGCCGAGCCGGATCGGCGTGAGCGGGTTCTTGATCTCGTGGGCCACCTGGCGCGCCATCTCGCCCCACGCGAGCACGCGCTGCGCGCGCGCGAGCTCGGTGAGGTCGTCGAGCGTGATCACGAGGCCGCGTCCCGATGGCAGCCGCGTCAGCCGCGCATGCAGGCGTCGCGCGCCCGCGGGCAGGTCGAACTCGCGCTCGACGTCGGCCTCCGACGCGAACCGCCGCGCCGCGGCCGCCAGCGCGCTGCCCACCGCGCCCTCGAGCGGACGGCCCGGCACGAGCGTCGTGCCGAGGATCGCCTCCGCGCGCGGGTTCGCGAGCACCACCTCGCCGGCTTCCGTCACCGCCACGACGCCGGAGGCGACGTGCAGCAGCACCGCGGCCGTGCGGCGCTGCGCTTCCTCGAGGGCGTGGCGGCTCTCGCCGAGGTCGTCGGTCATCCGGCGGAAGGCGCGGAACACCGGGACGAACTCCGACACCGGCGTGCGCGGCAGCTCGGGACTCGCGCCCGCCGCGACCGCCAGCGCGTTGCGCCGCAGCACCTCGATGGGCGAGGCAAGCTGGCGGGCCACCACCCCCGACAGCCAAAAGGCGGCGAGGGCGGCCGCGCTCGCCGCGAACACGAGCAGGATGAGGAGGTCGTTGCGCTGGCGGTCGAGGTCGATGACGTCGGTGCGGGCCGGCGCCGCCAGCACGTAGCGCGCGGCGCCACCCTGCACGTCCACCGTGCGGTAGCCCACGAGGGCGCGCTGCGCCCCCACGTGCTCCTCGCGCGTCGTCGGCGCGACCTCGTCGCTTCCGGCCGCGAGCAGCGCCGGGTCGAGGAAGCGTCCCGTCGGCGCGAGCACGCTGTGCAGCGCCTCGCTCGTGGCCGTCAGCACGCCGTCGGCATACAGGAAGAGCGGCACGCCGAGCCGATCGGCCAGCTTGGGCAGCTCCTCGCCCTGCGCGCTCACCGCGCCGCGCAGCGTCTCGAGCACCACGAGTTCGCGCGATCGCCGGTCGTCGGCCTGGAGGCGGCGCACCGCGACCGTGGCGAACGCGAGCACGGGGAGCAGCGCGAACACGAACAGCCCACCCGTGATGCGCGCGCGGAACGACCCGGTGAACGCCTCGCGCCGGATCCGCAGCCACCGCCCGAGCGCGCCCCCCGCCGCCACGTTCGCGACCCACAGGAGCCCCACCAGCACCACGTCGGCGAGCACGAGCAGCGCGCCGCGAGGCACGAGCGTCTCCATCGGCCGGAGTTCCACCGACGCGTGGAGGCGCAGCGGTCCGTTCACGCCGTTCACTTCCCAGTCGCCGTGCAGTTCGGAGCCCCGCCGCTGCCACCGTTCGCGATCCACGACGCGCGCCCCGGGAGGTCCCCCCCCCGCGATCGACAGCGCATACGGCGGCTGCGAAACCACCGATGACGCGAGCCCGAGGAAAACGGCGAACGGATCGTCGGGGAGGAGCCGCGAGCGCGGCGCGACCACGATCGTGCTCACCTCGCCCCCGGCGTGCGGCACGGCGAAGTTGAGCTGCAGCCACGGCGTCGTGCCCGCACGCGCCACGCGCACGCTGTGCGTGCGGCGGGCCTCCGTCGCGAGCGCCTGCACTTCCGCCGGGTCGTCCGGGAAGGGCGCGAGGTCGAGGAGCGAGATCGGCGCGCCGTCCGCGCGCCACGATCCCAGGTGCACCAGCACCCCCGCCGCCGACAGCTCGGAGCGCGCATAGCGCGACAGCATCTCGGCCCGGTTGCGGGCCGGGCCCAGGCGCCGCTCGGCCTCGATGAACCGGTTGACCAGCGGCGTGACGTCGCGGTCCGGCTTGTAGAGCCGCTGCACGTCCGCGCGCGCGAGCTCCATCCGGGCGCGCGACGATGCGCCCCACACGAGCGTCACCGCCCCCGGCCCCGCCACGAGCGCGCACGACACGATGAACCACGGCGAGCGCCGCGTGAGCGCCAGCGCGAGGATCGCGATCGCCCACGTGGCCGTGTACCAGTCGGGCCACCCCTCGGGCGCGTGCCAGAGCATGGGCGCCGCGACCGCCGCCGCCCCCGCGATCACCGGCGCGATCCACGGCGCGAGGCCGCGGCGCGCCGCGAGCGCGTCCCGGCCGGCCGCGATGCCGGCCACCACGATCGCCATCGCGGCGAGGAAGAGCGCCCCCTGCCACGCCCCCCACAGCGCAAATGACGCGCCGTCCGACGGCACGACGATGCCGGCAGCCAGGTCGCGGAGGAGGAGCGGGCCCAGCACCGCGATCACCAGCACCCCGACCACCGCCTGCCGTCGCGACAGCACCCGCCCCGGGGAGCGCTGCAGCGCGAGGAGCGCGAGCAGCGTCACCGCGCTCGTGATCGCGAGCCCGGCGAGCGTCGCGGTGAACGGCCCGCCGAACCCCGCGAAGTACACCGCCGGGTCGAAGATGCGCGACACGTTGGAGTAGGCGTTGAGCGGGGCGGCCGCCACGACCGCGAGCACGACCCAGAGCGCCACCAACCGCATGGACAGCGTCGCCCCGCGCCCCCAGGCCGCCGCGACCATCGCCAGCAGCGCGAGCGCGAGCAGCGGGCCCACCCGCCGCCGAGCCGCCTCGAGCACCGTCACCTCGGCCGTCAGCGGCGTCGGCGCCTCGGCCGCCACCGAAAACAACACGCGGCCTCCCGCGCTCACGGGGGTGAAGCGCGGCCCCGTGGACAGGGTGGAGTAGAGGAAGCGGCCGATCCCGATGCGCGTGGCCACCCCCTCGTCGATCGCCGACGCGAGCTGGTCGGCGGGCGGCTCGGCGTGCACGAGCACGGTGGCCACCGCGCGATCCGTGCCGCGGACCGCGGACGCGTACGCCACCAGATAGTAGGACGTGAAGACGGTGCCCACGGAGTCGCGCATCGAGTCGGGGCGGACGCGCATGGTGCCGGCCCAGGCGAGCACGCTGTCGTGGGCATAGCGCACGACCCCGAGGTCGCCGTCGGCCGCCGGCACCGGCGCCAGCCGCACCGGGCCGGTCTCGGGCGCCTGGGCGTCGAGCGCAGCCTCCGCGGTCCGCCGAGCCTGCGCCACGGCGTCGCGCACGTCGGCGGCGAGCTGATCCACGCCGGCCTTCTCGACGCCGCGCGCGTAGGCGTACCAGTCCGCGCGCATGGCCCGCAGGGTCCGCTGCCCGGGCAGCGCGACGATCACGCCGATCACCACCAGCAGCCCCGACAGGGCGGCGCGCCGCCGACCCGCCGCGAGGCGCGCACCGAGCGCCAGCATGACGAGGGCGGCCGCGAAGGTCAGCGCGAGCACGACGGCCGAGGGGGCGCGCAGCCACCAGCCGGCGGCGATCAGCGCCACCGCCGACGCGCCCAGCCACGCCCATCGCCCTCGCTCTTCGGCGTCCCGTCCCGTGGTCAACGCGCTCAGGCCTCCATGCCGTCGGGTGCAAGCGGGTCGAGGCCCGCCGCGCCGCTATCATTCTACCGTCATGCACTCCCGGGTTCCCGTCCTGTTCGCCTTCGCGTTGGCCCTGGCCGGCCGGGAGGCGCGTGCGCAGGTGCAGGTGGTGGACGAGGGGAGCTTCACCGTGACGCGCCGCGGCGCCCGCGTCGGGCGAGAGGAATTCTCCGTCCGCGCGGCGCCGACCACGAGCGGGGTCGCCGTGCTCGTCGCCCAGGCCAGCGCCGTGTACGGCGACCTGCGCCTCTTCCCCGCCCTCTCCGCCCGCCCCGACGGCGTGGTGATCTCGTACCAGCTCGAGGTCCGTCGCGGGGCCGAGATCGAGGAGCGCTGGACCGGCACCCTCGGATCGGGGCGCGTGAGCGCGCGCATCTCGCGCGCCGGCACCGACGCCGTGCGCGAGTTCCTCGCCTCCGACGGCGCCCTCCTGCTCGATGACGACGTCTTCCACCAGTACTTCTTCGTCGCCCGCCGCCGGCCGGCCGCGACGGTCACCGTCATCGTGCCGCGGCGCAACCAGCAGGTGACGATGAAGCTCGCCGATCGCGGCACGCAGACCATCGACATCGCCGGCCAGCCGATCGTGGCCACGGGCTTCTCCGTCACCTCCCCGGACGGGGTCGAGCGGCAGGTCTGGGTGGACGCCGACGGGCGCGTCCTGCGCGTCGCGATCCCCTCGCTGGGTCTCGTGGCACAGCGCGACGACCCGCCCAAGGCCGCCGGCGGCCGCTGAAACGGGAGGCTGAAACCGGACGCCGGAACCTCGCGTAAGGGGGGCGTCCGATGACTTCTCCCTTCGCGGTGTCCATGCGCCTCGCTGCCTTCGCCCTTGCCGCCCTCGTCCTCGCCCCCGCGACGCTCGTCGCGCAGGCGGGCACGCGGCCCGCGGCCACGACCCTGTCGCTCGACGAGGCCCTCGCCCTCGCGAAGCGGAACAACCCGCTCTACCTGCAGACGCTGAACGGCCGTTCACGCGCCGGCGCGGCCGTGCGCTCGGCGTACGGGGCGTTCATTCCGACCGTCAACACGTCGCTCTCCGCCGGCTACCGCGAGGGGCTGCCACAGAACTTCGGCGGCATCTCGCTCGGCGCCTCCTCGCCGACGGTCAGCACCAACTACAACATCAGCGCGCAGCTCGACCTGTCGCCGTCCGTGTGGATGAACACGCGGCAGCAGGGCCTCAACCAGACCGCCGCCGACGCCGACGTCGACGCCAACGCCCTCCTGCTCCGCCAGCTCGTCACGGGGCAGTACATGGCGGTGCTGCAGCAGCTCGCCAAGGTCCGCCTCAACGACACCCTGCTGGCCAACACGCAGGCCCAGCTCGACCTCGCCAAGGCGCGCCAGGCGGCCGGCCAGGCCACCGACCTCGACGTGCGCCGCGCCGAAGTGCAGGTCGGCCAGCAGCAGGTCGCCGTGTTGACCGCCCGTAACCAGGCCGACGTCGAACTCCTCCGTCTCTTCCAGCAGCTCGGCGTGCCGCAGCCCGGCGACGTGCAGCTCACCACCGACCTGCCGGTCGCCCTGCCCTCGCTGTCGCTCGCGCAGCTCCTCGATGACGCGCGCGGCCGCAACCCGTCCCTCAAGGCCCTGAAGGACCGCGAGGCCGCATCGGTCATCAACACGCGCATGACCAAGGCGCAGTACCTGCCGTCGTTCACGCTCTCGGCCAACCTGAGCGGCTACACCCAGAAGTACACCGACAACAACTACGTGGCCGGGCTGCCCGCGCAGCAGCAGGCGGCGGTGCAGGCGGGCAATGACGCC
>JACQES010000402.1 GCA_016200495.1 Gemmatimonadota bacterium
CGCGGACGTGCAACTCTGGCCGCTGGCCGCGGCCAACTCCGAGATCTACATGTACGCGCTGGAGGCGCCAGGGCGCGATCTCATGGAGCTCCGGACGCTGCAGGACCGCGTTGTACGGCCTCAACTTCGTACCGTCCCGGGCGTGACCGAAGTCAATTCCTTCGGCGGCCTCGTGCGGCAAGCACAGGTAGTGATCCGCCCGGAGCGGTTGCTCAGCTATCGCCTGACGCTGCACGATGTGGTCGGGGCGGTGCAATCCAACAGTGCTGTGGCCGCCGGCGGCTATCTCGAGCATCGCGACGAGCAGTACATCCTGCGGGGACTCGGCCAAGTCGTGACGCTCGACGACTTGCGGCGTACGGTGATCAGGTCGAACTCGGCCGGAGTGCCGGTGCTCGTCGGCGATGTGGCCGACGTGCGGTTCGGAGCGGAAATCCGGCAGGGAGCCGTGTCGCGAGACGCACAAGGAGAGGTCGTCACCGGCATCGTCATGATGCTGCGAGGCGAGAACAGCCGCGAGGTTGTTCGGCGGGTCCGCACACGGGTGGACGAGATCAACCGCGCGCTGCCCCCCGGCGTGCGCGTGGTCAGCTACTACGACCAAACGGATCTCGTCAACGCCACCCTAGTCACGGTTCGCACGAACCTGCTCGAAGGTGGCTTTCTCGTCGTGGCGATCCTCCTGTTCTTCCTGGGCAATGTGCGGGCGGCGCTCCTGGTCGCGGCGACGATCCCGCTGTCCTTGCTCTTCGCCTTCGTGGGCATGCGGTGGCTCGGACTCTCCGCGAACCTGATGAGTCTCGGCGCGATCGACTTCGGGATGATCGTCGATGGCGCCGTGGTGATGGCGGAGCACTTCGTGCGCACGCTGCACGATGACGAGCTTGCGGGGCGTTTGCCCGCGGACGACGCCGGAATGCGCCAGCGGATTGCCGGCGCCGCCCGTGACATGGGGAGGCCGATCCTCTTCGGCGTGTTGATCATCATGCTCGTGTACCTGCCGATCCTTACGCTGGAAGGTCTCGAAGCCCGCATGTTCCGGCCGATGGCGCTGACCGTCGCCATGGCGCTGCTTGGCAGTCTGCTCCTGGCGCTCCTTGCGGTGCCCGCCGTCGGCACCTGGGTGTTCCGGCGTGGCGCGCGCGAGTCTGCCTTCGCCGACAGGCTGGCCACTCGACTGGAGCAAGCGTACACGGCGCTCCTTGCCCGCGTCGCGCCACACCCGGTCAGGACGGTGGCGGTCGCGCTGGTGATCCTCGGAGGCGCGTTGGCCCTCGTACCGAGCCTCGGTACTGAGTTCCTGCCCAAGCTCGACGAAGGTTCGCTACTGGTGGAAGTGATCAAGGATCCGGCCATCTCCCTTACGTCGTCGCTGCGGATGCAACGAGAGGTCGAACGAACGGTGCGCGAGACGCAGGAAGTGTCGACGGTCGTGAGCCGCGTGGGCCGGCCGGAAATCGGCAGCGATGCGATGGGCGTCAACAAGGCCGACGTGTTCGTGATGCTCAAGTCACACGATGGATGGAGGCGGGGCGTATCGAAGGACAGTCTCGTCGCCGAGCTCGGGGCGCGCCTCACGCAACGGTTGCCGGGGGCGGTGCTCAACATCACGCAGCCAATGGCCATGCGGCTGGACGAGCTGATTTCCGGTGTGCGCGGCGACCTGGCGATCAAGGTCTTCGGAGACGACGCCGAAGTGAATCTCTCGATCGCACGCCGAGCTGCCGAAGTACTCGCGCGCGTGCGGGGCGCCGCCGATGTGCGGGTCGAGGCTACCGAAGGCCAGAGTTACCTGAATGTCCACTTGGACCGAGGCGCAATGGCCCGCTACGGCATCACGGTGACGGAGGTGCAGGAGGCATTGGAGGCCGCCGTCGGTGGTCGCTCGGCCGCGCGTCTGGTCGAAGGGAACTACGCGATCGACGTGGCCGTGTACTATCCGGACGAATTGCGGACGTCACCGGAGGCGATCGGGGCGATCACGGTACCGACGCCGGCCGGTGCGCGGATTTCATTGGGTCAGCTGGCCGATATCCGGCTTGAGCCCGGTCCGGTGCAAGTGAGCCGGGAGCGGGCGCAGCGCTTCGTGCTCGCGCAGGCCAACGTGCAGGGGCGCGATCTCGGAAGCTTCGTCACCGAAGTGAAGTCGGCGATCGCCAAGGATGTGAGAGTGCCGCCGGGCATGTTCATCGTCTACGGCGGGCAGTTCGAGAACCAGGAACGTGCGATGTCACGTCTGCGACTGATCGTGCCCGTGTCGATCGCCCTCATTGCCCTCCTTCTTTATGCGTCGTTGCAGTCGTGGACGCTCGCGGCCCTCGTGCTGGCGAATCTGCCATTCGCCGCTGTCGGCGGGATTCTGGCGCTCTGGTTGCGGGGGTTGCACCTCTCCGTGTCAGCCTCGATCGGGTTCATAGCACTTTTCGGCGTGGCCGTCCTGAACGGGCTCGTGCTTCTCACCACGATCCAGCACATGCGGCACGCGGGACTGGACGCCGCGAGTGCGGCAGTACACGGCGCATGCGAACGGTTGCGCCCGGTGCTCATAACAGCGCTCGTGGCAAGCATTGGCTTTGTTCCGGTGGCGCTTTCTCGCGGGACGGGCGCAGAGGTTCAGCGTCCGCTCGCCTCCGTCGTCATCGGCGGGCTCGTGACGTCGACGCTCCTGACGCTCATCGTGCTGCCCACGCTTTATGCGTGGATCGAAGGACGGGCCGATCGCCGCTGTCGCGCGGGGGGCGAGGCCATCGCGGAAAGCTGAGCACGTGGTGGATGCGCTCGAATAAATGGGGCCGCGCTACTTCGCCCGCGCCGCCTCGCTGTCCCCCGTCTTCCACCCCGCTCCCAAGCGTTGCAGCCGGTCGGCGGCCTGGCTCAGCTGCCCGGCGGCCGCCGCGATCTGCTGCGTGCTCGCGCTCTGCTGCTCGCTCGCGGCCGCGACCCCCTCCATCGCTTCGGCGAAGGCGTCGGTGCCTTGCGCCAGCTCGCCGAGCCGCCGGCGGACGTCGGTGACGAGCGCGTCGGCCGAACCGGCGGCGTCCTCGATGGCGCTCACCCAGCCCTCGGCCTCGCGTACCTTGCGCTCGACTTCGGCGAAGCTCGCCTCGCCCGTGCGCGTGAGCTCGAGCACCGTCTTGACCGCGTCCATGGTGCGCGCGCCCGCGGCGCGGCTCCGTTCCATCTTGGCCAGGATGGCGCGCACGAGCTTGTCGGTCTTCTCGGCCGCGTCCTCGGAGTTGGCGGCGAGGCGGCGCACCTCGGTGGCGACCACGGCGAACCCTTCGCCCTGTTCACCGGCGCGCGCGGCTTCCATCGCGGCGTTGAGCGCGAGCAGCTTGGACTGCCGCGACATCTTCTGCACGAGTGTCACGAAGTCGCGGACCTCGGCCGTGGCCTCGGCCAGCGCCTCGATGGCGGCGGCGTTGGCAGCGGCGTCGGCCTCGAGCTGGGCGAGGGCGAAGGCGCTGTCATCGAAGCGCGTGCGGTTCTCGCGGGCGAGCGCGGCGAGTTCGGCGTTGCGCGCGACGCCGGCTCGCGCCCCCGCGTTGACCTCGAACGCGGCGTGCGAGAGGCGCTCGGCGTCGGAGGCGAGCCCTTGCACGGCCTGCGCCATCTGCGACGCGCGGCTCGTGAGTTCGCTCGACGTGGTGGCCACCACCGAGGCGGAGTGCGCGAGCTGCTCGGCGCCGGCCGAGATCTCGGCGGCCAGGGTGCGCGACTCGGTGGAGGTGCCGCGGAGCGCGCGAACGAGGGTGCGGAGCTCGTCCACCATCTTGGTGAAGATTGGCGCCTGGCGGGCCCACCCGACGCGCTGGAGCCCGGAGCCCAGGTTGACCGTGAGGTCGCCGGCCACGACCGACTCGGCCAGGCCCGTGAGCGCGCTCGCCCCCCGCTGCAGGTTGGGGAAGACGATCAGGAGGATGGCGGAGCAGGCGAGGATGCCGGCGAGCCCGAGCACGAGGCCGAAGACCGCCGCGAAGCCGGTGCTCTCGGACACGAGCGGCCGCAGCCGGTCCCACCCGGACCAGAGCGAGATGCCGAAGACGAAGATGGCGAGGGCCAACAGGGCCCGGACGAGACGACGCATGGTGCAACCCCACCTGGTGCTGGGGGGCCCGGGCGCGTGGCGGCGCCCTTCCCCGGACGGCTAAGTTGCCTGTGTCGCCCTCCCGTGCACGCGTCGTGCGCCGGAGGGCCTTTTCAGCGATTTCGACGATGAGAATCCTTGGAACTACCCCTCCGGCGAACGAACCGCCGTCGTACGACCCCGCGACCGTGGAGAGCACGTGGCGCGCGCGCTGGCAGGCGCGCGGCACCCACCGGACCGACATCGCGAACGCGAAGAACCCGTTCTACGCGCTCATGATGTTTCCATACCCGTCGGCGGAGGGGCTGCACATCGGCAACCTCTTCGCGTTCACGGGGAACGACATCTACGGACGATTTCACCGGCTCAAGGGGCACGACGTCTTCGAGCCGCTGGGGTACGACGCGTTCGGCATCCACTCCGAGAACTTCGCGATCAAGAAGGGGGTGCACCCGACGGAGCTGATTCCGTCGAACATCGCCAACTTCCGGCGCCAGCTGGATCGCGCCGGGCTGATGGTGGACTGGTCCAGGTCGGTGGACACCACGGATCCCGCGTACTACAAGTGGACGCAGTGGGTCTTCCTCAAGCTGCACGAGCGCGGCCTCGCCTACCGGAAGGAGGCGGCGGTCAACTGGTGCCCGAGCTGCAAGACGGTGCTGGCCAACGAGCAGGTCGAGCACGGGCACTGCGAGCGGTGCGGCACGCTGGTCGAGCTGCGCGACCTGACGCAGTGGTTCTTCCGCATCAGCGACTACGCGCCGCGCCTGCTGGGCAACCTCGACGGCATGGACTGGTCGGAAACGACCAAGCAGGCGCAGCGGAACTGGATCGGGAAGTCCGAAGGCGCCGAGCTGTCGTTTTCAGTGAGCGACCCCGCGATGGACGCGGGGAGCGCGGCCGTGTCCGTGACCACGGAAATGGCGATCGCCGAAGACCGGATCCGCGTCTTCACGACGCGGCCCGACACGGTGTTCGGGGCGACGTACCTGGTGCTCGCGCCCGAGCACCCGCTGGTGGACGCGATCACGACGCCGGAACGGCGCGCGGAGGTGGACGCGTACCGCGAGCGCACGCGCAGGCAGGACCTGGTCACCCGCAAGGTGAACAAGGAGAAGACGGGGGTGTTCACCGGTGCGTACGCGGTGAACCCCGCGACCGAGGGGCTCGTGCCGGTCTGGATCGCCGACTACGTGCTGATGGACTACGGCACGGGGGCGATCATGGCCGTGCCCGGACACGACGAGCGCGACTTCGAGTTCGCGCTCCAGTTCGACCTGCCGATCGTGCGCGTGGTCGTGAAGGACGGCGAGCACGCGCATGAGCCGATCCGCAACCACGCCATGACCGACACGGCGGGGGGGCGCGTCTGCAATTCCGGCCGGTTCGACGGGCTGGGGGTGGACGAGGCGAAGCACGCGATCACCGAGTGGCTGGCCGCGCGCGGCACGGGCAAGCTGGTGACGCAGTACCGGCTGCACGACTGGTGCATCTCGCGGCAGCGCTACTGGGGGCCGCCGATCCCGATCATCCACTGCGGCGCGTGCGGCCCGGTGCCGGTGCCGGAGAAGGACCTGCCGGTGATCCTGCCCAACATCGCCGACTTCAAGCCCGACGATTCGGGGGTGTCGCCACTGGCGCGGCACGCCGAGTGGTACCACGTGAAGTGCCCCAAGTGCGGGCAGGACGCCCGCCGCGAGACCGACGTGTCGGACACCTTCCTCGACAGCGCGTGGTACTTCCTGCGCTACCCGAGCGTGGGGCGCGATGACGTGCCGTTCGACCCGGCGCTGACGAGGAAGTGGCTGCCGGTGACGTCGTACATCGGCGGCAACGAGCATGCGGTGCTGCACCTGCTGTACGCGCGCTTCATCACGATGGTGCTCCAGGAAGCCGGGCACCTCGACTTCGAGGAGCCGTTCACGAAGTTCCGCGCCCACGGGATGATCATCCGCGAGGGGGCGAAGATGTCGAAGACCAAGGGGAACGTGATCAACCCCGACTCGTACTTCGAGGAGTGGGGGGCGGACTCGTTCCGCACGTACCTCATGTTCCTGGGTCCCTACGAGGAAGGCGGCGACTTCCGCGACCGCGGCATCAGCGGCGTGAAGCGCTTCCTCGACCGGATCTGGGGCTCGGTGCACGCGTGCACGACCGCGGGGGCGCCCGACGAGGCCGTGATGCGCAAGCTGCACCAGACGATCAAGAAGGTGGGGGAGGACATCCCCGCGCTGGCCTACAACACCGCGATCGCGGCGATGATGGAGTACGTGAACG
>JACQES010000003.1 GCA_016200495.1 Gemmatimonadota bacterium
CGCCGCCCGCATCGGCGAGGTCGCCTGCGAGCGTGGCCGACGTGCCCGTCACCGCGCCCGCTTGCACGAGCGCATTGCCGCTGATGATGGTGGACGAGGCCGTGAAGTTCACGCCGGCGGGATTGTTGAACGTGACGTTCCGGAAGGTCGACGAGGCGGGGTTGCCGAACACGATCGACTGCGCGGCGGAGCCCGCCAGCACGGTGGTGTGCGTGCCGGTCGGCGAGTACGCGGTCGCCCCCGTCGACTGGCCGAGCGTGCCCTGGAACACCCACGTGCCCGCCGACGGCGACGACGACCCGCCGGTGAAGCTCGCCGAGCCCGTGACGATCAGCGAATCGGTCGCCGTGGTGCTCGTGAACGATCCGGTGCCGGAGGTCGAGAGCTGGCCCATGACGAGCGTGCGGCCGCCGGTATTGAGCGACCCCGAGGTCACCGACACGAGGCCCGTGACCGTGGTGCGCGCGCCCAGCGTCACGGCGCCCTGCACCTGCAGGTTGGGAATGCCCGTGCCGGCCAGCGTCGTCGTGCCGGTCATGATGATGGAGCCGGTGCCCGTCATGGCGGTACCGGCATCCACGGCGCCCGCCGCGGAAAGCGTGAAGCTGCCCAGCGACATCGGCACGCCCGCCATCACCGTGAGCTGACCCACACCTTGAGCGGCCGAGAGTGCCGGAGCAAACGTCGTGCCGGTTGGCACGAAGACGTTGCTGGCGGCCGTGGGTACCGCCGCGGGGTTCCAGTTGCTCGCCGTGGCCCAGTTGCTGCTGGTCAGGCCCGTCCAGGTGGCCGTGGTGCCCACGGGGACCGCGAACGCGCCGAACTGGGCCGGAGCGCCCACGCCCGTTGCGGTCGCATTGAGCTGGTTGCCGCCCAGTCCGGCGCCAAGCGTCCACGTGGTGCGCGCCCGTCCCGCGGCGTCGCTCAGCGCGCTCGGCGTGCCGGCCGAGCCGCCGCCGGCGATGACGGCGAAGGTGACGGTCACGCAGGGCACCGGGTTGGTGAATGCATCCGTGACGCGTGCGACGAGCGTGGTCGACAGGAGCGCGCTCGGGTTGCCCGACTGCACGTTGCCCGAGTCGGCGAGGACGACCGAGGCAGGACCGGCGTTCAACGTGAACGGCATCGGCGTCGCCGAGCGCACGCCGTCGGTGAAGGTCAGCGATCCCGTCCCCACCGTGCCGCCCACGGCGACGGCCGTGAACGTCGCGATGCCGCTCGAGATCGTCGCGGTGGCGCCCGCGGTGACCGTGGCGGTGCCCGTGTAGCCCGCCGTGACCGTGCCGGCGGCGCCGGTCACCGTGTTGCCGGCGGCGTCGGTCACGCGCAGCACCGGCTGCGTGGCGAGCGCGACCCCCGCGGCGCCGGAGCCCGACGGCACGACCTGATACTGGAGCTGCGCGGCGGCGCCTGGCACCACGGTGAGCGCGGGACTCGTCGCGCTCGGCGTGCCCGCGCGCGTGGCCGTGAGCGTGTAGCCGCCGGCCTTGTCGAGCAGCAGGTTGGTGAAGGTCGCGACGCCCGCGACCGCGGCCACCTTGACCGTGCCCGTCAGGTTCGACAGCGCCGGGCTGGCGCCCACGCCGATCGTGACGGTGTCGACGGCGGTGGTGACCACGTTGCCGCCACCGTCGAGCAGGCTGACCGTCATGCCGAAGGGGACGAGCGACGTCGGCGTGGACGGCGGCGCGACGCTGATCTGCACGCTGGCGACCGCTCCCGGCCCGACGTTGAACGGCAGCGTGGTGATCGAGCCCAGGCCGGTGGCCGTGGCCGTGAGCTTGTAGCTCACCCCCACCTTGTCCACCGTGAGCCCGCTGAACGTGGCGATGCCACCGACCGCGTTGACCGTGGTCGAGCCGCCCAGCACCGCACCCGCCGTGCCGGTGCCCGCGGTGAGCGCGACGGTGACCGCGTTGGTGGCCGAGGTGACGGTGTTGCCGAGCGCGTCGGTGACGGCGATGGCCACCGGCGGCGCGATGGCCGTGAGCGCGCTCGTGCTGGTGGGATCGGTGACGACCACCAGTGACGTGGGCGCGCCCGCGCTCACGGCGAACGGGGTGGACGTCGCGCTCGTGAGCGACACGCCGACGCTGGTGGCCACGAGGGTGTAGCCACCCGAGGTCTTGTTGAGCACGAGGCCGGGGAAGGTCGCGACGCCGTTGACCGCCTTGGCGCGCACCGTGCCGCCCAGCGTGGCACCACCGGGGTTGGCGCCGATGGCGACGACGATCGAGTCGCTGGCCGTGGTGACGGTGTTGCCCAGCGCGTCCTGCTCGGCCACGGTCACGCTGGGGGCGATGGCGACGCCGGCGCCCACGGAGGCGGGCGGGTTGACGGTGAAGGCGAGCTTGGTGGGGGTGCCCGCGACCGCCGTGTTCGTGAACGTGATCGGCGAGCCGACCACGCCGGCCACCGTGGCGCGCACGGTGACGGGGCCCGGCGTGCCGGGCAGCGTCAGCGTGTCCTGCGCGAGGCCGAGCGAGTCGGTGAAGGTGGTGGCGGCCGACAGCGCGCCACCGGTGGCCGAGGTGATGGTCCAGTTGACCGCGACGCTGCGCACGACGCCCGAGTCGGCCGCCTGCACGAGCACGGTGAGCGGGATGGGGAGCTTGGTGCCGATGGTGCCCGACTGGCCGTTGGCGGTGATCTGCTTGACGATCGCGGCCGTGGGCTGGACGGTGACGCGCACCGTGTCGCTCTGCCCGGTGAGGGTGCTCGCGACGGCCTTGACGATGCCGCGCGCGCTGCCGCCACCGACGAGGCCGGCGAACTTGTTCTTGATCTTGAGGCGCGTGGTGTCGGTGGAGGTCCACGCGATGAGCGTGCCGGGGAGCGGCTGGCCGAGCGAATCCCTGGCGATGGCGGTGAGCGTGATCGAGTCGCCGAAGAGGACGGCGGTGTCCTTGACGACGGTGGCGACCGACTTGGCGTTCTTGCCGGGGCCGACGTAGACGACGGGCACGGTGACGGTGCCCTGCCCCGCGGGCGCCTTGCCGGTGGCGTAGCCGGTGAGCGCGACCGGGCCACCCGAGAAGAGGGTGTCGCCGGCGGTGCCGATGAGCTGGAAGGCGACGTTGAACGGTTCGATGCCCGAAATCGCGCCGCCCAGGAGGGGTACGTCGAGCGCGACGATCATGGAGTCGGCGCCCGCGGGGTACGTGATGACCGTGTCCTTGGCGACCGATCCGTCGGTGCGGCGTGCCACGATGCGCACCTTGGCGACCGGGGCGCCGACCGCCTTGGGGTTCGCGAAGGTGGAGATGACGGAGAGGGCGGCGCGCTGGATCAGGCGCGGCCCCGTGGAGTCGGAGAAACAGGCCGCGGCCACGACGAGGGCGGCGGCCGCGAGGGCCAGCGGACGGCGAGGAAGCACGCGCACGCGGGTGGCAGGGGACGCGGGGACCGAACGGGGGAAACGTGCGGGTGCGCGCACGGGGCGGCAAGGCGGAACTGCCCTGCGCCACATGGCATCCCTCACGAACCGGAACGATGCCATGCGCCGCGGTGCACCAGCCGTGACACGGCTCACGCGCGCGTGGGTCCCGGCATGCATTGCGCGCGGTGGCGCTCGGTGCTCGCCGACGCGCCACCGCGATGCGCATGGCGGCCACCGGAGGAACGCGTTCCAGCAGCCGGTGTAGCTTCCGCACCGCCCACCCGGACCGCAACTTGTGACGATGTCGTCCTCGCGCCGCACCGCCGCCCTTCTCGCGCTCGTGCTCGGCCTCGCGCCGGCCGTCGCGCGCGCCCAGTGCACCAACCTGCCGGCGTCGGCTCCCGAGGCGAAGCTGCTCGCCTTCTATGCGCTGCCGATCGCGTTCAACCGCTCGGCGCAGCCCGACCAGCTGCGGGCGGGGCAGTGGCGGCTGTCGTTCGAGATGACCCCGATGCCCGGCGCCGACTCGGCGCGCCGCTCGACGACCTGCTACGCGAGTTCGAAGCAGGAGTCCACCAACCTCGCCTCGCTCTTCCCGCGGCCGCGCCTCGAGGTCGGGCTGCCGTGGGACCTCGAGGCCGAGGTGTCGTACGTGCCGCCGCTGCAGGTGAAGGACGCCAAGGCGAACCTGCTCGGGCTCGGGCTCTCGTGGACGCGCCGCGTGGCGATCGTGGCCGGCACGAGCGTGATCGCCGAGGCGCGCGTGCACACGGTGATCGGCAAGGTCGAGGGACCGATCACCTGCAACATCGACGCGCTGCAGGCGAACGCGGCGAATCCGTGCTACGGCCGGCAGATCTCGAACGACGCCTTCTCGCCCAACGTCTCGGGGGCGGAGCTGACGGGGGCGGTGGACCTGGGCGACTACGCGGTCTACCTCACGGGCGGCGTCAACTCGATCAACTCCCAGCTCAAGGTGGACTTCCAGCCGGGGGCGGGCTACATCACGCCGCTGCCGCCGCGCGATCGCTCGCTCGTGTCGCTCGCGTCGCCGATCAACCGGTTCGTGCTGGGTGGCGGCGCGACGTGGCGCATGTTCCGCGGGCTCGACCTGACGGCGCAGATCTACGCGAGCCCGGACGACAACGTGTCGGTGTCGCGGATCCTGCTGACCTACACCCGGCGCTAGGTGCGGCGGCAGGGCGCGACGCATTGACGTCGCGCCACGCGGGGGTGATTGTCCGCTCGCGCGGCGCGTGCCGCGCTCCCCTTCCCTGACCCGCGAGACGCTCCATGGCCGACTGGATGATCTACGGCGCTACCGGCTACACGGGCGAGCTGATCGTGGCCGAGGCGCTGGCGCAGGGGCTCAAGCCGGTGCTCGCGGGGCGCAACGCGGAGAAGGTGGCGGCGCTCGCCACGCGGCACGGGCTCGCGCATCGCGCCTTCGCGCTGGACGACGCGGCGGCGGTGGCGCAGGGGCTCGCGGGGATGCAGCTCGTGCTGCACTGCGCCGGCCCGTTCTTCCGCACCTTCGAATCGATGCTGGCCGGGTGCCTCGCGGCCAAGGTGCACTATCTCGACATCACCGGCGAGATCGCGGTGTTCGAGGGGTGCGCGCGCATGGGCGACGCGGCGAGCGCGGCGGGGATCACGGTGATGCCCGGCGTCGGGTTCGACGTGGTGCCGAGCGACTGCCTGGCGGCGTCGCTCAAGGCGGCGCTGCCGGCGGCGACGTCGCTCGAGCTGGCGTTCGGCGGCGGCGCGGGGTGGAGCCGCGGCACGGCCAAGACGATGGTGAGCGGGCTCGGCCAGGGGGGCGCGGTGCGGCGCGGCGGCAAGATCCGGCGCGTGCCGATGGCGTACCAGGTGCAGCAGGTGCGCTTCCACGACAAGGTGCGCACGGTGGTGAGCATCCCGTGGGGCGACATCGCGACGGCGTGGCGCTCGACGCGCATTCCCGACATCACGACCTCGGTGGCGACGCCGCCCTCGCAGGTGACGATGATGAAGGTCATGCGCTACCTGGGCCCGCTGCTCGGGCTGCCGGTGGTGCAGCGGTGGCTCACGGCGCGCGTGGACGCGCAGGCGCCGGGCCCCGCGGCCGAGGCGCGCGCGTCGAGCCAGATGCAGCTGTGGGGGCGCGTGCGCGACGCCTCGGGGGTGACGATCGAGGGGACGCTCACCACGCCCGAGGGGTACACGCACACGGCGCAGGCCTCGGTGGCGTGCGTGCGACGCATGCTCGCGGGGGGCGTGGCCCCCGGCTACCAGACGCCGAGCCTCGCGTTCGGCGCGGGGTTCGTGTCGGAGTTGCCGGGGTGCGTGCTGCGGGTGCCGGCCACCGCGTAGTCGGCGGCGTGGGCTGCGGGGCCGCCGTGGCGCGGCGGCCCTGCTGGGGACGGTGCTGCGACGCCCCGTCGCGTCAGCTCGCGAGCGGGTGCTCGCCGGTCGCGTCGTCGAGCACCGCGCGGCGCACGCGCAGCAGCATCCGGGTGCCCGCGCCGGGACGCGATTCGACGGTGAGCGTCCCCTGCTGCAGCTCGGCCAGCGCGCGCGCGATGGCGAGGCCCAACCCCACGCCGCCCACGTCGGGGGCGACGCTCTGCGCGCGCACGAACGGCTCGAAGACGCGCTGCTGGTCCTCCTTGGCGATGCCCGGGCCCTCGTCGGAGACGCTGAAGACGAGCTCCTCGCCCTCGGGCGCCGCCTCGAGGCGGATCGTGCTCCCCTCGGGGGAGTACTTGATGGCGTTCTCCACGAGGTTGGAGAGCACGCGCACCGCGAGCGCCTCGTCGAGCCAGCCGCTCAGCAGCGGGTCGTCGCCGTTGACGCGCACCACGAGCACGTGGTTGGCGAGCCGGTGCCGCACGTCGCGCTCCACGGAGCCCAGCACCTCCTCCGCGGCGGTGGCCTCGAGGCGCGCCGGCCACGCCCCCGCGGCGATGCGCGAGAACTCGAGCACGTTCTCCACCAGGTGCGAGAGACGTCGCGCCTCGCGCTCGATGCCCTGCCCCGACGCCTCGCCGCGCATGCGCCCCTGCTCGGCCAGCGTGATGATCGTGGTGAGCGGGGTGCGCAGGTCGTGCGACACCGACGCGAGCAGCGCGTCCTTGGCGCGTGCCGCCTCCTGCAGCGCCCGCGCATGCTCGACCTCCTCGATCAGCCGGATGCGCTCGGCGGCGAGCAGCTCGACCTCGCGCGCGCGCTGCCGGGCTTCCTCGGCACGCCGCCGCGCGGCCGACACCAGCTGCGAGGCGAGCAGCGCCACGGCGAGGAAGCCGACGATGATGAGGGCGTCGAGGACCTTGTGCACGAAGAGCGTGCCATACGGTTCCTCGAAGCTGTAGTTGATGGCGAGCGCGCCGGCGACCGCGGCGGCGAAGGCGAGGCGCCGCGTGCCCGTGGCGGCCGCCCCGAGCACCACGAGCAGGAAGCCGAGCACGGCGTGCACCTGCTCGATCTGGTCGCGCACCGCGATGAGCAGGACCCAGCCCAGCGCGAAGGTGGCGCCCCAGAACACCCACCCGGCCACGGGCGGGAACTGCCACGGGGGTCGCGCGAGGGAGGCGTCGCGCGGGGCGATGAGCGGCGAGGCGGCGGGCGAGGCGTCGCCCGGTGCGGCGCGGGACGACGAGGTCGGCGTCGCGTCGCTCGTCACTCGTCGCCGCGGCGCACCGGCAGCTCGAGACGGTACCCGACGCCCGGATCGGTGATGAGGAGGCGAGGGGTCGCGGGGACCTGCTCGAGCTTCTGCCGCAGGTGCGTCATGTACACGCGCAGGTACTGCGACGGGTTGCCGTACGGCCGTGCCCAGACGGCGTCGAAGATCTGCCGGTGCGTGAAGGTGCGGCCCGGCTGGCTCGCGAGGGTGCGGAGGATCGCGAGCTCGATGCGCGTGAGCTTGATCGGCTGTCCGGCGCGCTCGGCGGTCCCCTCCTCGAGGTCGAGCACGAGGTCGCCGTCGGTGATGGTGGAGAGGACGCGCGCCCCCGCGGGGGTGCCGCGCGAGCGGCGCACGAGCGCGCGCACACGGGCGAGCAGCTCGTCGGTCGCGAACGGCTTCGTGACGTAGTCGTCGGCGCCGGCATCGAGCAGGCGCACCTTTTCCTCGCCCGAGTCGCGCGCGGTGAGCACGAGGATCGGGGCGGCGGTGCGGGCGCGGACCTCGCGGCAGGCGTCGGCGCCGGCGATGTCGGGGAGCCCGAGGTCGAGGATCACCACTTCCGCCTCGTGGGCCGCGAGGGCGGCCACGGCCTCGTGCACCGAACCGGCGGCCAGCACCAGGTCGGCCACGTCGCCCAGCGCGGGACGCAGGGCGTCGAGCAGCGCGCGGTCGTCCTCCACGATGAGGAGGGCCGACGCCTTGAGGGCGGAGGGAGAGAGGGTCATGGGCATGGGTCGGACGGGTTCGGGCCGGAGTGCGCACACGGATGGCGCACGAGCATGTACCCTACCCTCCAATCTGTAGAAGGGACGGTGCCTTAGCGCAAGATTCGCGGGGAGTTCGCGTCTCGCGACGCGGACGGTGATCGCCCTACGCGCGGCTCGTCCGGAGCGCGTTGAGGATCACGGCCACGTCGATCGCCTCCTGCACCAGGGCGCCGATCGTCGGCGGGATGTACCCGGCGCCGGCCACGAGCATGGCGACGCCGCTCAGCCCCAGTCCCCAGCCGATGCTCTGCCGCGCGACGCGGATCGTGCGCTGCCCGATCTCGATCGCGTCGGCCACCCGGTCGAGCTCGTCCACGAGCAGCACCGCGTCGGCCGCCTCGGCGGTGATGCCCCCGCCGTGCCCCGCCAGCGCGATGCCCACGGTGGCGCTCGCGAGCGCGGGGGCGTCGTTGGTGCCGTCGCCCACCATGAGCACGGCCTCGCCCCGGGCCACGAGTTCCTGCACGATCGTGACCTTGTCCTGTGGCAGGAGGTCGCCGCGCACCTCGGTGATGCCGAGCGAGCGCGCGATCTTCTCCGCGTTGGGACCGTGGTCGCCGGAGAGGAGGAGCGTGCGCGCCACGCCGAGCGCGCGGAGCCGCGCCAGCACCTGCGGCACCCCGGGGCGCAGCGCGTCGGCGTAGTGCACGATCGCCGCCGGTACGCCGTCCACCATCACGAAGGCGCGGAGCCCCTCGGCCCGGTCGGCGAGCGTCGTGAGTTCGGCGGCGCGCGCGGCGTACCGCTCCGCGAGCCAGCGCGGCGAGCCCACGGCGACGTCGTGCCCCTCGACGGTGCCGGCGATGCCGCGCCCGGGCGCCTCGTTCACCCCGGTCGCCTCGGGGGGCGCGCCGGTCGCGGCGCGCGCCGCGTCCACGAGCGTGCTCGCCAGCAGGTGCGCGCTCCCGACTTCCACGCCGGCCGCGAGGCGGAGGGCGTCGTTCGCGGACAGCGTGCCGAGCGCCTCGACGCGCGCCACGACCGGCCGGCCGACGGTGAGCGTGCCCGTCTTGTCGAACACCGCCACGCGCACGCGCGAGAGCCCCTCGAGCGCGCTGCCCGTGCGCACGATGATCATCCGCCGCGCGGCGCGGTTGATGCCGCCGATGATCGCCACGGGGGTGGCGAGGATGAGCGGGCAGGGCGTCGCGACGACGAGCACGGAGAGCACGCGCAGCCAGTCGCCCGAGAGGAGATACGCCACCGCGCAGGCCAGCAGCGTGAGCGGGGTGAACCAGACGGCGTAGCGGTCGGCGAGGCGCTGGAGCGGCGCCTTGGACTCCTGCGCCGAACGCACCAGCTCCACGATGCGCGCGTACAGCGACTCCGCGCTCGGCTTGAGCGCGCGCACCTCGAGCGGACCCTCGCCGTTGAGCGCGCCCGACGGCAACAGCGTGCCGACCTCCGCGGTGACCGGCACCGGCTCGCCCGTGAGGCGCGAGGTGTCCACGGCGGAGCGGCCGGCGAGCACCTCGGCGTCGCAGGGGAACATCTCGCCGGGACGGACGAGCAACCGGTCGCCCACCGCGATCGCATCCACGTCGATGTCGTCCCAGCCGTCGCCCTGCTGGCGGTGCGCGATGCGCGGCGCCGCCGCCTCGAGCTCGCGCACGGCGCGCGAGGCGCGCCCCTCGGCATAGCGCTCGAGCGCCTCGCCCCCCGTCTGCATGAGCACGATGACGAGCCCCGCGAGTGGTTGCAGCTGGATGACGGCGACGAGGATGGCGAGCATCGCGACGACGTCGGTCGCGAACTCGCCGCGCAGCATGCCGCGCACCGTGCGCCAGACCACGGGCGCCCCCAGCACGACGAGGCCGAGGAACCAGATGCTCGGCGTGATCCGGTCGTCCACCACGAAGAGCCGCGCGGCGAGACCGAGCGCGAGCACCCCCAACGCGGCCAGCGGCTCGACGGACGCGCGCGCGATGCGCGCCCAGCGGCCGTCGCTCACCAGGCGAGGACGAGCTTGCCGAAGGGTTCGGCCGCCTCCATCGCGACATGCGCCTGCGCGATGTCGGCGAAGGGGAAGGTGCGGTGGACGATGGGCCGCACGGCCTGGGACGCGAGGAGCGGCAGCACGTCGCGGCTGAACGCCGCCGTCGCGGCCGCCTTCTCGTCCACGTTCCGCGAACGGAGCACGGTGCCGCGCACCGTGAGCCGCTTGCGCAGGAGCGCGCCCAGGTCGAGCCCGACGCTCGCCCCCGCGAGGAGCCCGACGACGATCACGCGCCCCTTGAGCGCCATGCTCGCCACGCAGGCCGCCACGTACGGGCCGCCCACGAGGTCGCACGCGACGTCGGCGC
>JACQES010000013.1 GCA_016200495.1 Gemmatimonadota bacterium
CGTTGTGGAGGCCGGGGACCCGCAGGTGGAGCTCCCCGAGCGGCCTGCCGTCCATCGCCACGACCGCCCGGGTGCCGGCAGCCGACTGCGCCACGTCGCGCGCGACGAGACGAGCCTCGGGCGACACGACTCCGTAGCCGATGACCTCCGCGCCGCCGGGAAGCGGCACCGACCTCGCGCCCGCGTCGTCGGCGCACCGGACCACGAAGCGGGCCGGTTCGGCGAAGCGCGCGAAGTTCGCCCGGATGTCGGCCAGATCCTTGTAGATGTCGAGGTGGTCGGCCTCAACGTTCGTGATGACGGCGACCGTGGGCACCAGGGCCAGGAAGGAGCGGTCGTACTCGTCGGCCTCCACCACGAAGAGGTCGTCGCCGCCGCGGAGCAGGTTGCCGCTCCAGGCCGCGACCCGCGCCCCCACGACCCCGGTCGGGTTCAGGCCGGCGGACCGGAGCGCCTCGGTGGTCATCGTGGTGGTGGTCGTCTTGCCATGGGTGCCGGCGACCGCAACCAGCCGTCCACGATTCACCGCGGCCCCCAACGCCTCGGCGCGACGAATCACCGGCAGGCCCGCCGCTCTCGCGGCCACCAGCTCCGGGTGCTCCTTGGGCATGGCGGAGGTCACGACCAGCGCGCGAGAGTTTTCCACATGCGACGGGTGATGCCCCTCGACCATGTGGATGCCGAGCTGGAGCAAGTCGGCAGTCCCGGCCAGATTGGCATCGCAACCGGAGACAGCAATTCCGCGTCGCGCGAACAGCTCAGCGAGCGCGCTCATCCCCGCCCCCGCGATCCCGACGAAATGAACTGGTCGGGGGTCGTTTCGGTCGAAGAGAAGCGCCAATTCGGCCTCCGACGGCGGCGTCGGAGCGCTATGCATGGTCATGCATGCACCTGCATATCATGAAGGAATCACTTTAAGAGAATCGCGTAAGTATATCTTTTGCGATAACTTGCGCTGCATCACGTCGTCCTAACTCGCGAGAGCGCTCGGCCATGCGCTCCAGCGCCGGTCGATCGGCCAGCAGGCGTGAAATCGCGTCATGCAGATGCAGGCCCAACGCGGGGGATTGTGGCAGAAGCTCCCCTGCCCCCGCTTCGGCGATGGCGCGCGCGTTCCCAGTCTGGTGGTCGGCAGCGGCGGTCGGAAGGGGGACCAGAATGGCAGGCAGTCCCCACGCCGTGAGCTCCGAGCAGGTCATCGCCCCGGCGCGCGTGATCGCCAGATCGGCTGCCGCGTAGGCGTCCGCGATCGGGCTCAGGTACGGGTAGATCCGCACCTGCGAAGTCGCCCGATCCTTGAGGGCATCGAAGTGGCGCGTGCCCACCCCCCAGATGACCCGGAGGTTGGCCTGGAGCGGTCCAGCCAGCCACTCGCCGACCGCGCGGTTGATGGCCTCGGAGCCTTGGCTGCCGCCGAACACGAGGACGACCTGGACGGCCGGATCGGGCTCGATTCCGAACTTGGCCCGAGCGGCCTGGCGGTCCGGGCGCGGCTCCGGCGGCGGCTCAATCGGGTTGCCCGTGACGATCACGGCCGAGCCCTGGCCCCCACCGATCCGGTGCTGGGCGGCGGCGAAGCCGAGGTAGAGTGCCCGGGCCCACCGGGCGGTGGCGCGCGCGGTGATGCCCGGAATCGCGTCGGCGACGACCTGCACCGTTGGTACGCCGTGTGCGATGGCCCACGCCAGTGCCATCCCGGACGCGTAGCCCCCGGTCCCGACCACGACGGCCGGCTGCTGACGACGAATCGCGTCCCCGAGCGCGCCCCAGGACCCGATCGTCTCCCGCAAGCCGCGCCAGTTGCGGCCGATCTCGGTTCGGTAGACCGGGTGCAGGGGGAAGAGCGCGAACGGGAACTCGGTCGTCGGCAAGATCTGCTTCTCGATGCCCCGCTCCGCCCCGATGAAGAATGGGCGCACGGTCGGGTCGAGTCGGACCAGCGCGCGGGCGACGGCCAGGGCGGGATACAGGTGGCCCCCGGTGCCCCCACCCGCGAAGACGACGTTCACGTTGGGCGCCCGCCGCCTACGCGGCGGCCCGGGCGCGTGCGTCGTCCGCGACCTTCTCCCGGGTGCTCCCGATGTTGACCAGCATGCCGGCCATGAGGAGGGAGAGGAGCAGGTTCGACCGCCCGTACGAGATGAACGGCAGCGTCAGCCCGGTGGTGGGCAGGAGGCCGATGGCCACCCCCACGTGCAGGAAGGCGGTGATCACCACCGTGAAGGTCAGCCCCACGGCGAGGAGCTGGAGGAACGGGGTCCGTGCCTGACGCGCGATGCGGAAGCCGAGCCAGCCCCAGACCGCAAAGCCCAGCGTGACGCCGGCGATGCCGATGAAGCCCCACTCCTCGCCGATGTTGCCCGCGATGAAGTCGTTGAAGGGAAGCGGCAGGTAGCCCAGCTGCTGACGTCCCTCGCCGAAGCCCACACCGAACAGGCCGCCCGAGCCGACGGCGATGAGCGACTGCTTGAGCTGGTACCCGACCCGGTCGAGGCCGGTGGTGTCGCTGTAGAAGACCTTGAGGCGGTTGAGCACGTACATGAGCCGTACCGCCTCGTGCCAGAGCACCGGGATGCAGAGGATGCCGAGGGCCACGAAGTGCCCCACGCGCACCCCGCCAGCGTAGAGCACGATCCCCATGACGAGCGTGTACATCATCGCCGTGGACAGGTCGGGCTCGAGAATGGCGAACAGGTCGAGCAGCCCGATCACGACGAGGAAGGGCCCCAGCCCCTTGGTCAGCCGGCGGAGGGTGTCCCCCTTCCGCACCACCATCATCGCGGTCCACGCCACCACCGCGAGCTTCGCGAGTTCGGACGGCTGCATCGAGGAGCCGATCAGGAAGCGGCGCGACCCGTTCACCCGCGGCGCCCAGTGGACGGTCCACGGCAGGATCACGAGGCACATCGAGACGAGCGACAGGATCATGAGGGGCCACGCCCACTTCTCCCAGCGCGACGCGTCCACCTTGGCGAAGATCGCGAAGATCACGATCCCCGCCACGGCGCCCTGCGCCTGCCGGATGACGTAGTAGGCGCCGCTCCGCCCCTCCTGGATCGCCACGATGGCGCTGGCCGAGTAGAGCACGGCGAGCCCCCACGCGAGCATCACGGCCGTGAGGAGCAGGAGCGCGCGGGCCTCGATCCCCATGCGCCAGCGCACCCGCTCGACCTTGGCCTCGGGCGTGGCGGTCCCAACGGGAATCGCGGTGTCGGTGGCCGCTCGACCGTTTCCGAGCCCCGGGAGTGCGATGCTGGTCACGCCGCGCCGCGCGCGAGCGCCGCGAAGGTCGCGCCGCGCACCTCGTAGTTCGGGAACATGTCGAAGCTGGAACAGGCCGGGGACAGGAGGACCACGTCGCCCGGCTCAGCGGCCGCGCGGGCGCGTGTCATGACGTCCTCGAATGACGATCCCATCCGCTCGAGCGGCACATGTCCCGCGAGGTCGCGGGCGATGAGCGGCGCGGCCTCGCCGTACGCGATGACGAGGCGTGCGTGCGCCTTGAGCGGCTCGATGAGCGCCGTGTACGGCTCGCCCTTGTGGCGACCGCCGAGCAGCACGACCGTCGGGCGCGTCATCCCCTGCACCGCGACGAGCGTGCTGCTCACATTCGTGGCCTTGCTGTCGTTGATCCACACGACGCCATCCACTTCAGCCACCGTCTCGAGCCGGTGCTTGAGCGCGGTGAACGACTGGAGCGCGGTCGCGATCTGGAAGCGCCAGATCGTGCCGAGCAGCGGCTCGCGTGAAACCTGCGCCCCGGGGCGCTGCGCCGGCAGGGCGCGCGTCTCGGCCTGGTCGCCGTTGATGACCCACCGCGAGCCGGGGTGCGCGTTGCGGTAGAGCAGCGCCTTGTCGGCGTAGTAGGCCTCGATGCTGGCGTACCGATCGAGGTGGTCGGGACTCAGGTTGGTCACGACGCCCACCGTCGGGTTGATCCCGGGCGTGTCGTGCAGCTGGAAGCTCGAGATCTCGAGCGCGCACCAGCGGGGCGGCTGCGCGCGCAGCGCCACCTCGGCGAGCGGGAGCCCGATGTTGCCGGCCTCGACCGCGTCGTGGCCCAGCGCCCGAAGGAGGTGCGCGGCGAGCGCCGTGGTGGTGGTCTTGCCGTTGGTCCCGGTGATCGCGATGGTGCGGAGCGCGGGGAGCGCGCGCAGCGCGACCTCGATCTCGCTCACGATGGCCGCGCCGCCGGCGCGCGCGGCGAGGAGCGGGGGCGCGGTGGGGGGCACGCCGGGACTGACGACCACCATCGCCGCCCGCGCGTTGCGGGCGAGATCGTGCGACCCCACGTCGACCGCGACGCCGGCCGATCGCAGCGTGCGGGCGGCATCCTGCACGGCGGGGTTGTCACCGGCATCGCTGGCATACACGCGGCATCCGTGCCGCGCGAGCAGGAGGGCGGCAGCGCGCCCGGACTTGGCGAGGCCGATGACGGCGACGTCGC
>JACQES010000014.1 GCA_016200495.1 Gemmatimonadota bacterium
CACCGAGCGCGCCGTGCTCGCGCGCGAACTCGCGACCCTGCGCCGCTCCCTCGCCGAGGACGGCTTCCTCTGGGTCTCGTGGCCCAAGAAGACGGCCAAGGTGCCGACCACCGTCACCGAGGACGTCATCCGCGAGGTCGCGCTCCCGCTGGGCTTCGTGGACGTGAAGGTCTGCGCCGTGGACGAGACCTGGTCGGGCCTCAAGCTGGTCATCCGCGTGAGCGAGCGCGGCGGGTCGCGCCGATGATCTTCGAGCCGAAGGCCGAGTGCCAGGATCCCGGCGAACGGCGCGCGCTGCAGTCGGCGCGGCTCCGGGCGCTCGTGGCACGGCTGGCCGACCGCGTGCCGTTCTACGCCGAGAAGCTCAGGGCGGCGCACGTGCTGCCCGGCGACATCCGCGGCGTCGAGGACCTGCCGCGACTGCCGATCACGCGGAAGACGGACCTCCGCGACACCTATCCGTTCGGCCTCCTCGCGGTCCCGCGCCGCGAGTGCGTGCGCATCCACGCGTCGTCGGGCACCACCGGGCGCCCGACCGTGGTGGCGTACAGCGCCGCCGACCTCGAGCTCTTCTCGACCGTCGTCGCGCGCGCGCTGGCGATGGCGGGCGCCGAACCCGGCATGCTGCTCCACAACGCGTACGGCTACGGCCTCTTCACCGGCGGCCTTGGCCTCCACTACGGGGGCGAGAAGCTCGGAATGACGGTCGTGCCGGTCTCGGGCGGGATGACCGAGCGGCAGGTGCTCCTCATCGAGGACCTCAAGCCCGACGTGCTCTGCTGCACCCCCAGCTACGCGCTCACCCTCGCGAGCGAGTTCGCGAAGCGGCGCGTGCGCCCGGAGGACCTCTCGCTCCGCTTCGCGCTGCACGGCGCCGAGCCGTGGACCGACGGCATGCGCGCGCAGATCGACCGCGGCCTGGGGGTGCGCTGCACCAACATCTACGGCTTGAGCGAGATCATCGGGCCGGGCGTCTCGAACGAGTGCGTCGAAGCCCGCAACGGGTCGCACGTGATGGAGGATCACTTCTACCCCGAGATCCTCGACCCCGCCACGATGCAGCCGGTCGAGGACGGGCAGGAAGGGGTGCTGGTCCTCACGACGCTCACCAAGGAGGCGCTGCCGCTCCTCCGCTACTGGACGGGCGACATCACCTCGCTCACGCGCGGCCCCTGCGCCTGCGGGCGCACGCTGGTGCGCATGGCGCTCATCAAGGGGCGCACCGACGACATGCTCATCATCCGCGGGGTGAACGTCTACCCGAGCCAGGTGGAGAGCGTGCTCGCGCGCTGCGAGGAGCTCGCGCCGCACTACCGGCTCGTCGTCACGCGCGAACACAACCTCGACGCGCTCGAGGTCGAGGCCGAACTCGACGCCGCCTTCGCGCGCGAGATCGTGCGCGAAACGCTCTCCGACGAGATCGTGGAG
The DNA here is from genome assembly GCA_016200495.1 of Gemmatimonadota bacterium. Taxonomy (GTDB): domain Bacteria; phylum Gemmatimonadota; class Gemmatimonadetes; order Gemmatimonadales; family Gemmatimonadaceae; genus JACPPC01. Next base: position 1,429 of record JACQES010000014.1, read on the forward strand.
GCCGACACGCAGCTCCAGGCGCTGCGCGGCCGCGTCGCGCACCTGCTGCACGACACGATCGGCGTCTCGATGAAGGTCACCCTGCTCCCCCCGGGCGCCGCCCCGCGCTCCGAGGGCGGCAAGCTCAACCGCGTGGCCGACCAGCGGCCGCGCCCGTAGGCAGTCCGCACTCTCCCGCTCCCCCCGACATGATCCGCATCCGCACGCGCGGCCTGGGCCTCGCGCTCGCCCTCGCCCCGGTCATCGCCCACGCGCAGGCGCGCACGGTGGACTGGCCCTACAACGGCGGCGGCCCCGACGCCAACCGCCACTCCACGCTCGCGCAGATCACCCCGGAGAACGTCAAGCGGCTGCAGGTGGCGTGGACCTACGACACGCGCGATGCATTCCAGGGGTCGGAGATGCAGGCCAACCCGATCGTCATCGACGGCATGCTCTACGCCACGAGCCCCAAGGTGCGCGTCTTCGCCCTCGATGCCGCCACCGGCCGCGAGCTGTGGAGCTTCGATCCGTCGGGCGGCGTCGCGCCGGCCCGGCGCTTCCGCCATCGCGGCGTCACGGTGTATGGCGACCAGCTGCTCTTCACCTACCGCAACTGGCTCTGGGCGCTCAACCGCCGCACCGGCAGGCCCATCCTCACCTTCGGCGACTCCGGCAAGGTGGACCTGCGCCAGGGCCTCGGCCGCCCGCCCGAGACGCTCGGCGTCGGCGCCAGCTCGCCCGGCGTCGTGTTCGAGGACCTCTACATCCTCGGCACCAACATGAGCGAAAGCCTGCCGTCGGCGCCCGGCGACATCCGCGCGTACGACATCCACACCGGCGCGCTCCGCTGGACGTTCCACACGATTCCGCACCCCGGCGAGTACGGCTACGAGACGTGGAGCCCCGACTCGTGGAAGATCAACGGCGGCGCGAACGCGTGGTCCGGCGTCACGATCGACCGCAAGAACGCGCTGCTCTTCGCGGCCACGGGCTCGGCCGCGTTCGACTTCTACGGGTCGAACCGGATCGGCGACAACCTGTTCGCCAACACGATCCTCGCGCTCGACGCACGCACCGGCAAGCGCGTCTGGCACTGGCAGGGGATCAAGCACGACCTGTGGGACCTCGACTTCCCCGCCGCGCCGACGCTCGTGACGGTGGAACGGAAGGGGAAGCCGGTGGACGCGATCGCACAGGTCACCAAGACGGGACACATCTGGGTGCTCGACCGGCTTACGGGCGAGTCGCTCTTCCCGGTGCGCGAGTTCAAGGTGCCCGCCTCGAAGCTCGAGGGCGAGCAGGCCGCCGCGACGCAGCGCCTCCCCGTGCTGCCCAAGCCGCTCGTGCGGCAGACGCTCACCGAGCGCGACCTCACCACGCGGACGCCCAAGGCCCACGCCGAGGCGCTCCGCGTCTTCCGGCAGTATCCCAACCGCGGACTCTTCAACCCGCCGTCGCAGGCGGGCACGATCGTCTTCCCGGGCTACGACGGCGGCGCGGAGTGGGGCGGCCCGGCCTTCGATCCGGAGACGGGCCTCCTCTACGTCAACACCAACGAGATGGCCTGGCTGCTCAAGATGATCCCGCGCGACGACAAGTCGCTCTACAAGAACAACTGCGCGAGTTGCCATCGCGAGGACCTCAAGGGGACGCCGGGACAGATCCCATCGCTCGTGGGGATCGGCGACCGCCGGACCAAGGCCGACCTGGCCGGGGTGATCCGCAACGGCTACGGCCGCATGCCGGCGTTCGGCGGCGCGCTCGAGGGGGGCGCGATCGACGACCTCGTCAACTTCCTGATCACCGGCAAGGACGCCAACGACCGGCCGGGCAACAACCCGTACTGGATGAAGTACCGGAACGACGGCTACACGATCTTCCAGGACTCGGGCTTCTATCCGGCCATCTCGCCGCCGTGGGGCTCGCTCACCGCGGTGGACCTGAACACCGGCGCGTTCAAGTGGCGCATCCCGTTCGGTGAGTATCCGCAGCTCGCCGCCAGGGGGATGAAGAACACCGGCACCGACAACTACGGTGGACCGGTCGTGACCACGAGCGGCCTGCTCTTCATCGCCGCCACGAGCTGGGACAACAATATCCGCGCCTTCGACAAGCGGAACGGCAAGCTCCTGTGGGAGGCCACGCTGCCCTTCGCCGGCGCGGCCACGCCGTCGCTCTACATGGTGGACGGCAGGCAGTACCTCGTCATCGCCTGCGGCGGCGGCAAGAACGACGCGCCCTCGGGTGGCGTGTTCGTCGCGTTCGCGCTGCCCACGCCCTGACGCCCGTGGTGCGCCCCGACCGCTTCCGGCGCGCGCCATGACGCGCTACCCGATTCCGGCGGGGCGCCACCGCGCCGAGCAGGTGATCGACCGCTCGCGCTTCGTCGCGACGCTCGATCGTGCCGCGACGCCGGATGAGGCGCACGAGGTGCTGCGCGCCGTCGCGGCCGAATTCGACGACGCCACGCACCACGCGCTCGCGTTCGTGGCGGGGCCGCCGGGCAGCACCACGCACGTCGGCATGAGCGATGCCGGCGAGCCGCACGGCACGGCTGGGCGCCCGATGCTGACGGTGCTCCTGCACGGCGGCGTCGGCGACATCGTCGCGGTGTGCACGCGCTGGTACGGCGGCACCAAGCTGGGCACCGGCGGCCTCGCGCGCGCGTACGGCGGCACGGTGCAGCTCGCGCTGGCGACACTGCCGCGGAGCGAGAAGGTCGAGCTGGTCGCGCTCGCTCACCATCGCCTACCCGCACGTGACCGTGGTGCGACAGCTCATGGCGGCGCACGAAGCGCGCATCGATGCGCAGGCGTTCGGCGCGGAGGTGCGCTTCGACGTGCAGCTGCCCGTCAACCAGGCCGAGCCGTTCGCACAGGCGGTGCGCAACGCCACGCACGGCACCGCCCTGCTCGTCTCCCGGGACTTGTGATGCGACGATTCGTGGTTCGCGCCCTGCAGCTCGTGGTCGTGCTGCTGTGTGGTGCGGTGGTCGCGACGTGGGCGCCCGATCTCACCGTCGCGGAACTCGCGCCGCGCTGGGCGCCGCCGCCCTCCACCTTCCGTCCGGTCCTCGACCTGAGCGTGCACCTGCGCGACGAGGGCCCGCGCGACGACACGCTCCCCGTGCTCCTCCTGCATGGCAGCGCGTCGAGCCTTCACACGTGGGACGGCTGGGCCGTGTCGCTCGCGCGCGCGCGCCGCGTGATCCGCATCGACCTGCCCGCGTACGGGCTGACCGGTCCCTTCCCCGACGGCCGCTACGAGGTGGCGCACTACCTGCGCTTCCTTCAGGCCACGCTCGATTCGCTCCGCGTGCCGCGCGCGATCGTCGTGGGCAACTCGTTCGGCGGCGAGCTGGCCTGGTCGCTGGCCGTGACGGCCCCCGCACGCGTGGCGGGGCTCGTCCTCGTCGACGCGGCCGGGTTGCCGCGCACGTCCATCTCGGTGCCGATCGGGTTCCGCCTCGCGCGCATTCCGGGGTTCGGTCCGATCCTCGAGCGCGTGCTGCCGCGGGCCATCGTCGCGTCGAGCGTCCGCAACACGTACGGCGACCCGGCGCGCGTCGCCGATACGATCGTGGACCGCTACTACGCGATGGTGCGGCGCGCCGGCAACCGCGCCGCCATTCCCCTTCGGTTCGCCGCCACCACCGACTCGTCGCTCATCAGTCGGCTGCGTACGCTCACCGTGCCGACGCTGATCGTCTGGGGGCTGCGCGACCGGCTGATTCCGCCGGATCACGGCGAGCAGTTCCACGCCGCGATCACGGGCTCCACGCTCGTGACCTTCGACGACCTGGGCCACGTGCCCATGGAGGAAGATCCCGCGCGCACGCTCGTGCCCGTGCGCG
>JACQES010000015.1 GCA_016200495.1 Gemmatimonadota bacterium
CGATCAGGTTGTTGAACATGCCGGGATACGACTCCTCGGGCTGAATCGGGAGAAGACCTGCGAATGCGGGGGTAACCTAGGACTACCCCGTGTGCACGGAATGGTGCGAAGATTAGGAAACGATGAAGTCGGCGTTATGAAACGCCGATACTCGTCCGTTCGCTGGCCCGTGCCTCGCCGTCCGCGGCGGTGGTGCCCTCCCCGTCCGGGCGGGGCGGATCGGCGGCGACCGGGAGGAGCACCGTGAAGGTGCTGCCGCGCCCGAGGCGGCTCGTGACCGACAGCGTGCCCCCGTGCGCCTGCGCAATCCAGCGCGCGATGGAGAGCCCCAGCCCGAAGCCGCCACGCTCGGAGGCGCGGGAACGGGCACGGTCGGCGCGCCAGAAGCGCTCGAACACGTACGGGAGGTCGGCCGCCGAGATGCCGATCCCGGTGTCGCGCACCGAGACGGAGACGCCGTCGAGCCGGCGCGCGAGGGAGATCTCCACCTCGCCGCCGGCGGGGGTGTACTTGATGGCGTTGGTGACGAGGTTGAGCAGCAGCTGACGGAGGCGCGCCCGGTCGCCCATGACCGTCGCCTCCTCGAGCACGGGGAGCGAGATCACGATGCCCTGCGATTCCCCGAGGATGTGGGCGGTCTCGGCGACGTCCCGGACGAGGGGCTCGAGGGCCACGGGCTCGCGGTGGACGTCGAAGCGCCCCTCGTCGGCGCGCGCGAGCGTGAGGAGCGAATCGACGAGGTCGGCCATGCGGGCGGTCTCCGCCAGCGCCTCCTCGAGGGCCACCAGCTGGTCGGCCGAGCCGGAGGCGACCTGCATGGCGCGCTCGACGTCGGCGCGAAGCACGGTGAGCGGCGTCTTGAGCTCGTGGCTGGCGTCGGCGGTGAAGCGGCGGAGCGCGCCGAACGAGGTCTCGAGGCGCGCGATCATGTCGTTGAGGGTGCTCGCGAGCCGGTCGAGCTCGTCACCGCGGGCCTCGACCGGGAGCCGGCGATGCAGCGAGCGTCCGTCGGTGATGGCCTCGACTTCGTCGATGACCCGGTCCACCGGACGGAGCGCGTTGCCGGCGATCATCCACGCCATCCAGACGGAGGCCAGCACGAGCAGCGGCGCGATGCCGAGCATGATCGTCCACTGCTCCTGCGGGATCGCGCCGATCCGGCGGAGCGAGGCGCCAGCGACGACGCGCATCGGCCGCGTGCCGCGTGGCGGCGGCTCCTTGTCGTCGCGCGCGACGAGCAGGATCTGGTCCTCGCCCAGCGTGACCTTGACCGCCGGGCGCTGTGCGGAGGTCTGGAGGGCGCCGCTCTGGAGGTTCGCGCGGTCCTCGTAGCCGAGCTGGCGGACGGCGAACGAGGAGTAGAGCATCTTGCCCGCGTCGTCGAGCACGAGCAGGTAGCCGGGCACCCCCTCGAGGGCGACGCGGAGCGCGGGATTGACGGTGCGGGTCCCCGGATTCTCGCCCTCGACCGTCACCGGCTGGTTCGACAGTTCGGACTGCCGCACGGCGCGCGCGGCGGCGCTCGCCTGCTCCTGCAGCGTGCGCTGCAGCTCGAACAGGTTGCCCTCCGTGCGCGCGTACATGAGCGCCACGGTGAAGATGCCGAGCGTTCCCGTGAGCGCGGCGGAGTACGCGGCCGTGAGGCGGGTGCGGACGGACGCCATGCGCTAGGGCTTGATGACGTAGCCGACGCCGCGCACGGTGCCGATCAGCTTCCGCGCATGCTTCGCGTCGACCTTCTTGCGCAGGTGGGTGATCACGACGTCCACGATGTTGGTGCCCGGGTCGAAGTGATAGCCCCACGCATACTCGGTGATGAGCGTGCGGCTCATGACCTTGCCGGCGTGGCGCATGAGGTACTCGAGCACCGTGTACTCCTTCGGGGTGAGCTCGATGGCCTCCCCCGAGCGTCGCACCTCGTGCGTGTCCTGGTCGAGCTGCAGGTCGGCCACCGTGAGCACCGGCCGCGCGATGGCCCGCGGGCGGCGGAGGAGCGCCTCGACGCGGGCGAGCAGCTCCTCGAAGGCGAACGGCTTGGTGACGTAGTCGTCGGCACCGGCGCGCAGCGTGCGGACCTTGGCGTCGACGGCGTCCTGGGCGGTCAGCACGAGCACCGGCCGCTCGAAGCCGCGCGCGCGCAGCGACTGGAGCACGTCGATGCCGTTCTTGCCGGGCAGGCGCATGTCGAGGATGACCAGGTCGTACTCCTGCGACGCGGCGAGCCGCTCGCCCGACTCGCCGTCGGCCGCGAGGTCCACGCCCCAGCGCTGCTCCTCGAGCCCACGCTTGACGAACTGGCCGACCGTGGGATCGTCCTCGATGACGAGCACCTTCATCTGTCGGGATGGGTCAACGAGTGAGCGCGCCCGCGCGCGGGCGCTCGAGCCCGAACTCGCGGATCTTCCGGTACAGGGTCTTGGCGGAGATGCCGAGGACCTGGGCGGCCCGCCCCTGATGCCACCCGACCTGGGTGAGCACGTCGGTAATGTGGCGACGCTCGACCTCCTCGAGGGAGGCCGGCGGGGCGGAAACCGGCCGGGGCCCCGCCCCGTCGGCCAGCGCGAGGTCGCGCGGCTGGATCGGGGCGCCGCCGGCGAGGAGGACGGCCCGCTCGAGCACGGCCCGGAGTTCCTGCACGTTGCCGGGCCAGCCGTAACGCTCGAGCGCCTCGGCCGCGGCCTCGGTGAGCCGCGACGGGTTGGCCCCGCCGATCTCGCCGAGGAACTTGTCGGCGAGCAAGCGGATGTCGCCACGGCGCTGCCGCAGGGGCGGCAGCGGGATGACGCGGGCCCCCAGCCGCTGCGCGAGGTCGCCTCGCAGGCTGCGGGCCGCGACGGCGTCCGCCAGCGCCATCGACGTCGCGACGACGACGCGCACGTCGGCGGTGCGCACCCGGGTGCCGTCGACCCGCGCGAACGTGCCCTCGTCGAGCACGGTCAGCAGCCGCTGCTGGGCGCGGGCCTCGAGACGCTCCACGTCGGCGATGAACAACGTGCCGCCGGCCGCGAGCTCGAGCACCCCCACGCGGCGCTCGGCGGGATCGGCGGCGTCGCGGCCGACCAGTTCCGACTCGTGACGCGCCGCCACGAGGTCGGCGCAGCGCAGCTCGACGAGGGGGCCGGTGCGTCCGCTCATCCGGTGCAGCGCCCG
>JACQES010000393.1 GCA_016200495.1 Gemmatimonadota bacterium
CTGGGCGTGACGTACCGGTTCGACGAGCGGCACAGCGTGTACGCGAACGTGGGCGGCGGCGTCGAGGTCCCGGCGGGCAACGAGACCGATCCCGCCGGCACCTTCGGGCAGGACACGGTCACGGCGATCAACCCGCTGCTCGAGCCGATCCGCTCGACCACGTGGGAGGTGGGATCGCGGCACCGGCTCGACGGACTCACGGTCGGACCCCTCGCGCTCGCGACGCTCGCGGTGGACGCGGCGGCGTACTACATCGACGTGCGCAACGAGATCGTGCCCTACCGCGGCGGTCGCTTCTACTTCACCGCGGGCAAGGCGCGACGCATGGGACTCGAGCTGGGCGTGCGCGCGCGCACCTCGTTCGGGCTCGGCCTCGCCGGCTCGGCGAGCCTCTCCGACAATCGCTACACCGAGTACGTGGTGGACTCGGTTCACTACGGCAAGCCGGGCGCGCTGGCGCGCTACGACGACAACCGGGTCGTCGGCGTGCCGCGCTGGTTCGGCGCGCTGCAGGCCGACTGGGCCATTCCCGCGATGCCCGACGTGAGCGTGGCCGTCGGACTCCAGGCGACGGGCGGCTACTACGTGGACGACGCGAACACGCTCGCGGTGCCGAGCTTCGGCGTCGTGAACGCGTCGCTCCGGAGCCGCGACCTCGCGACGGTCGACGGCATCACGATCGCCGGCGCGATCGCGGTCGAGAACCTGTTCGACCGGAGGTACGTGGGATCGGCGTACCTCAATCCCGACGTCGTCGCCGGCGTCCCGCTCTACATCGAGTCGGGGATGCCGCGCACGCTGCTGCTCACGTTCGAACTGCGCCGGAAGTAGGCACGGCGTCGGTCCCACCCGCACGATCGGAGCCCCGGGCCGCCCGGCGGCCCGGGGCTCCGCACATCGCGCGGCTACAACTCGTTCAGTTCGGGATAGCGCACGCGCGCCAGGAGGGTGGCCGCGAGCATGAGCGCGGCCATGCCTGCGACGGCCCAGTCGGCGCCGAACACGCGCGCGATCGCGCCGGCCCCGAACGCCCCCAGCACCTGCGACAGGCCGACGACGAGGAACGAGTACGCGGCGAGCATCCGCCCGCGCAGCCGGTCGGGGACGATCGTCTGCAGGAGGCCGTTGGCCAGCGCATTGACGATGATCATCATGAAGCCCGCGAGCACCAGCACCGGCACCGCCCAATGCACGCTGCGCGTGGCGGCGAAGCCCATGAGGAGCACGGAGAAGAGCACGGCGGCGCGCTGGAGCAGCCGGCCGCGGCCCGGCCGCCGGCTGATGGCCGCGAGCGCGAGCGCGCCCAGCACGCCGCCGACGCCGACGCTCGAGAGCAGCAGTCCGTAGCCCTGCTCGCGGAGCCCGAGCTGGTCGCGCGCGATCACGGGCATGAGCGTGAGGTACGGCCCGCCGAGCACGGCGTAGACGCCGATCATGCCGAGCAGCCCGCGCATGACGCGCGTCTCGCGGACGTAGTGCACCCCCTCGCGCAGCGCGGCCCACCCGGCGGGGGCGTCGTCGGCGGCGCCCCGGTCGGCCCCCTCGGGCAGGCGGATCATCGCGAGCCCCGCGAGCACGGTGAGGAACGAGAGGGCGTTGAGGCCGAAGCACCACGCGAGGCCGAGCTGCGCGATCACGAGCGCGGCGATCGCGGGCCCGACGATGCGCGCCAGGTTGAAGCCGCTCGAGTTGAGCGCGATCGCGCCCTGCAGGTCGTCGCGCCCGACGAGCTCGATCACCAGCGACTGCCGCGCCGGGATCTCGAACGCGCCGAGCACGCCGCCGACGGTGGCCAGCAGGATCAGCCCGCCGATCGTCATGCGCTGCGTCCAGGTGAAGTACCAGAGGAGCGCGGCCTGCAGCAGGAAGCCGGCCTGCATGAACGCCACCAGGCGCAGCTTCCGCACCCGGTCCACGAGCGCCCCCGCCGGAAGCGAGAACAGGAGCACCGGCAGCGACCCCGCCGCCGCGGTGAGCCCCACGAGCAGCGCGGAGTTGGAGAGCTCGAGCGCGTACCACCCCTGCGCCATCGACTGCATCCACGTGCCGACCAGCGACAGCGTCTGCCCGATCCAGAAGATCCGGAAGTTGCGATGGCGGCGGAGGGCGCCGAACGGATTGCGGGCGGCGCGGGCCGACATGCGGGGCAATCTAGCGGCGGGGAACGCCCGTCCGTCCGCGGGGGTTGGAACGTGGAGGCTTGCCGCGTCGCGGCTCCCGTCCCCACGTTTCGACCCATGCGCTTCCACACGTACTCCAAGTACAGCCCCGAGCTGGCCGACGCGGTGGACCTGCAGGCGCTGCTCGACAAGCTCGCCGACTTCCTGCTCCAGTCCGGCTTCGGCGGGCCCAAGAGCCCGTACTGGGGCGATGAATTCGGCGGCGAGGCCGACCGCTCGATGGACGCGCTCAAGGAGGCGATCCTTCAGGCGCTGTTCGACAGCGGGCAGTTCACCCCCGAGATGCTCGAGGCGCTGCGCGGCGAGGGGGACGAGGAGGCGCAGGCCAAGCTCGCGAAGATGCTGGACGAGCTGGTGCAGCGCCTGGTTGGCGAGGGGTACCTGAACCTCGACGCGCCCCCGATGATGCCCGAGTCGCACCAGCCCGTGACGGGCAAGGGCTCGATCGCGCAGGCGGCCGCGAAGGACGTCCAGTTCAACCTCACCGAGAAGGGGATCGACTTCCTCGGCTACAAGACGCTGCGGCACCTGCTCGGCTCGCTCGGCAAGTCGAGCTTCGGCAGCCACGACACGCCGTACCTGGCCACCGGCGTCGAGGCCGACGGCTGGAGCAAGCCGTACGAGTTCGGCGACGTGCTCAACCTCGACGTCAACGAGACGCTCAAGAACGCCCTCGCGCGCACCGGCTCGCTCGAGGTGCCCATGGACCTCGACTATCCCGACCTGATGGTGCGGCAGGCCGAGTATCGCTCGAGCTGCGCCACCGTGCTCATGCTCGATTGCTCGCACAGCATGATCCTCTACGGCGAGGACCGGTTCACCCCGGCCAAGAAGGTCGCTCTGGCCCTGTCCCACCTGCTGCGCACCCAGTTCCCCGGGGACAGCCTGCACCTGGTGCTGTTCCACGACTCGGCCGAAGAGGTCCCGGTGAGCCAGCTCGCCCGGGTC
>JACQES010000384.1 GCA_016200495.1 Gemmatimonadota bacterium
TCGGGCTCGGCATCGGGCTCGCCAAGGTCATCAGCGCGCTCACGCCGCTCCCGGCCAGCGTCGCGCCGTGGTCCATCGCCGTCGCGCTCGTCGTCGGCGCCGGGGTGGGCATCGTCGCGGGCTGGTATCCCGCGAGCCGCGCCTCGCGCCTCGACCCCATCGCCGCGCTGCGCGCCGACTGACCATGCGCCTCGCCGACCGCATCGCCTTCCTGCTCGACGGCGTCCGCATGGCCGTGGACGCGCTCACCGCCAACCGCGTGCGCGCCTTCCTCACCATCTCGGGCGTCGCCGTCGGCGTCTTCGTCGTCGTGATCATGGCCGCCGCCGTGCACGGCGTGAACGAGAGCGTGCGCCAGGACGTCGAGTCGCTCGGGCCGCAGACCTTCGCCGTGCAGCGCCGCGGCATCAGCCTGGGCTGCGACGGCACCGACGAGAAGTGCCCCGACCGGAAGAACCCGCCCATCCTGCTCAGCGAGGCGCGCGCCATCCGCGAACTGCGCGACGTCGCCGCGGTCACCGCGCTCGCCGTCGGCAGCGTCGGCATGAAGTTCCACGACCGCGCCCTCGAGAACGTCGGCTACGAGGCCTACTCGCCGCAGTGGATGGAGACCGACGCCGGCGACATCCAGCCGGGCCGCAACTTCACCGCCGCCGAGGAGGCGGGCGGCGCGCGCGTGCTCCTCATCAATGACTCGCTCGCCAACGCCCTCTTCCACGGCGAGGCCGCGGTGGGCAAGCAGGTCATCGTCGCGGGCCAGCCCTTCACCGTCATCGGCGTCTACGAGCCCAAGGCGGGGTTCCTGCTGCAGCTGCAGGGGCGCGGCAACGACAAGCCGCGCGCCATCATCCCGCTCGAGACCGCGCGCCGCTCCCTCGGCCTCGACATCCGGCAGATCTGGCTCCGCGTCCGGCCGCGCGAGGACGCGGACGGCGTCGAGGTCATGGACGAGGTGACGGCCGCGCTGCGCGGCCGCCGCGGCCTGCGCCCCGCCGCGCGCTCCAACTTCGCCATCATCACGCAGGACCGGCTGCTCGAGACCTTCAACCAGTTCTTCGGCGCGATCTTCCATGTCGGCATCGGCCTCTCCGCCGTCGGGCTCCTCGTGGGCGGCGTCGGCGTGGTGGCCATCATGATGATCTCCGTCACCGAGCGCACCCGCGAGATCGGCGTGCGCAAGGCGCTCGGCGCCACGAAGGGACTCATCCTCTGGCAGTTCCTGATCGAGGCGGTCACCGTCACCACCATCGGCGCGAGCGCGGGGCTCATCCTCGGCATGCTGCTCGCCGCGCTGGTCAAGGCGACGACGTCGGTCCCCGCCTCGGTGCCGGCCAGCGGCATCGCCTCGGCGCTCATCGCCAGCGCGCTCACCGGCATCGTGTTCGGCATCGTGCCCGCGATCCGCGCCGCGCGGCTCGATCCGGTCGAGGCGCTCCGGTACGAATAGGGCGCCGGGGCCTTGTCGGCCACGGCGCCCTCGCGCCGTCCGTCAGCGGCATGCCGCGCGGCCCGCAAGCGCCGCAGCGGTGCGCGCCGAACGCGCGACCGCCGCGCGGCGCCGTTACTTCTTGCCCACGAGCACCTTCCGCACCCACCCCTCGCCGTCGGCGCCCTGCACCTGCAGGTAGCCGTCCTTCTCGGTCCCGAGGAAGATCAGCTCCGCGCCCTTCTTGAGCGTCGCCACCACCTTGGCGCCGTCCGTCGGCGTCTCGACGAGCTTCACGTTGTCGATCTTGGGCACGAGCACCGTCCCCTCGGCGAAGCTGACCCCCGCCTTGAGCTGGTCCCCCTCGAGGCCGGTCGGCTTGAACCGCGCCGCGCGCGCCTGCAGCGTCGCGTCCTTCTTCACGAACGCGACGATCTGGTTGTAGTTGTCCTGCAGGGACGCGGCGATGAGCTTGCCCTCCGCCGTGTTCGTGTAGCCGCCGATCCCGGCCGCCACCGGCCCCGCCACGGCCCCCAGCGCCATCTTGAAGTCGGTACGCTTGGCCTTCCCCTGCCCCGAGGCCACCTGCACGGTCGTCCGCGCGTCGGCGACGACGATCGACGTTTCGGCCTCCTTGATCTTCGTGCCGCCGGCCACCGCCCCCGCCACCGGCGACGCCCGCGAGAGGAGCCCGCCGACGGCGGCGCCCATGCCCCCCGCGTCGTTGTTCGTCACGACGATCGCCGGCGTGAGGATGAAGTCGGCCGCCTTCATCATGCCGGCGCCCATGTTCTCGTTCTGCTGCATCTCGCCGCTCGCGGCCAGCGAGCGCTCCTGCTTCATGTTCTCCATCGCCACGCCGCGGTCCACGACGATGAAGCAGTTGGACTGCTGCACGAACATCCGCAGCAGCCCCGTGGGCGACTGGAGGGAATAGCGCGAGAGTGAGCTCATGCTCGAGCTCTGCGGCTCCACGACCGCCAGCGTGCCGACGGGCTTGTCGCACTTCTGGATGTCATCCTGGGCGCGGGCAACGGGCGCCAGCCCGCTCACGGCGGCGGCGGCAAGGAACAGGTGGACAACGCGCATGGCGACTTCCTCGGGGACCGGGGGTGGGCGGCGCCGGCATCCTCGCCGGGCCCTCGTCCTATGCTACGCGGTGCCGGGCGGCCCGCCACCCCCGGGCGGAGCCCTGACGCCCCTGTGGCGGCGTGCGACCCCCGGCGAGCTTTCCCGGATGCGCACGGCCGACGTGCTCGTCACCGCCCTCGACCAGATCCGCGCCAACAAGCTGCGGTCGTTCTTCACGCTGCTCGGGATCATCGTCTCGGTCGCCTTTCTCGTGGCCGTCGTCGCGATCATCCAGGGGATGAACGCGTACGTGAAGGAGAACATCGCCGGCGCGGTGATCGGCGCCAACGCCTTCCAGGTGCGCCGCACTCCCCTCCAGGTCGGCTTCTTCGACGACGAGGCCTGGAAGAAGGTCGAGCGCCGCCCGCGCATCACCGCCGCCGACGCCGCCGCGGTCGAGGCGGCCCTGCCCGACGCCGCCGCCATCGGCCTCACCTCCGGCTGGCCCACGCCGCAGGCCGAGCTCACGTGGCGCGACCGCACCATGGCCGACGTCGCCGTCTTCGGCATCACCCCGCCCTACCAGGACGTGCAGGACTACCGCATCGCGCGCGGCCGCGCCCTGGGCGAGGTGGACCTCGCCGAGCGCCGCGCCGTCTGCGTCGTCGGCTTCGACATCGCCGACAAGCTCTTCGAGGGAGTGGACGCCGTCGGCCAGACCATCCGCGTCGGCAACGAGCGCCTCGAGATCGTCGGCGTCATCGCCGCCAAGGGGCGCGTCCTCGGCCAGTCGTTCGACGCCTTCGTCCTCGTGCCGATGTCCCGCTACGAGATGATGTTCGGCCGCCGCCTCACCACGACCATCTCGGTGAAGATGCCGGAGGCGCGCGACGTGGCCGGCGCCATGGCCCGCGCCGAGGAGGCGATGCGCGTCGGGCACCACCTCCGGCCCGGGCAGGAGAACAACTTCTCGATCGAGACCGCCGCCGCGCTCGTCGAATTCTGGAAGAGCCTCACGGCCGTCCTCTTCTCGGTGATTCCCGCCGTCGTGGGCATCGGCATCGTCGTCGGCGGCATCGTGATCATGAACATCATGCTCATGGCCGTCACCGAGCGCACGCGCGAGATCGGCATCCGGAAGGCCGTCGGCGCGCGCGCCCGCGACATCGAGCGGCAGTTCCTCGCCGAGGCGGTCGCGCTCGCGTTCGTCGGCGGCCTCATGGGGGTCGGCGCCGGCTGGGGCTTTGCCGCCCTCGTCGCCGCCGTCTCCCCGCTCCCGGCACGCATCACCTGGTGGTCGGTCGTGCTCGCGATGGCCCTGGGCGCCGGCGTCGGCATCGTCTTCGGCGTCTATCCCGCGCGCCGCGCCTCGCGGCTCGATCCCATCACCGCGCTGCGCGCCGAATGAGCCTGCGTCTCTCCGGCGACCAGCTGCGCGAGAACCTCGCGATGGCCATCGACGCGCTCCGCGTGTCGCGGCTCCGCTCGGCGCTCACCATCCTCGGCGTCGTCATCGGCGTGGCCACCGTCATGACCATGGCCACCATCGTGCAGGGGATCCAGCAGCAGATCATCCACACGATCGAGGTCGCGGGCCCGACCACGTTCTACGTCCTCAAGATCTTCTCCAAGACGCCGATCAATCCCGAGGCGCCGCCCAAGTACGTCCGCATCCGGCCCGACCTGACCGAGGCCGAGGCCCGCCGCATCGCCGAGCTGCCGCAGGTCGGCTACGCGGCGCTCTGGGCGCAGGGGTTCGGGCGCCTCGAGTACCAGGGGCAGCGCACGCGCGGCATGGCCATCTTCGGCGCCGACGACCGCTACCAGGAGATCCAGGGGGGCGAGCTGCTCGCGGGGCGCTGGTTCACGCGCGCCGAGCTGCGGAGCGGCGCCAACGTCGTGGTCATCAACGAGACGCAGGTCCAGCGCCTCTTCGGCCGCATCGACCCGCTCGGCAAGACCATGAACGTCGCGGGGCGTCCGGTCGCCGTCATCGGGCTCTACCAGGAGCCGGCCAACATCTTCGCCCCTCCCGGCCAGCAGGTTGGCGCCATCATCCCGTTCCAGATGATGGACCACCAGCTCACCATCGACAAGACGAACGCGCTCTGGATTCCGGTCAAGCCGAAGTCGGGGGTGTCGGTCGCCGCCGCGCAGGAGGCGGTCACCACCACGTTGCGCGAGATGCGGAAGCTCCGCCCCGGCGACAAGGACACCTTCGACCTGGTCACGCAGGACCAGATCCTCGATACGTTCAACTCCATCACCGGCGTCTTCTTCCTCGTCATGATCGTCCTCGCCTCGGTCGCGCTCCTCGTCGGCGGCATCGGTGTCATGGCCATCATGATGGTCTCCGTCACCGCGCGCACGCGCGAGATCGGCGTGCGCAAGGCGCTCGGCGCCACCCGCACCGACATCCTCCTCCAGTTCCTCATCGAGGCGGCGACCCTCACCGGGATCGGCGGCATCCTCGGCGTCGTCGTCGGGCTCGCGGCAGGCCGGGCCGTCACCCTCGCCATGTCCGTCAACGGCGAGACGCCCTTGGGTCTCACGCTGATCGCCCTCGCCGTCTCCGTCGCGATCGGGCTCGTCTTCGGCGTCGTGCCGGCGCGCCGCGCGGCGCGCCTCGACCCCATCGAAGCCCTGCGCTACGAGTAGCGCGCCGTCATCATTCCACCTCCCATGCGCCTCGCCCCGCTTCCACTCCTGCTCCTCGCCGCCGCGTGCGTCACGCGCCAGTCGGTCACCAGCAGCGTGACCGAGTTGCCCGCCGGCACCGAGGCCGTCTCGCTGTTCAACGAGCCGCTCAAGGCGGCTCCCATCGCCCCCGCGACGCGCGCCCGCCTCGAGGCCGACCTCGCCGCCGCGCGCACCGTGGCCGCGGCGCACCCCGACTCCGCCCTCGCGCGCATCTGGGTCGGGCGCCGTCTCGGCTACCTCGGGCGCTTCCAGGAGGCCATCGCCGAGTTCGGCGACGGCATCGAGAAGTTCCCGCGCGACGCGCGCTTCTACCGCTTCCGCGGCCACCGCTACATCAGCGTGCGCAACTTCGACGCCGCCGTGAAGGACCTCGAGCAGGCCCGCACGCTCGTGCGCGGCACCGCCGACGTCGTCGAGCCCGACGGCGCGCCCAACCCCCGCGGCATCCCCACCAGCACGCTGCACACCAACATCCGCTACCACCTCTTCCTCGCGTACTACCTGCTCGGCGACCTCCGCCGCGCCGAGGCGGTCGAGCGCGAGGACCTCGACGCGGCGCCCAACGTCGACACCCGCATCGCCACCAGCTACTGGTACGTCATGACCCTCCGCCGCCTCGGGCGCGAGGCCGACGCGCAGCGCGTGCTCGACGGCATCACCGCCGACATGCCCGTCATCGAGAACCAGTCGTACCTGCGCCTCCTCCTCCTCTTCAAGGGCGCGCTGCGGCCCGAGGATCTCGTCCCGGCCACCCCCGACTCGACCAACGCCCTCGACGAGGCGACGTACAACAACGGCATCGGCGTCTGGCACCTGCTCGCCGGCCGCCGCGACGCCGCCATCGCCGCCTTCCGCCGCGCGCGCACCACCGGCCCGTGGGCCGCCTTCGGCGCCGTGGCCGCCGAGGCCGAGCTCAAGCGGCTCGGCGTGGGGCTCCGCCCATGAGCGAGAGCTTCCTCGACTCCCCGCGCAACGTCACCGGCGCGATCATCCTCGCGCTCGGCATCGCCATCGCGATCGCGCTCTCGCCCTTCGCCATCGGGCTGCTCGGCGCGATGGTGCTCACGGTGCTCGTCGGGCCGGTGCATCGCCGCATCGCAAGCGCCATCGGCGGCTCGCGCGCCTCGGCGCTGGTCGTCGCCCTCACGGCGCTCCTGATCCTCATCCCCGGCGGGGCCATGCTCGGGCTCGTCATCGGGGAGGGACCGGGCGCCATCCGCGGCGTGCAGGACAACGCGGTCCTCTCGTGGCTCCGCGAGCAGCGCTTCGGTGGCGTGGACCTCGGCGCGCAGCTCGCCAAAGCCAGCGGCACCCTCCTCGAGTGGGTGAGCGCCCAGGCCCTCGGCCTCGTCGGCAGCGCCGCGCGCGGCACCATCAACCTCATCATCGCGCTCTTCGGCCTCTACTTCCTGCTCGAATCGGGAAGCCGCGTCTGGGAGCGCACCAAGCGCTACCTCCCCTTCTCCGACGCGAACGCCGATGCGCTGCACGCGCGATTCGTGAGCGTCACGCAAGCCACGTTCCTCGGCCTCGCCGCCACGGCCGTCCTCCAGGGGACCCTCGTCGGCATCGGCTTCGCCGTGGTCGGCTTGCCGGGCGCGGCGTTCTGGGGCGTCATGACCGCCATCGCGTCGGTGATTCCCGTCGTCGGTGGCGCGATCGTCTGGGTGCCCGGCGTCGCCGTGCTGCTCGTCGAGCAGGAATACCTGCACGCGGCCATCCTCGCCGGCGTCGGCGGCGTGCTCGTCACCAACATCGACAACGTCGTCCGCCCGTACATCTTCCGGCGCGTCTCGAACGTGCATCCGCTCGTCACGCTCGTGGGCGCACTCGCCGGGCTCCGCTACTTCGGGCTCCTCGGCGTGCTCATGGGGCCGCTGGCCATCACCTACTTCTTCGAGCTGCTCCGCATCTACGACGAGGAGTACGGCGTGACCGAGGCCGCGCGCGAGTTCGCGCTGCTGCGCACCACGGCTCAACTGCGCGCGGAGGCCGCCGCGCACGGGTCCGGCGGCTCGGCGCCGAGCGGCGGCGCGCCCACCACGGCGGCGGCGGGAGGCCGGGCGGCGGCCGCACCCGCGCCGCCCCCCGCCACCCCCGATCGCA
>JACQES010000385.1 GCA_016200495.1 Gemmatimonadota bacterium
ATGTGCTTGAACTCGCCGCGGTTGCCGGTGACGAGCTCCATGACGGCGCCGATGTAGCGGTCCGGGCAGACGACGCTGATGTTCATCCACGGCTCGCGCACCTGCTCGATCTCCTGTGGCGGCGGCAGTTCGGCCGGGTTGTCGACGACGACCTACTGGCCGTTGGTCTTCGTCACCTGGTACTCGACGCTCGGCGCGGTGGCGAGCAGGTCGATGTCGTACTCGCGCTCGAGGCGCTCCTGGACGATCTCCATGTGGAGGAGGCCGAGGAAGCCGCAGCGGAAGCCGAAGCCGAGGGCGGTGGACGTCTCGGGCTGGTACTGGAGCGAGGCGTCGTTGAGCTGGAGCCGCTCGAGGGCGTCGCGGAGGTCCTCGTACTGCTGCGTGTCGGTGGGGAAGACGCCGGCGAACACGAAGCTCTTGACCGCCATGTAGCCGGGCAGCGCCTCGGCCGCGCGATTGTCGGCGTCGAACACGGTGTCGCCGGCGCGGGTCTCCTTGACCGAGCGGACGGAGGCCACGACGTACCCGACTTCACCCGCGGTGAGCTGCTCGGTCGGCACCTGGCGCAGCTGGTTGTAGCCGACCTCGTCCACCTCGTAGACGGCGTCGTTGGCGCCGAAGGTGATGTGCGTGCCCTTGCGGATGGTGCCGTCGACGACGCGGATGGACGGAATGGCGCCCCGGTACTTGTCGTAGTACGAGTCGTACACGAGCGCGCGGAGCGGCGCGGCCGGGTCGCCGGACGGCGGGGGCACCTTCTTCACGACTTCCTCGAGCAGCTCGGGGATGCCGATCCCCTCCTTCGCGCTGACGAGGAGGATGTCCTCGGGCTTGCAGCCGATCAGGTCCACGACTTCCTGGCGGCGCTTCTCGGGCTCGGCGCCGGGCAAGTCGATCTTGTTCAGGATCGGGATGATCTCGAGGCCGGCGTCGATGGCGAGGAACAGGTTCGACAGCGTCTGCGCCTGGATCCCCTGCGACGCGTCCACCACGAGGATGGCCCCCTCGCACGCGGCGAGCGAGCGCGAGACCTCGTAGGTGAAGTCCACGTGCCCCGGCGTGTCGATCAGGTTGAGCTCGTACGTGACGCCATCCTTCGCGTCGTAGCTCATCCGCACGGCGTTCAGCTTGATCGTGATGCCGCGCTCGCGCTCAAGGTCGAGCGTGTCGAGCACCTGCGCCTTCATCTCGCGCTTCTGGAGCATGCCCGTGGCCTCGATCAGGCGGTCCGCGAGCGTGGACTTGCCGTGGTCGATGTGGGCGACGATGCAGAAGTTGCGGATGCGATCGAGCTGCACGGACGTGGGGCCGATGGGAAGCGACGGGAGCCCTGAAACGTAACCGGGCGCGGGGCCGCATTCAACTCATTGTGGTGCCGAGACTTGGGGCACGGCTCCCTCATCGGCGCGGCGCCGCGTTCTGGCGCGACGCGGCACGGCGGTTGCACTCAGGCCGCCTGGAGCCAGTTTTCGCTCACCGCCCATGGCCCTCTCTCCCCAGACGCCCCCACCACGCGCGCTCCAGAGCAAGCCGCGCCGCGTGCACCTCGTGCTGCGCGACGGGGCGGAAGTCGAGGGCGGCATCTTCCTGAACGACGGCCAGTCGCTCGCGCTCTACCTGGGCAGCCGGAAGGGCGGGTGGGTCAACCTCGTCAACGCGCAGTGGATCCTGCCGGTCGAGGAGATGGTGAACCACGCCGTGATCCAGGCCGACCACGTGCTGTACGCCTACGGGCCGGACGGCGACGTGCCGGTGCATTCCGTGACCGGCCAGATCGCGGTGCGGCACGTCGAGGTGACGCTCACCACCGACGCGCGGATCCGCGGGCAGCTGAACATCGCCGACCGGCAGCGCCTCTCGGACTTCCTCCACACGGTGGGGAAGTTCATCCCGATCGTGGCCGTGCACCGCGCCGACAACGACCAGCTCGTCGGCGACATCGCGCTCAACCACTCGGCCGTGCGCGTGCTGCGCGACACCGCGCCCGCCGGCCGCCAGACCTCCGCGCTCGACGGTCGTAGCCTGACCCCCGCGCTCGGCGCGACGGCCGTGGATCGCGAGGGACGGATGACGCCGGCCTCCAGTCGTGGCGTGGAACCCGCCGCCGGCGGCGCCCCGACGCGTCGCGCGACCCCGTCGATGCCGCTGGGCGGCGTGAGCGCCGAGGAGGCCGCGCGTCGCGTGACGCCACCGCCGCAGCCGGCGCGCATGGACGCCGAACCGGGGGTGCGCAGCGAACAGATCGCCGTGGGCGACTCGCATTACACGCTCGAGCTGCCGGGGCCGCCCACCGAGCGGCGATCGGGCTCGCGCACGGCGGTGCGCGCGCGGATCACGCTCAACCTCGAGGGGGACAACCCGGTCGAGGTCTCGCAGGAGCCGATCGACGAGCCGGAACCGTTCTCGCCGGCGGTCGCGGCGCGCAACGACAGGATCGCGCGCCACTGGCTCGCCCTCGTGGCGCAGCGCTTCGGGCTCGCGCCCGCCGATCCGCGCAAGCTCGACGACGCCTTCACCACCGAGCAGCTGTGGGACCAGATCGCCCGGGCGAACGACATCACGGGCGACGAGTTCGCGGTGCACGTCGCGTCCACCTTCCGCGTGCCGGTCGCGCGACTCGACCGGATCGAGGCGGCGGCGGTCAAGCTCCTCGACGAGAAGGTGGCGCGGAAGTTCGGCATGATCCCCGTGCGCGCCGACGAGAAGTCGCTCACGGTGGCCTGCTCCGATCCGACCGACCTCGAGATGGAGCAGGCGCTGCGCTTCGCCACGCGCCACGCCGTCCAGTTCGAGCTCGCGCCGCCGCGCGCCATTCGCGGGGCGCTGGACTGGTGGTACCGCGGCGAGCTGCGCCCCTCGACGTCGGTCCAGGCCGTCCGCAGCTGACGCACGACTGACGGCGGCCGCGCGGACGGCCGACGGACGCTGCCCCGGCGCGGCGCACCCGGGTACCTTTCCGCGTCGCATGGACGCCAGCCGGCCCGACCTCCTCGATCCCGCATCCCTCGCCGCGCTTGGCCGCCTCGAGGTCATTGCGCGTTGGGTGGTGGACGGATTCCTGACCGGCTTGCACCGCTCGCCGCGGAAGGGATTCTCGGTGGAGTTCGCGGAACACCGCCCGTACCAGCCCGGCGACGACCTGCGCTACCTCGACTGGAAGATCCTCGCCCGCGCCGACCGCTGGGTGATCAAGCAGTTCGAGGAGGAGACCAACCTCCGCGCGATGCTGCTGCTCGACGTGAGCCCGTCGATGGCGTGGAGCGGCTCGCCCAACCGGCTCACCAAGCAGGCCTGGTCGGAGGCGTCGGTGGCGGCGCTCTCGCTCCTCCTGCTCAAGCAGCGCGACGCGGTGGGCTTCCTGCGCTTCGACGACGAGGTGCGCACCGTGCTGCCGCCGCGCGCGCGCACGGCGCAATGGCGCCGCGTGCTGGCCGAACTGGGGCAGCCGGGCACGGGCACCACGTCGTCGTTCGCCGCGGCGGTCGAGCGCGCGGCCGCGCTCGTGACGCGCCCCGGACTGTTCGTGATCCTCTCCGACCTCCTGGTCGAGCCCGAGGAGGCGACGCGCGCCGTGCGCACGCTGCGCGCCGTTGGCCACGACATCGTGATCCTGCACGTGATGGACCCGGCGGAGCGCGACCTCGAGGAGGCCGGCGACGCCAAGTTCACCGACCCCGAGAGCGGTGATGCGCTGGCCGCGCGCGGCTCCGACGTGCGCGACGCGTATCGTGAGACGGTCGAGACGGTCATCGGCGAGTGGCGCGAGCGGTTCGCGGGCGCGGGGGCGTTCTACGACGTCGTCTCGACCGACGCGCCGTTCGGCACCGCGCTCCGCCGCGCGTTCGCGGTCAGGCAGTCGCTCCCGTGAGCTTCCTCTCGCCCTGGCTCCTCGCGCTCGCGGCGGGGGCGGCCGTGCCGTTGCTGCTGCACCTGCTGCGGCGCCGCACGGGCCTGCCGCTCGCCTTCCCGGCGGTGCGCTACCTGCGCCGCGCCGAGAAGGAGCATCGCCGCGAGATGCGGCTCCGCAACCTGCTCCTCATGGCGCTCCGCGTGGCCGCGGTCCTCGCGCTCGCGCTCGCGGCGGCGCGTCCGCTCGGGCCGGGCTTCGGCACCGGGCACCCGCCCACCGCCTTCGCGCTCGTCCTCGACAACTCGATGAGCAGCGCGCGCGTGGCCGGCGGGCGCCCCGTGCTCGACCAGCTGCGCGAGGGCGCGCTCGCCGCGCTCGCGGAGGCGGGCTCGGGTGACCGGGTCTGGCTCGTGACGGCCGACGCGCAGGTGGCGGGCGGCTCGCGCGCCGACGTGATCGCGGCACTCAAGCGCGCGGAGCCACTCGCGGGCGCCGGGCAGCTGGGCGCCGCCGTGATGCGCGCGGCCGCGCTCGTGCGCAGTGCGGGGCTCGCCGGCAAGCAGGTGGCCGTCGTCACCGACGCGCAGGCGAGCGGCTGGAAGGCGCCGGTGGGCGACCTCGGTGACGTGCCCGTGAGCGTCTGGGCGCCGGCGGTGCCCGACATCGCGAACCATGCCGTGCGTCGCGCGGCGCCCGCGCCGCCGCACCTCACGCCGCGCGGACGCGTCGAGGCGACGCTCACGGGGCCGGGGGCGATCAACTGGAAGGTGGAACTCGGGCCGCGCACCGTTGCGCGCGGCACGGCCAAGGAAGGCGAGGCGATCGACGTGCCCGTCGCCCCGCCCGAGCGCGGGTGGATCGCCGGCTGGGTGCGCGTGGATCCCGACGAGCTGCGCGGCGACGACGCCCGCGCCTTCGCCACCTGGGTGGGCGATGCGCCGCGCCTCACGGTGGACGCCGAAGCGGGCACCTTCGCGCAGGGCGCGATCGCGGCGCTC
>JACQES010000029.1 GCA_016200495.1 Gemmatimonadota bacterium
TGCACGTCGGCGGCCGCGGCCGCGACGCCGTCCACGTCACAAAGCGCGGCCTCGACCTCCGACAGCTCGATGCGCACGCCGTGGAGCTTGACCTGCGTGTCGAAGCGGCCGCCGAACTCGAGCTGGCCGTCCGGCCGCCACCGTACGCGATCGCCGGTGCGATAGGCGCGCGCGTTGGTGGCGTCGAACGGGTCGCGCACGAACCGCTCCGCGGTCAGCTCGGGGCGGCGGTGATAGCCGAGCGCAACGCCCGCGCCGCCGATCCAGAGCTCGCCCCACACCCCCACCGGACAGGGCTCGCCATCCGGGCCAAGCACGTACGTGCGCAGGTGATCGATCGGACGCCCGATCGGGACGATCTCACCGTCGGGCGACGAGGCGCGCGTGGCGGACCAACTCGTCGCGTCAATGGTCGCTTCGGCGGGGCCATACAGGTTGTGCACCTCGACGTCGAGCAGCGCGAGCACGCGCCGAACGAGCGCCGCGGGGAGCGCCTCGCCGCCGGCGAAGACGCGGCGCAGCGACGTGCAGGCGGCGAACGCCGGCACCTCCACCACTTCGGCCAGCACCGACGGAACCAGTTGCAGGTCGGTGATGCCGGCGCGACGCACCTCGTCGACGAGGGCGAGCGGGTCACGATGCGCTCCTGGCGCGGCCATCACCAGGCGCGCGCCCGCGAGCAGCGGCGCCCAGAACTCCCACACCGAAGCATCGAACGAGACCGGCGTCTTCTGGAGCACCGCGCCCTCGGGGCCAAGCGGCACCACGCGTGCCATCCAGCGCATGTGGTTCACGATCGCGCGATGCGGGACGACGACGCCCTTGGGGGTGCCCGTCGAGCCCGAGGTATAGATGATGTACGCGGGGTCCTCGCCGTCGCGCGCGCCGAGCGTGTCGGGGAGCGGGCGGGCGTGGCTGCCATCAATGGACTCGACGAGCAGCACGGGCGCGGTCGCGTGCGAGGCCAGCGCGGCGGTCGTCACCACGACCGTCGCGCCGGAGTCGCCGAGCATGTAGGCGAAGCGGTCGGCGGGATAGTCCGTGTCCACCGGGAGGTAGGCGGCGCCGGTGGCGAGGATCGCGAGCAGCGTGGCCGCGAGGTCCGGCGATCGCTCGAGCAGCACGGCCACGACATGACCGCGACCCACGCCGCGCTCCTGCAGTGCCGCGGCGATGGCGCCCGCGCGCGCGCCGAGCGCGGCGTAGGTCAGGCGCGCGCTGCCCTGCTCCACGGCGATCGCGCCCGGATGCGCGGCGATGGCGTCACGCACGCCGGCATCGAGGAACGGAAGCCCGACGGCCTGCGGCGTCGGGCCCGCGGCGAGGGCGAGGAGCTGCGCGCGCTCGGCGCCGCTGAGGAGCGGCAGCGCGTCCACCGCGCGGTTCGGATCGGCGCACGCGCCGTCGACAAGCGCGTTCAGGTGGCCGAGGAACCGCTCGATCGTGCTCGCGTCGAAGAGGTCCGCGCGATAATCCACCACGGCGCGGAAGCCGTCGTCGGTGGACACGATGGTGATGGACAGGTCGAACTTGGCGGCGCCAAGGTCGGCGCCCATGGACTCGACGGCGAGCGGGCCGAACGCGCGCTGCGCGCCAATGCCGTCCTGCAGGGCGAACAGCACATCGAACGGGGCGCCATCGGCCGCAGCCTCGCCGCCCAGCGCGCGCAACAGGCGGTCGGTCGGCACGTGGCCGTGCTCGGTCGCGTCGAGGGTCGCGCGGCGCATGGCCGCGACCAGCGCCGCGAACGTCGTGTCGGGCCCGATGTCGGCGCGCACCAACGGCGTGGCGATGGCGCGCTCGCGCCGGGCCTGCGGCGTGCCGATCACGGTGGTGGCCTGCGCGGCGTAGCGATGGAGCAGCGCGTGCACCGCGGCCAGCAGCACCATGTAGGGCGTGGCCCCATGCGCGAGCGCCAGCGCCCGCACGCCGTCACGCGTGACGCGCGGCATCGTGCCCGTGACGCGGGCGCCGGGGCCCCACTTGGCGGCTGTGCGCGGCCGGTCGGTGGGCAGCGCGATCCCCGCCGGGGCGCCCGCAAGCGCGTCACGCCAGAAGGCGAGATCAGCCTCGAGGCGCGCCTCGGTGATGGTCGCGCGCTCCCAGGCCGCGACATCGTCCATCCCCACCGCAGGCGCCGGCACGCGCGCCTCGCGTCCCGCGGCCGCTTCGGCATATGCGGTGGCCCAGTCGTCGAGGAGGACCGAGATGGAGGCGCCGTCGCAGATGGCGTGGTGGAGCACGAGCGCCACGACGCACGCGTCGTCGGACTCGCGCACGAAGAGCGCGCGCACGAGCGGCGCTCGCCTCAGGTCGAACGGGCGCTGCGCCGCGGCGCGCAGCGCGGCCTCGCGAGCGGCCGCGCGCGCGTCGGCCGGCAGCGGGCGCAGGTCCACGCGCTCGAGCGGGACGTCCACGTGCGCGACGACGCGCTGTCGCGGCTCGCCGTCGCGCTCGGTGAACGAGGTCCGCAGCGCGGCGTGGGCCGCGACGACCGCATCGAGGGCGCGCGCGAGCGCGGCCTCGTCGAGCTCGCCGCGCAGCCGGCGCACGATCGGCACGTTGTAGGTGGCGGTACCCGGCTGGACCTGCTCGAACAGCCAGAGCGGCTCCTGCGCCAGCGACAGCGGCGCGTCGTCGGAGGGAGCACGGCAAGGGATCGGAGCGGCATCGCCCAGCGCGCCGGCGTCGCGCCGACGCTCCACGAGCGCCGCGAGCCCCGCGACGGTGCGCGCCTCGAACATCGCCCCGATGCTGAGGCGCACGCCGCACGCCGACGCGAGCCGGGCCACCACGCGCATCGCGAGCAGCGAGTGGCCGCCGACCGCGAAGAAGTCGTCGTCGGCGCCGACCCGCTCGCGACCGAGGACCTCGCGCCAGATGCCGGCCACCTGCGCCTCGAGCGGCGTGCGCGGCGCGACGTACGGCGCCTCGAGCGCGGCGGCCGCGTCGGGTGCGGGGAGCGCGCGCCGGTTGACCTTGCCGTTGGGGGTGAGCGGCATGGCGGCGAGGCGGACGAGCAGGCGCGGCACCATGTACTCCGGCAACGCGGCGCGGGCCGCGTCATGCACGGCCTGCCGCACGGTGGCCTCGTCGGCCGCGCCGTCGAGCACCACGTAGCCCACGAGTTGCGGTTCCCCGCCCCCGCCGACGCGTTGCACCGCGGCCACCGCCTGCAACACGCCGGGCACCGAGGCGAGTGCGTGCTCGATCTCGCCGAGTTCGATCCGGTGGCCGCGCAGCTTGACCTGGTCGTCGATCCGGCCGAGGAAGACGATGCGACCGGACTCGAGGCGCCGCACGCGATCGCCGGTGCGGTAAAGCCGTCCCAGGCCGGGCTGCTCGACGAAGCGCTCCGCCGTGAGGTCGTCGCGGCCGACGTAGCCGACCGCGAGCCCCGCGCCGCCGATCCAGAGTTCGCCCGGCACGCCGATCGGCACCGGCACGCCACGCGGATCGAGCACGTGGAGCGTCGTGTTCGCGATCGGCTCGCCGAGCGACAGTTCGGGCGACTCGACACGCAGCCGCGCCGACCAGATGGTCGTCTCCGTGGGACCGTACACGTTCCAGAGCTCGGCGCCGCACGGCAGCAGCGCGGCGGCGAGCCCCTCGGGCCACCCCTCGCCGCCGCACAGCATCACGACGTTGGGCGCGCCGCGCCAGCCGGCCTCGAGAAGCAACCGCCACGTGGCGGGCGTCGCCTGCAGCACGGCGCGCGCGGGCGCGACCTCGCGTGCCGTGCGGTCGAAGCGCGCCGCGAGCGCCGCGCCGTCGAGTGCCGTCTCCCGCGACGCGAGCACGACGCGCGCGCCGGTCGTGAGGGGGAGCCAGAGCTCGAGCCCCGCGATGTCGAACGCGATCGTGGTGACGGCGACGAGCGCGTCCCCCCGCGCGAGCCCGGGACGCTCCGCCATGGACGCGAGGAAATTGGTGAGCGCCCGGTGCGGCACCGCGACGCCCTTGGGACGCCCGGTCGAGCCCGAGGTGAAGATCACGTAGGCGACGTCGTCGTGCCCGGGCAGCACGAGCGCGTCTGCGGGCTCCGGCGTGGACCACCACGTGGCGTCGTCGAGTTCGAGCAGCGGGACCGCCACACCGTGGAGCGCCTCGCGCGCGCGGTCCACCGACGGGGCGTCGGCGACGATCGCCCGCACGCCGCCGTCCTCGAGCACCTGGGCGATGCGCGCCGCGGGATAGCTCGCGTCGAGCGGCACGTAGGCCGCGCCCGCCCACCACGCGCCCAGGAGCGCCACGGGGAGCGTCGTGGTGCGGTCCACGAGGACGGCCACGCGATCACCGCGCGCTACACCCGTCGCACGCAGCCGCGCCGCCACCTGCCCCGCGCGCCGCGTGAGTTCGGCCCACGTCAGCGTGCGATCCTCGCCCTCGATGGCGATCGCGTCGGGCTGCGTGCGCGAAAGCTCGAGAATGCGCTCGGGCGCCGTCCACGCCGGGATCGGCGCTTCCGTGCGGTTCCACGCGTGCAGCACCGCTTCGCGCTCGGCGTCGTCCATGAGCGGCAGGGCGGTGATGCTCGCCGACGGCTCGCGCACGGCCGCCGTCAGCAGCGCCTCGTAGTGGCCGAGCATCCGGTCCACCGTGGACGCATCGAAGAGGTCGCTCCGGTACTCGAGCACCGCGCGCAGCGCGCTGCCCGGCGCTGGCATGAGCATCAGCGTCAGGTCGAACTTGCTCGTGTCCTTGGCCGCGCTGACGCGGTGCACCGTGCAGCCGGCGAGCGCCGGCTCGCGACCGAGCCACTCGAGGAGCTGGAAGGCGACCTGGAAGATCGGGCTGCGGCTCCGGTCGCGCTCGGGCTGCACGGCATCCACGACCTGCTCGAACGGGATGTCCTGGTTCGCGAGCGCGAGCGCCACCCGGTCGCGCACGCGCGCGACGAGCGCCGAGAACGAGGGCGCCTGGCCCGTGTCCACGCGGATCGCGAGCGTGTTCATGAACAGCCCGATCAGCGCCTCGACCTCCGACCGGCGCCGGCCCGCGGTGATGGACCCGATGACGAGGTCGTCCTGCTGCGTGTAGCGATGGAGCAGCGCATAAAATGCCGCGAGCAACGCGGGAAAGAGCGTCGTGCCTTGAGCGAGCGCGAGGGATTTGAGGGCGGTGCTGAGAGGGCCGGGCAAATTCAGCCGTTCAACCGCGCCATGAAAAGTTTGGACGCGCTGGGCGAGCCGGGCGGCATAGGCCTCGCGCACCTCCTCGAGGAAGAGCGCCACCGACACGCCGTCGGCCACGATGTGATGGAACGCGCCGAGCCAGACGTGCGTGGCGTCGGCGGTGCGCAGCAGGGTGAACCGCGCGAGCGGACCGCGCGCGAGGTCGAAGCCGCGGTTCGCGTTCTCGTCGAGCGCCACGGCCAGCCGGCGCTCCGCCTCGTCGGGCCCGAGGGGGCGCAGGTCCTCGACCGGCAACGGCACCGCGCGCGGCGGCAGCACGACCTGCACCGGCTCGTCGCCCTCGAGCACGAACACGGTGCGCAGCGCCTCGTGCCGCTCGACGACGAGCGAGATGGCCGCCGCCAGCGCGTCGGCGTCGAGGGGCCCGTCGCAGGCCAGCGCGAACGGGAGCGTGTAGGCGGCCGTGGCCTCGTCGAGCTGGTCGAGCAGCCAGAAGCGACGCTGCGCGAACGACACCGGCAGCGCCTGCACGTCGCCATGCACCGCCGCCAGCGCCGCGACGCTGCCGGCCTCGCGCGGCGCGGTCATGGGGTCGGGTCGGCGCGACGCCGGAACGACTCGCGCGCCACCGGCACGAGCCCGCCCTCGTCGTCGAAGTCGTCGGCCGGCGAGCCCGCGGCGACCGCGGCGTCGATCGCGGCCGCGAATTCGGCCAGCGTCATGCCGCGCACCAGCGCGTCGAGCCCGGGCGCCGCACCGAGCGCGCGCCGGGCGCGCCCGAGCACCCGCATGGCGAGCAGCGAGTGGCCGCCCAACTCGAGGAAGTTGTCGTCAACCCCGACCTTCTCGACGCGCAGCACCTCGGCCCAGAGCGCGGCCGCGGCCTTCTCGGTGGCGCTCCGCGGCGCGACGTACGCGCGCGTGGAGCGGCCCACGCTCGGCGGCACGAGCTGCTTGCGGTCCACCTTGCCGCTGGGGGTGAGCGGCAGGGCACTGAGGCGCACGAACTGCGCCGGCACCATGTAGTCGGTCAGGCGCTCGGCCAGCTGGCGACGGAAGCTCGCGACTTCGTCGGGGTCGAAGGCGTCGGGCTGCGCGTGATGCACGAAGTCATCCCACGGCGCGATCGCCCCGGCCGGCGCGGAGGGCGGCACGGGCACCAGCGGGGCGAGCGTGCGATGGCGGAACACCGCATCGAAGCGACCCGGCGTGCCGGATGCGGGCCAGGCGAGCGTCACCTCGTAGCGGTCATCCACCGTCGAGAGGGCCTCGGGGTGGATGGCCACCGGATGCGTCTCGCGCGCGAGCGTCGCGCGCAGCTCCCCCACGGTCTGCTGCCCCGGCGCGGACTCGATCACCGCCTCGGCGCGCAGGTCGGCGGCGAGGCGCCCGTCGATGACGTCGGCCAGGTGCACCACGGGCGGCGACGCGGCGAGCAGCGCGCGGACGTCGTCGAGGCTGGCCACGTGCACCGGCGCCGGGAGCGCGGCGGGCGCCATCGCGCGGTCGAGCTCGATCTCGACGTCGGCGCGGAACTTGGTCAGCTCGTTGCCGGCGGCGCCGCGCTTGGGCTGCACGGTCGCGCGCGCAATGCGCGGCAGATGGTGGCGCAGCGCGTAGAAGAAGGCGGGCGCGACCACGAGCTCGCTCTCGTGCCACATCCGCTGCGCAGGTCACCGATGAAGATGCGGCCACCCGGCGCGAGCGCGCGTACGGCGCCCTCGAGCACCTTCACGAGGTAGGCGGCGTCGGGGAAGTACTGCACCACCGAGTTGATGACGACCACGTCGAAGGAGCCCGCCGGCAGCTTGTCGGCCTCGTGCGCGCCCGCCACCTGCAGGGTGACCTTGTCGGCCAGCGGCGCGAAGGCCGGATCGGCACGGATGGCGTCGAGGCCGGTGGCCGAGATGTCGAGGCCGTGGTAGTGCGCGACGTGCGGCGTGACGCGGAAGAGGAGCAGGCCGGTGCCGACGCCCAACTCGAGCACGCGCTGCGGCCCCGACGCGAGGATCCGGTCGCAGGTGCGCGCGACCCACTCGCGCATCTCGGCGGCGGGAATCGGCTTCTTGTCGTAGCTCGAGATCCAGCCGGCGATGTTGAAGCCGGGCTCGACGGCATCACCGGTCGTCTCGGCGTTGGCATACGTCGTGTCGAACACGGTGGCCCAGCGGTCGAGGGTCTCCCCTTCCCCGCCGGTCGGCGCTTCGTCCTTCGCGGCGACGTAGGCCACCAGGCGCGTGTCGCCCTCGGCGTCCGCGTGCGCCATCACGGCGACGTCGCGCACGCGCGGGTGTTGCGCGAGCGTCGCCTCGATCTCGCCCAGCTCGATGCGGAAGCCGCGCACCTTGACCTGGAAGTCGAGGCGACCCAGGTACTCGACCGTGCCGTCGGCGCGCCAGCGCGCGCGGTCGCCCGTGCGGTACATGCGCGCGCCCGGCGCGGCCACGAACGGATCGACAACGAACCGCTCCGCCGTGAGGTCGGGACGCCGGTGGTAGCCGAGCCCGACCTGCACGCCGCCGAGGTAGAGCTCGCCGCTCACGCCGACCGGGCATGGCGCGCCGTGCGCGTCGAGCACGTAGAGCCGCGTGTTCGCGACGGGCCGTCCGATGGGCACGAGCGCCGGCGGCTCGTCCACCGGCGGGCACGGCCAGTACGAGACGTCCACCGCGCACTCGGTGGGGCCATACAGGTTGTGCAGGCGCGCGCGCGGCAGCGTGCGGTGGAAGCCGGAGACGAGGTCCGGGGCGAGGGCCTCGCCGCTCGCCATCACGTCGCGCAGCGTCGTGCAGCCGCCGGCCGCCGGATCGGCGAGGAAGGCGCGCAGCATCGAGGGCACGAAGTGGCAGACGGTGACGCGCTCGCGCTGGATGAGGCCGGCGAGGTAGCCCGTGTCGCGGTGCCCACCCGGCCGCGCCATGACGAGCCGCGCGCCGGTGATGAGCGGCCAGAAGAACTCCCAGACCGAGACGTCGAACGAGAACGGCGTCTTCTGGACGACCGTGTCCGCGCCCGTGAGACCGTAGGCCGACTGCATCCAGAGCAACCGGTTGACGATGCCGCGGTGCGCGTTGAGCGCGCCCTTGGGCCGGCCCGTCGAGCCCGAGGTGTAGATCATGTACGCGGGATCGTCCGGCGAGGGCGCGGGCCAGTCGGCAGCGGCGTGCGCGTCGCTCGCGATCTTCGCGGGCGTCGCGTCGCCTGCACGGTTCGACGGCGCGGCTCCACTCCCGACCGGCTGCGCGGCGCCGTCCAGTGGAATCAACGTGGCGGCGAACGGCGGCAACGCCTCTGCCGTTGCCGACGGCGCCAGCAGCACCGCCGCGTCCGCGTCGTCGATCATGAAGGCGAGCCGGTCGCGCGGATACTCGGGGTCGAACGGCACGTAGGCCGCGCCCGCCTTGATCACCGCGACGAGCGCGACCACCAGCTCGACGGAGCGGTCCGCACACACGCCCACGCGCTGCCCCGCGCGCACCCCGGCCGTGCGGAGGCGGGCCGCGAGCGCCGTCGCGGCGCGATCCAGCTGCGCATACGTCAGCGACCGCGCCTCGTCGCTCACCGCGATGGCGTCCGGCGTGCGGCCGACCTGCGCCTGCATGAGGCTGGCCAGGGTCGCATCCTCGGGCAACGGCGTCGCCGTCGCATTCCACGCCTCGAGCACCAGGGCGCGCTCATCGGCATCGAGCAACGGCAGGCGCGACACGGTGCACGCGGGATCGACCACCGCCCCCTCGAGCACGGCCCGCAGGTGCGCGAAGAACCGGTCGATGGTGACCGGATCGAACAGCGCCGTGCGATACTCCAGCACCACGTGCAGGCCGTCAGCCTGCTCGCTCGCGCCGCAGAGGATGTCGAACTTGGCGGTGCCGAAGTCGGTGACGAGCGGCTCGACCTGCGCTCCGCCGAGCGACAGGCGCTCGGCGTCGGGGGCCAGCATCACGAACCAGACGTTGAAGAGCGGCGCCAGGCCCAGCTGCCCCGCCCCGCGCAGTTCCTGCGCCAGCTTCTCCAGCGGCACGTCCTGGTGCTCGTACGCCGCGAGGCAGGTGGTGCGCGTGCGCCGCACCAGCTCGCTGAACGACGGATCGTCCGCCAGCCGGCTCCGCAGCACGAGCGCGTTCGGGAAGTAGCCGATCAGCCCTTCGAGCTCCACGAGCCGGCGGGCCGAGATCGGCGAGCCCACGACGACGTCGTCCTGCGCGGCATGGCGCGCGAGGACCACGAAGTACGCCGCCAGCAGCACCATGTTGAGCGTCGCGTCGTTTGCGCGCGCGAGGGCGCGCAGCTGCTCGAGCAGCGCAAGCGGCAGCTGGTAGCGGCGCCGCGCCCCGTCGAACGACGGCGTCACGCCGCGCGGCCGGTCGGTGGGCAGGTCGAGCACCGGCAGCGCGGCGAGCTCCTCGCGCCAGTAGGCCAGCTGCTGCGCCAGCTCGCCGCGGTCCATCGCCTCGCGCGCCCACAGCGCGTAGTCGCCGTACTGGATGGGCAGCGGCGCGAGCGAGGCTGGCCGCCCCGCGGCGAAGTCCGCGTAGAGCTGCGACAGCTCGCGGAAGGTCACGTTGCGCGACCACTCGTCGCAGACGATGTGGTGCGTGACCAGCAGCACGATCCACTCGGCCTCGCCGAGCCGCACGAGCGTCGAACGCAGCAGTTGCTCGCTGGCGAGGTCGAAGCGGGCCCGCGTCTCGGCCACCACGAGCCGCTGGGCCTCCGCCTCGCGCGCCTCGGGCGCGAGCGCGCGCAGGTCGCGCACCACCACGGGCACCGGCTCGGCGGGCGCGACCACCTGCCGCACGTTGGCGCCGCTCCCCACGAACCGGGTGCGCAGCGCCTCGTGCCGCTCGGCCAGCGCATTGACCGCCCGCTGCCACGCCGCCTGGTCGAGCGCGCCGCGCACGCGCAGCACGCGCGGCACGTTGTACGCCACCACGCCGCCCATCGCGTGGTCGAGCTCGAGCAGCAGTTCCTGCCCCGGCGTGAGCGGGATCTCCGCGCCCGGCGCGCGACGCGCGATCAGGTCGCCGGCCGGGGTGCTCGCGGGCGCGGCCGCCTGCGCCATCGCGCGCAGCTTCTGCTCGACGAGCGCGCGGCGCTCCGGCGAGAGCTGGGCGAGGCGCGCGAGCGCCTCGGGCGAGAGCGGCGGCGACGACATGCGGTCCGGCTAGGGCGCCGGCGGGGCGCCGTCCTTCAGCGCCTTCGCGACGTCGGCATCGGACAGCCCCTCGACGTCGGCCAGCGCCGCCTCGAGCGCGGCAGCCTCGGCCTTGGCCTGGCGCTCCGCGTCCACGAGCGACGCCACCTGCGCCACGGTGGGCGACTCGAACAGCGCGCGCAGCGTGAGCCGAACCCCGAGCTCCTTGCTGATGCGGCCGAGCACCCGGATGGCGTCGCGCCAGATCTTCGCGATCGCTTCCTCGGTGGGCGTGCGCGGCGCGACGCGCTCCGCGCCGCCGCCCCCGGCGGCCTCGCCGGGCACCGGCAACTTGGCGCGGTCCACCTTGCCGTTCGGGGTGAGCGGGATCGCGTCGATCATCACCACCACCGACGGCACCATGTAGTCGGGCAGCTGCGCCGCGACCCAGTCGCGGAGCTTCTCCGGGGTCGGGCGGTCGGCGTGCGACACGGCATAGCCGGCCTGCTTGGGCACCACGTACGCGACGAGGCGCGCCTCACCGTCGGTCGGCACGTGCAAAGTGACCACCGTGTCGAGCACGCCGGGCTTCTGACGCAGCGACTGCTCGATCTCGCCGACCTCCACGCGGTAGCCGCGCACCTTCACCTGGTCGTCGCCGCGCCCGAGGAACTCGATCGTGCCGTCGGCCAGGCGCCGCACGCGATCGCCGGTGCGATAGGCGCGCACGCCATCCACCGTGATGAACCGCTCCCTGGTGAGGTCGTCGCGCCCCAGGTAGCCGCGCGCCACGCCGAGCCCGCCGATGACGAGCTCCCCGGGAATGCCGAGGGGCTGCTCGCGTCCCTGTGCATCGAGCACCCACGCGCGCGTGTTCGCGAGCGGACGTCCCAGCGGCACGGTCTGCGCGCCGAAGCGCGAGGCCGCGTCGAGCGAGGCGTTGGTGGCCTCGTTCGTGAGGACGCCGACGGTCGTCTCGGTGGGCCCGTAGTGGTTGAGCACGCGGCAGGTGCCGGCCGCGAGCAGCGTGCGCGCGAGCGCGGGGCGCAGCGCCTCGCCGCCCAGCACGATCCACTTGCGCGGCAGCACCGCCGCGAGCTCGGCGCCGCTCCGCGTCGCGGTCAGCGCGGCCAGGTGGCTCGGCGTGATCTTGAGGACGTCGAACTGGTGCACGCTCACGTACTCGGCGAAGCGCGCGGGATCGGTGGTGACGTCGCGCGCGAGCGTGTGAAGGGTGCCGCCCGAGAGGAGCGCCGGCAGCACGCTCGTGTTGCCCAGGTCCGCGGCCAGCGTGGACACCATGCCGAAGCGCCAGCCTTGCAGCGCGCCGAAGCCGTCGCCCGGCCGGTCGGCGGGCACGTCGGCGAGCACGCGACTCACCGCGCGCGCATAGTGCACGGCGTTGGCGTGCGTCACGGCCACCCCCTTGGGGACGCCCGTCGAGCCCGAGGTGTAGAGCACGTACGCGAGGTCGTCCGGTGCGGCGCCGCCCGCGAGGTTCGCGGTGGGCAGCGCGCCCAGCATCGCCGCATCGGCGTCACGATCGAGCGCGATGACGGTGCTCCCGTCCGGCACGCGCCCGGCCAGCGCGAGCGACGTGACCACCACCGTCGCCCCGCTCTCGCGCAGCTGCTGCGCGATGCGCGGCGCGGGCGCCTCGGTGGCGAGCGGCATGTAGGCGCCGCCGGCCTTGAGGATGCCCATCAGCCCCACGAACGCGTCGGCCGAACGATCGAGCAGGAGCCCGACCGGCGTGCCCGCGCGCACGCCGAGCGTGCGCAGGTGGGCGCCCAGCTGGTTGGCGCGCGCGTTGAGTTCAGCGTAGGTGAGCGGCGTCGTGCCCGCGACGCTTCCGGCTGCCGTGGCCGCGGCGCGCGGCCCGACGACGGCCAGCAGGTTGGGCACGCGTGCCGCCTGCTGTTCGAACAGGCTCACGAGCGTTGCCGGGGCGCCCTCGTCCACGGCAGGGCCCTGCGCCGCCGCGACGACGGCGCGCTCCTCGAGCGTGGGCAGCGCGATCGACGACACGCGCACGTCGGCGTCGGCCACCGCGGCCTCGATCACCGCACGCACGTGGCCGAGGAATCGATCGCCGTAGCCGGGCGCGAAGAGGTCGCTGCGCGCGCCGAGCGTGAGGCGGAGCCCTTCGGGCACCTCGGCCACGAGCAGCGTCAGGTCGAACTTGCCCTGTCCGTACTCCACCGGCAGCACCTCGACGGTCGCGGCGCCCAGCGTGAGCGTGGCCTCGATGGTGTCCTCCATCGTGAGGACGCAGCGGAAGAGCGGCGTCGCCGCATCCATCGCCTGCCCCTCGCGCAGGTCGAGCGCCAGCTTCTCGAACGGCACGTCGCCGTGCTCGTAGGCGCCCATCGCGCGATCGCTGATGCGCTCGAGCAGCTCCGCGAAGGTCGGGTCGCCCGCGAGATCGGTGCGCATCACCAGCGTGTTGGCGAAGAAGCCGATCAACCCCTCGGTCTCGGCGCGCGTGCGCCCCGCGATCGGCGAGCCGGTGACGATGTCGTCCTGCCCCGTGTAGCGGTGCAGCACCGCGTGGTACGCCGCGAGCAGCACCATGTAGGGCGTGGCGCCGTGGGCGTAGCCCAACTCGCGGAGGCGCTCGACGAGCGGCATCGGCAGGACGGCCACCGTGCGGGCCGCCTCGTAGCCCGCCACGGCTGGGCGCGCGAAGTCGGTCGGGAGCGCGAGGTCGGGGAGCGGCGCCGCGAGCCGCTCGCGCCAGAACGCGAGGTGCTCGGCGTGCTCGGCGCCGGCGAGCGCGGCGCGCTGCCACGCGGCGAAGTCACCGTACTGGATGGGGAGCGGCGCCCACGCGGGCGCGCGTCCGGCCGCGCGCGCGGCGTACGCCGCGCTCAGGTCCGCGAACAGCACCCCCTTCGACCATCCGTCCGACGCGATGTGGTGCGTCGTCAGCAGCAGCACGTGATCGGTGGGGCCCACGCGCAGCAACCGCGCGCGCAGCATCGGGTCGCGGGCCAGGTCGAAGTGGGTATGCGCCTCCTCGTAGATCAGGCGCCCCACCTCGGACTCGCGCTCGCTCGCGTCGCGCGCCGTGAGGTCGGTGACCGGCAGCGCCTGCGCTCCGGCGGGGGCGACGCGCTGCACCGGCCCGTGATCGCCGGCGTGGTACGTGGTGCGCAGCACCTCGTGCCGCGTCACGACGTCAGCGAGGGCGGCCTCGAGCGCCGCAACGTCGAGCGCGCCACGGAGGCGGAAGGCCCGCGGCACGTTGTACGCGGTGAGCCCCGGCGTGGCCCGGTCGAGCAGCCACACCATCTCCTGCGCGTACGACATCGGGGCCTCGCCCGCCCCCGTCCGCCGCCCGATCACGTCGCCCTTCGCGCTGCCGTCCGACATTCCCCCTCCGCTCCGGAAAAGTCCCGCCCGCTCCAGCCCCGCAACTTACTGGCTCCCGCGCGCCCGCTCGACCGCCGGCGCCGTGGGCTACTGTCCCGCGCGCGCCTGCTCGATCGCCTGCGCCAGCGCCTCGATCGTCGGCGACTCGAACAGCGTGCGCAGCGGGAGCCGCACGCCGAACCCCTTGCTGATGCGCCCGAGCACGCGGATCGCGAGCAGCGAGTGGCCGCCGAGCGCGAGGACGTTGTCCGTGCGCCAGATCTTCTCGCGCTTGAGGACGTCGCCCCAGATCGTCGCGAGCTGCCGCTCGGTGTCGGTGCGCGGTTCCGCGAACGCCTCCGCCGACTCGGCCGGGGCATCCGGCGACGGCAGCGCCCGGCGGTCGAGCTTGCCGTTGGCGGTGAGCGGCAGCGCGGCCAGCAGCATCACCGCATCGGGGACCATGTGCGACGGCAGCGACGCCGCCGCCCACTCGCGCAGCTTCTCGGGGGTGGGACGGTCGGCGTGGCTCACGGCGTAGCCGGCCGCCTTGGCCACCACGTACGCCACGAGCGCCGGCTCGCGGCCCTCGTCGGTGCGCAGCACCACCGCGACCTGCGCGACGCCCGGGTTGCCGCGCAGCACCTGCTCGATCTCCCCCAGCTCGACCCGATAGCCGCGCACCTTGACCTGGTCGTCGGCGCGGCCGAGGAACTCGATGACGCCGTTGGCGAGGCGCCGGACGCGATCACCGGTGCGGTACGCGCGCGCGCCGTTCCACGTGGTGAAGGCGGCCTGCGTCAGGTCATCCCGCCCGATGTAGCCGCGCGTCACGCCCAGTCCCGCGATCCAGAGCTCGCCCGCCACGCCCACTGGCTGCTCGCGTCCCGAGCCATCCACGACGACGGCCCTGGTGTTCATGAGCGGCCGCCCGATCGGCACCGTCTGTGCGCCCAGCCGCTCGGCCTCGGCCAGCGATTCCGCCGTCGCCTCGAACGTCAGCACGCCGACCGTCGTCTCGGTCGGGCCGTAGTGGTTGAGCAGGCGACAGCGGCCGGCCTGCACCACGCTGCGCGCGAACCCGATCGGCAGTGCCTCGCCACCCACGACGAGCCACTGGCGCGGCAGCACCTCCGCCAGCTCGCTCCCCGTGCGGCCGCCCGTGAGCGCCGCAACGTGGTTGGGCGTCATCTTGAGCACGTCGAGCTGGTGCGCCGTCATGTACAGCGCGAACCGCGCCGGCTCCGTGGCCACGTCGCGTCCGAGCACGTGCAGCGCGGGGCTCGCATCACTCAGCGCCTGCAGCGTCGGGGCTTCGCTGTCGAGCAGCACCGCCTTGGCCACCGCCGGCACCAGCTCCGCGTGCGCCGACGTCGTCACCACGAGCGACGCGCCCGCGTCGGCCAGCTGCCGGGCGATGCGCGCGGCGGGCGCATCCTGCGCGAGCGGCATGTACGCCCCGCCCGCCTTGAGGATCCCGAGCAGGCCGACGATCGCCTCCGCAGACCGGTCGAGCAGGAGGCCGACGGGCTGTCCGCGCGTGAGGCCCAGCGCCAGCAGCCGGTGCGCAAGCTGGTTGGCGCGCGCATCGAGCTCGGGATACGTGAGCGTCGCGCTGCCCGCCATGCTGCCGTGCGCGGCTGCGCTCGCGGACGGCGCGACGATCGCGAGCCGGTTCCCCACCCGCTTCGCCTGCCGCTCGAACTCGGCCACGATCGTCGTCGCCGCGCCTTCGTCGGCGTCGGTCGCGTTCCACGCCGCGAGCTGCGCCTGCTCGGCCGCCGTCGCGAGCGGGATTGCCGCCAGCGGGGCGCGCGGGTCGGCGATGATCCCCGCGATCGTGCGATCGAGGTGCGCGAGGAACCGGTCGGCGCCGTCGGCGGTGAACAGGTCGGTGCGGTACCAGAGCGCCAGCTCGAGCCCCTCGGCGCGCTCGCCCACGAGCAACGTCAGGTCGAACTTGGTGGCGTCCATCTCGAGGTCGAGCGGCGTGGCGGTGCACCCCGGGAGCTGCAGGTCGGCGCCCAGGCCCTCCTGCATCGTCAGCACGCAGGTGAAGAGCGGCGCGTGCGACGGACGCCCGCCGGCGCGCTGCAGCTCCAGCACCAGCGACTCGACCGGCACGTCCACGTGCTCGAAGGCGCCGAGCACGGTGTGCGCGACGCGCGGGAGCAGCGTCGCGAACGAATCGTCGGGGCGCGCCTGCACGCGCATCGGCAGCGCCTGCGAGAAGTAGCCCACCATCCCCTCGGTCTCGCGCGGCGTGCGCGCGGCCACCGCCGACCCGACGACCACGTCGTCCTGCGCGGCGTGGCGGCGGAGCACCGTGGTGTACGCGACCAGCAGCGCCATGTACAGCGTACCGCCGGCGCGCTCGGCTGCCGCCTTGAGCGCGGCCGCGCGCTCGGGCGCGAGCGTGAGCACGCGCCGCGCGCCGCCGAACCCCTGGTTGGCGGGCCGCGGCTTGTCGGTCGGCAGTACCAGTTCGCCCGCGCCGTCGAGCGCGGCCTTCCACCACGCGATTTTCGACGCGAGCGCCTCGCCCGAGAGCGTCGTGCGCTGCCACGCGGCGAAATCGCCGAAGTCGAGGGCGCCGCGGCCCAGGTCGGGGGTCGCGCCGCCGACCGCCGCCGCGTACGCCGTGGAGAGGTCGGCCAGCATCACGCCGAACGACCAGGCGTCGGAAATGATGTGGTGGGCGAGCAGGAGCAGCAGGTGGTCATCGTCGGCGAGCCGCGCGACGGCCACGCGGAACCCCGGTTCGCGGGCGAGGTCGAACGGCGTCTCGGCGATCGTGCGGAGCGACCGCACCGCGACGTCGAGTCGCTCCCCCTCGGGCTTGGCGCTCGCGTCGTGCACCGCGAGCACGATCGGCGCCGCCGGCCCCACCTCCTGCACCGCGGACTCGCCCTCGGCGCGGAACACGGTGCGCAGCGCCTCGTGCCGGGCCACGAGGGCGGTGACGGCGCGCTGCAGCGCCCGCACGTCGAGCGGGCCGCGCACGCGGCGCACCACCGGGGTGTTGTACGCGGCGAGGCCCGGCGTCGCGCGGTCGAGGAGCCAGAGCACCTCCTGCGCAAACGTCAGCGGCACCGGCTGCCCCGCGGCGCGCGGCGCGATGCCCGACGCGTCACCACCGCCGTCGAGCCCCTCGGCGGCGAGCAGTTCGGCGAGCAGGCGCTCGCGCTCGGCGGCGAGCGCGGCCTCGGAGGTCGGGTCGGGGGTCACGTGGAAACGCCTCGATCGGGGTGCGGGACAGGTGAGGGGGCGGCCGCGCGCAGCTGCTCGGCACTCATGCCCTCCACCTGCAGGACGAGTTGGGCGATGCGAAGTACCTGACCGCGGGTCTTTTCGCGGGCGACGAGCGCCCGGGCGAAGGCCTCGACCGTCGGGGCCTCGAAGACGGTGCGCACGGCGACGTCCACGCGGAAGCGGTCGCGGGCGCGGGCGGCGAGCTGGGTGGCGGCGAGCGACGAGCCGCCAAGCGCGAACAGCGAGTCATGCACGCCGATGGGGCTCACGCCGAGCACCTCGGACCACTGGCGGGCGAGCAGGGTCTCGAGCGCGTCGCGCGGAGCCACGTGGGGCGGACGGGCGGCGGCCGTGGTGGCGGACCACGCGGCCTGCGGAAGCGCGTCCAGCGCGGCGCCCACGGACAAGTCGTCGCTGCCGGCGCGCATCGAGCCGGCCGTGTCGGCGTCCACGGGAGCCTGAACACCATTGTTCGCCTGCGGCATGCCGGCGGCCCCCGCACCAGGCGCGGCCCTCGGCCCCCCCAGCACCCGCAGCGCCGCGCCAAGCTGCCGCGCAAGCTCGCTCACCTGGGTTTCGGTGAACCACCGCGCGTCAGCCCGTAGCGTCACTCGCAGCGCGGCGTCGCCGGTGACGAGCAGCGTGAGCGGATACGCCGTCTCGGTCGGCGTGATGGTGGCGCGCAGCGCGACCGACGGCCCGAACCACCCGGCCATCCCCGCCTCGGCCGACGCGTCCTGGAAGACCACCAGCGACTCGAACAACCGCTGCCCGAAGGCGAGCGCGCTCCAGCGCTGGATCTGGTCGAGCGGCACGTGCTCCACCGCGCGCAGTTCCACCTGCCGCGCCTGCAGCGTGGCGAGCCACTGCGACACGGGCTGCGCGGCCTCGAGCCGCGCGCGCACGGGCACGTTGTTGATCAGCACGCCGACCACGTCGCCCACCGACGGCACCGGCAGCGCG
Source organism: Gemmatimonadota bacterium (assembly GCA_016200495.1). Lineage (GTDB taxonomy): Bacteria > Gemmatimonadota > Gemmatimonadetes > Gemmatimonadales > Gemmatimonadaceae > JACPPC01. The sequence goes on from JACQES010000029.1 coordinate 17,839, forward strand.
CGCCCGGCCACGGTGAGGCCGAAGCTCACGTCCGGTGTCGCCGTAACGCGCGCGAGCGCGAGCGCCCACGCTCCCTGCACCACCGTGTTGAGCGTGAGCCCGCGGGCACGCCAGTGCGCGACGAGCGCCGTCGTCTCCGTCGGGTCGAGCGCGACCGACTCGTCGATCCACGTGGGCGCCGCGGTCAGGTCCCCCGCCGGCGCCACCAGCAGGCGTCCCGCATGCGCGATCCCGTCCGTCTCGGCGCGCCAGTACTGCTCGGCGTGCGCGTCGGGCGGCGCCGTCATCGCCGCCACCACGCCGCGGAGCGCGGGCGACGCCGCCGACGGCGGGCGCACGCCAAGCCGCCGCGCCTCGTACTGCGCGCCCACGTGCCGGAGCACGATCGGCCACGACCACCGGTCGAGGATGATGTGATGATGCGTCCACACCATCAGCGTCCGGCCGGGTTCGGCGTCCACCAGCGCGATGCGCGTGATGGGCGCGCGACGCACGTCGATGCCCGCGGCGCGATCTGCCGCCAGCCACGCCGCGAGCCACGCGTCACGCGCGGCCGCGTCGAGTCCCTCGGGCGCGCGCACCTCCGTCCAGGCGAGTTCGCCGGGCGCCCCGATCACCTGCCACGGGCGCTCCGCGGTGCCCGCGAATCGCGTGCGCAGCGCGGGCGTCGCGTCCACCACGGCCTGCCACGCCGCGCGCAGCGCCGCGCGATCCACCTGTCCCTCGAGCGTGAAGCCGTACTGCTGGAGGCCCGGATCGGCCGGGCCACCGGCCGTGTCGAGGAAGAGCTGTTGGAGCGCGGTGAGCGGCAGCACGTCGTCGGTCGAGCGCCCGGGCCCGAGCAGGGCGTCGAGGGACGGCTGGTCGAGCGACGCGAGCGGGAAGTCGCTGGGCGAGTGGGCGCCCGCCCCCGGCGTGCGCGCCACCTCCACGATGTCGTGCAGCACGCGCACGATCGCGTCGGCGAGCTGCTGGACGCGCGCGCCGTCGTGCCGCGCCGGCACGTGGCCGATGCGCACCTCGAGCGCGCCGCCGCGGATCTCGAGGATCACCTCGAGCTCGTGCGAGCGCCGTGCGCGCGCACTGCGCAGCGGCCCCGGGTCGTCGGCGCTGGCCGCGAGCACGCCGCCGCCCGCCACCGACTGCTCGAACTGCCCGAGGTAGTTGAACAGGATTTGGGCGCGCGGCGCCTGCGCGAGCGCCGCGCGCGCCGCGCCGTGCCGCAGCAGCCCGAAGCCGAGGCCGTTGCGCGGCATGCCGCGGAGCGCCTCCTTGGCCGCCAGCAGGCGGGCGCGCGTCGGGGCGCCAGCGTCGGCCGCGAGCCGCACCGGGAAGATCGTCGTGAACCACCCGATGCTGCGCGACAGGTCGAGGCCGAGGTCCTCGCGCCCATGCCCCTCGAGGTCCACGAGCACCGGGCCGGCGCCAAGCCACGACGCGAGCGCGCCGTCGAGCGCCGCCAGCAGCGCGTCGTTGATGCGCGTGCCGAACGCCGCGGGGACCTTCTGCAGCAGCGCCGCCGTGTCGCCCTCGCCGAGCCGCGCGCGCGCGAACGCCACCGCGCCTTCGACGTTCGCCGCCTGGGCATCGCGCAGCGGGAGCGCGGCAACCGGACCCGCCACCTGCGCGCTCCAGTAGGCGAGTTCCGCCGCGGTCGCCGCGCTGGCGCGCTCGGCCTCCAGCGCCCGCGCCCACGCGGCCCACGTCGTGGCGCGAGGGAGCACCAGGGCCGAGCCCGCCACGGCCTGCGCGTAGGCGTGGTCCAGGTCCTCGCGCAGCACGCGCCACGACACGCCGTCCACAATCATGTGGTGCACCACCACCAGCACGCGCCCGGGCCCGCCCGCAGGCGCGAGGAACGCGACCCGCGCCAGCGGTCCGTTCGCGAGGTCGAGCGACGCGCCCAACTCGGCCGCGGCGCGCGCATGATCGCCATGGTCCACGCGCGACCACCCGATCGTGCCGGCCTCGGCGTAGCGCGCCGTCCACGCGCCGCCGGTCGCGCGGGTGAACCGGAGCCGGAACACGTCGTGGTGCGCCGCCACCGCCGCCACCGCCCGCTCGAACGCGGCGACATCGAACGTGGCCGGCACGTCGAACGGCAGCGCCTGGTTCCAGTGCGCGGGATCTTCGGGATCGAGCTCCGCGAACCACGCCTGCACCGGCGTGAGCGGCACCTCGGTGCCCGCAGGCACCGGCGCATCCTGCACGACCGGCGCCGGCGCCGCCACGCGCGCCGCGCGCGCCTGTGCCGCGACCGTCGGCTGCCGCAGCGCCTCGGTCAGCGTGAGCGACAGCCCGGCGCGCGCCGCGCGGGCGACCACCTGGATCGCCAGCAGCGAGTCGCCGCCCACCTCGAAGAAGTCGTCTTCCACGCCCACCGCGTCCACGCGCAGCACCTCGGCCCAGATGCGCGCGAGCGTCGCCTCGGCGGGGGTGCGCGGCGCGAGGCGCTCGCGATCGCCCGTGTCGGTGACGTGCCGGGGCAGCGCGCGCCGGTCCACCTTGCCGTTGCTCGACAGCGGCAGCGCGTCGAGCCACATGACCTGCGCGGGCACCATGTAGTCGGGCAGCGTCTCCTTGAGGAAGGCGCGCAGCGCCGCGAGCGACGGTGCCTCGCCCTTCGCCACCGCCCACGCCACGAGCCGCTTCTCAGCCCCGGGCACCTCCACCGCCGAGACCACCGCCTCGGCCACGTGCGGATGCGCGGTCATGGCCGCCTCGATCTCGCCCAGCTCGATCCGGAAGCCGCGCACCTTGACCTGGAAGTCGAGGCGGCCCAGGTACTCGATCGTGCCGTCGGCGCGCCAGCGGGCGAGGTCGCCCGAGCGGTACATGCGGGCGCCGCGCGCCTTCTCGGCCTTGGGCGCGAACGGGTCCGGCACGAACCGCTCGGCCGTGAGCTCGGGACGCGCGTGGTAGCCGAGGCCGACCTGCACGCCGGCGAGCACCAGCTCGCCCGGCACGCCGATGGGACACGGGCGCCCGCGCGCGTCGAGCACGTAGAGCCGCGTGTTGGCCACCGGACGGCCGATCGGCACGACGGCGTTTGGCGCGGTGTCGGTCGGGCAGGTCCAGTGGCTCACGTCCACCGCGCACTCGGTGGGGCCGTAGAGGTTGTGGAGCCGCGCGCGGGGCAGGACTCCGTGGAAGGCGGCGACCACGTCGCCGGTGAGCGCCTCGCCGCTGGCCACCACGGTGCGCAGCGTGGTGCACCCGCGCGCCGCGGGCTCGGCCACGAAGGCGCGCAGCATGGACGGCACGAAGTGGCAGGTGGTGATGCTGTGGGCCTGGATCGCCTCGGCCAGCGCCTTGGCGTCGCGGTGAAGGCCCGGCGGCGCCATGACGAGGCGCGCACCCGCCATGAGCGGCCAGAAGAACTCCCACACCGACACGTCGAACGAGAACGGCGTCTTCTGCAGCACCGCGTCGCGGGCCGTGAGGCCGTACGCCTCCTGCATCCAGCGCAGCCGGTTCATGATGCCGCGGTGCGCGTTGAGCGCCCCCTTGGGGCGGCCCGTCGAGCCCGACGTGTAGATCATGTACGCGGGATCGTCCTGGTCGGGTGGATCCAGCGGCCCGCCATCGTCGCGCGCATCGGCCACGCCGTCGAGTTCGATGATCTCCACCGCGACCGGCGGCAGCGCGCCCGCGACGGCACGCGTGGCGAGCACGAGCGGCACGCCGGAATCCTCGAGCATGAACTGCACGCGCTCGCGCGGATACTCGGGATCGATCGGCACCCAGGCACCGCCGGCGCGCACGACGGCCACGAGCGCGATGGCGAGCTCGACGCTGCGCTCGGCGGCCACGCCCACGCGCACCCCCGGCCCGACCCCCCGCGCGCGCAGCCGGCGCGCGAGCGCGCGCGTGGCCGACTCGACCTCCGCGTACGCGAGCGAGGTGCGGGCGTCCACGAGCGCCACCGCGCGCGGCGTCAGCGCGGCCTGCGCCACGAGCGCGCTCGCGAGCGTCTCGGGGCCGCGCGGCACCACGGGACCGGCCCACCCCTCCAGCACCTGCTGCCGCTCGGCGGCGGGGAGGAGGTCGAGCTCGCCGACCACGGCCGTGGGCGCGGCGGCGGCCATCGCGCGCAGCATGGTGGCGAGGTGCACGAGCATCCGCTCGATCGCGTCGTCGTCGAAGCGGCGCGCGTCGTACACGAGGCGGAGCAGCATGCGCTCGTCGGCGTACGCGGCGAGGGTGAGCCCGAACGCGTTCTGCTCGTGCAGGCGCACGGTGCGGTCGGCCCACGCGCCCCCCTCGCGCTGCATCACGGCCTCGAGCTCGTAGCGCTCGAACATCACGATGCTGTCGAACAGGAGCTGTCCGGCGCCCACGCCGCTCGCCGCCTGGATGCGCGCCGGCGGCTGGTGCTCGTGGTCGCGCAGGGCGTCCCACGCGGCGCGGAGATCGCGCAGCCAGGCGCCCAGCGGCGCGTCGGGGCGCACGTGCGTGCGGAGCGGCACCGTGTTGATGCAGAGGCCGATCATCGCCTCCGCGTCGGGGGTGGTGCCACGGCGCCCGGCGCGCGTCACGCCGAACGTGACGTCGTCCTCACCCGCATACCGAGCGAGCACCAGCGCCCACGCCCCCTGCACCACCGTGCTGAGCGCCACGCCGTGCCGCTCCGCGAGCTGGCGCAGCGCGGCGACCTCGGGCGCCTCCATCCACGTCTCGCGGTCACCTTGCACGGCGCGCGCGGTGTCGCTCACCACGCGCGCGATCGGCAGCGGCGTCGGATGCGTGAGGGTACCCAGGGTCTTCTTCCAGAACGCGTCACTGGCCGCGCCGTCGCGCCGCTCGTGCCAGCGCACGAACGGCTCGAACGACGGGCTCGGGTCCTGCGCCGGCAGCGCGCGCCCGTCGCGCAGGCACTCGTAGTCGGTGAAGGCCTCGCGGAAGAGCACGGGGAAGCAGCGCCCGTCGAGCAGCGAGTGGTGGAGCGAGTACACCACGCGCGCCTCGCGCTCGTCCAGCTGGATGAGCGTCACGCGCCAGTGCGCGGGCGCGGCGAGGTCGAATCCCTTGAGCCGGTCCTCGCGCAGCCACGCGGCAAAGCGCGCCTCGCGATCGGCGGCGGGCACGGCACGCCAGTCGAGCGCCGCGAACGGCACCGGCACCTGCGCGTGGATCCGCGTCTCGGGGGCGTCGAGCCCGTCCCACGCGTACGCGGCGCGGAGCGTCTCGTGGTGGTCGCACACGCGCTGCCACGCGGCGGCCATGGCCCGCGGGTCCACGCGCTCGTGCACGCCGATCACCACCTGCCCGATGTCGAGGCCGATGCCGGGCGAGCGCACGGCCTGCGCCAGCATCGCCAGTTGGAGCGGCGTGAGCGGGTACGTCGCGACGATGCCGTTCGCTCCGGCGCCAGACGCTCGGCTCCCGCCGCCGAACGCGGCCGCGGGGGCGTCCGTGGCGCTCGTCGCGCCGGCCCCGCTCATCGCCCCACCGCCGGGCGCAGCATCGCCGCCGCCGCCTGCGCCACCTGCTTGAGCGCGACGCCCTTGAGGAACTCGCGCGGGTCCTCGCGCAGCGTGAGCGCGAGCGCGCCCAAGGCGTGCCCACGGAAGCCGAGCCGCGCGAGGTCCACCGACTCGCGCCGCGCGACGCGCGCGCGCCAGGTGCGCTGCTGCACGAGGTGATCGCGCAGCACCGCGAGCTCGTGCGCGGTCTCGGCGCTCGGCACGCGCTCGGCCGCGCTCGCGGACGCGGAGCCGTGAGCGTACACGCGCAGGTAGCCGTCCACCATGCGCGCCGGGGCGAACGCGGCGCGCGCCGCGTTGGCGGCGGCGCGCGGGTCGTGCGGGGCGGCGAGGTACGCGCGCACC
>JACQES010000394.1 GCA_016200495.1 Gemmatimonadota bacterium
GCAGACGCTGGCGCGCATGGAGCGCCCGGCGACGGCGCGGCTCGACACCGCCCTCGCCCGCGAGGTGGCGCAGCGGCTCGGGATCAAGGCAATCGTCGGCGGCGAGATCCAGCAGGTGGGGTCGGCCTACCTCGTGATCGCGCGGCTCACCGACGCGGCGACGGGGAACGAGCTGGTGGCGTTCCGCGAGAGCGCGGCCGACGGCGCGCAGATCATCCCGGCCATCGACCGGCTGTCGAAGCAGCTGCGCGAGAAGATCGGCGAGTCGCTGCGCGAGATCCGGAGCGACCCGCCGCTCGAGCAGGTGACGACGGCATCGCTCGACGCGCTCAAGGAGTACGCGGCCGGCACGCAGCTCATCGACCGGGGCGGCGACCTGCGCCAGGCGATCGGCCACCTGGAGGCGGCGATCCGGCTCGACACGACGTTCGCGATGGCGTACCGCAAGCTCGGCATCGTGCTCACGAACACCGGGATCGACCGCACGCGCGGCGACCGGCTGATCACGCGCGCGCTCGCGTACAGCACGCGCCTGCCGGAGCTCGAGAAGTTCCTGACCGAGGGCACGTACTACATGAACGTGTCCAACGAGCCCGAGAAGTCGCTGGCGGCGTACCGCGCCGCGCTCGCGCTCGATCCGCTCAACTACATCGCCCTCAACAACTCGGCCATCGTGCTGCTCGGGCTGCGGCAGCCGGCCGAGGCGGAGGCGACGCTCCGGCGGCAGCTCACGTCGGACTCGTCACGGGCGCAGACGTGGTCCAACCTCGTGACCTCGCTGGCGGCGCAGGGGAAGCTGGGCGAGGCGCGCAAGGTGGCGCTCGCATCGCGCAAGCGGCTGCCGACGTCCGAGATGCCGGCGATGGTGATCTCGAGCCTGCAGTTCGTGGACCAGCAGTACGACAGCGCCGCGGCGACGCTCGACGCGTTCGAGAAGGGCGCCACGCCGTCGACCGAGCACCGGGTGACGCTCGAGAACATGCGCCTCGCGATCGCGCAGACGCGCGGCAAGCTGGCCGCGTCGCAGCGGTCGTCACGCGAGGTCTTCCGCCTCGCCGCGGAGCTCGGCGCCAGGTTCTCGCCGCTCGACACCGCCCTCGGGCCCGCCATCAGCGACGTCTGGTTCCTCGGCGACACCGTGTCGGCGCGACGGAAGATCGACGCCGCGCTCGCGGCGAGCCCGCTCTCGTCCCTCGAGCCCGCCCGGCGCCCGTACTATGACCTCGTGCAGGCGCACGCCCTGAGCGGCCGCCCCGCGCTCGGGCGCGCCGTGCTCGCCGACCACGACGCCGCGATCCGCGACTCGGCCTCGCTGCGCGGCGAACGGCAGCAGCGGGCGCTCGCGCTCGGCTCGCTGGCGGTGGCCGAGGGCAAGTACCAGGACGCGGTGACGGAGCTCCGCAAGGCGGACGTGGGCCAGTGCCGCGCCTGCGCGCTGCCGATGCTCGGGCTCGCCTACGACCTCGCGGGCCAGCGCGACTCGGCGATCGCGGTGCTCGACCGCTACCGCCGCACGCCGGACCTGTCGCGCACCAACCTCGACCAGCTCTTCCTGGCGGCCGTGCTCAAGCGGCTGGCGGAGCTCTACGACGCGAAGGGCGACGCCACGCACGCGATCGAGGCGTACGACGCGTTCACGCGGCTGTGGCAGGACGCCGACGCGCCGCTGCAACCGAAGGTGAGGGCGGCGCGGGCGCGGGCCGACCAGCTGCGCGCGAAGCGCGGCACGTAGCCGCGCGCCGCCGCCCCCCGTGAACGCGCTGCGCGGGTTCCTCGAGGGCGAGGTCGGCTACGTCGCCGTGCTGTTCGCCCTGACCGTGGTGCCGCGGCTGCTGCTGCCGCTGCGCGTGCCGGCCGCGATCACGGCCCTCGGCCTGGGCGCGCTGGCCGTGAACGGCCTCGCGCTGTTCGACCACGACGACACGATCCGGGTGCTCGCGACGTTCGGGATCGTGTCGCTGTTCCTGCTCGCGGGGCTCGAGGTCGAGTTCGCGGAGCTCCGCCGGGGCGCCCGGGTGATCATCGCGTACGTCGCGTTCGGCGTCGCGCTCACCATCGGGATGGCGATGCTGCTCGCCGCCGTCCTCCAGCTGGAGGCGCGCGCGGCGCTGCTCACGTCGCTCGCGCTGGTGACGCCGAGCACGGGCTTCATCCTCGACTCGCTGCCACGCTACGGGCTCACGGCCGAGGAGACGTTCTGGGTCAAGGCCAAGGCGATCGCGAACGAGATGATCGCGCTGCTCGTGCTGTTCGTCGTCATGCAGTCGAACTCGGCGCGCCAGCTGGCGATCTCGAGCGCGGCGCTCCTCGCGATGCTGGCGCTCATTCCCCTCGCGTTCGCGGCGTTCGCCCGCTACCTCGCGCCGCGCGCGCCGAACTCGGAGTTCGCCTTCCTGCTGCTCGTGGCGGTGATCTGCGCACTGGGGACCAAGGCGCTCGGGGTGTACTACCTCGTGGGGGCGTTCGTGACCGGGATGGCCGCGCGGCTGGCGCGGCGGCGCATGCCGGCGCTCTCCTCGACCGCGATGCTGCACTCGCTCGAGCTGTTCGCCTCGGTGTTCGTGCCGTTCTACTTCTTCAAGGCCGGCGCGGGGCTCGCCCCCGCCGACTTCTCGCGCGATGCCCTGCTCCTTGGCGCGGCCTTCGTCGTCGTCGCGCTGCCGCTCCGCGTCGTGGTGCCGATGCTGCAGCGGCGCTTCCAGCTGGGCGAGCCGCCGGGCGCGAGCTGGCGCGTGTCGCTGCCGCTCCTGCCGACGCTCGTGTTCACGCTCGTGATCGCGGGCATCCTGCGCGACCAGTTCGCGGCGAGCCCGACGCTGTTCGGCGCGCTCGTGATCTACACGCTCGCCAGCACCACGCTGCCGGGGCTGATCGCGGGATCGGCGACGCCGACGCCCGGGGCGGCCCGGGACGCGGACGACGGGGCGCGGCCGATCACGGACGGAGCGCGCGACGGCGGCTAGGGGAGGACGGCCGGCGCGTCGGGCAGCCAGCGCCACCGCTTCCAGTTCTCGAGCGCGACCGCCCGGGGCTGCGTGCCGGGCAGGAAGTATTCCGTGTAGCGCCGCTCGACGGGGGTCGCGTCAGTGGCGGGCGCCCGCGTCTCGCGGTCCATCGTGCCGGCTGCGACGCTCGCGGGGGGGACCCACTCGCGCGCCCCGCGCCCGGCGGCCGCCATCATGCGGCCCCAGATGGGGGCGGCCAGCGTGCCGCCGGCCGCGCCGCGCGCGATGGTCTTCGGCCGGTCGAAGCCGAGCCAGACCGCGCCGACGATATCGGGCGTCATGCCGACGAACCAGACATCGGTGTTGTTGTCGGTGGTGCCGGTCTTGCCCGCGACGGGCACCTGCGGCCCGACGTAGCGGCGCACCGCGCCCCCCGTGCCGCGCTCCACGACGTCGCGCATCATGTCGCGGATCACGAACGCGACCGACGAATCCATGGCCGGCGCCATCGTCTCGCGCGCCGGGCTCCAGACGGTGCGCCCGCGCGCATCGTCCACGCGATTGACGAAGCGCGGCCGCACCGGCGTGCCGAGGTTCGCGAAGGTCGAGTAGGCCGCGACCATGTCGAGCGGCTGGACGACGCTCGCGCCGAGTGCGCTCGACGGGTACGGCGCCATCGGGGCCTCGATGCCCGCGCGCTTGACCAGCGCGAGCACCGAGTCGGGGGTGGCCTTGAGGAAGAGCTGCACCGCCACCGGGTTGCGCGACCTGGCGAGCGCCTCGCGCATCGGGATGACGCCGAGGAACTCGCCGTCGGCGTTCTTGGGGCTGTAGGGCGGACTGCCGGGATACTCGATCGTGATGGCCGTGTCGCCGACCAGGTCGAGCGGCGTCATGCGGGCGCCGGCCATGGCCGCGGCATAGACGAACGGCTTGATGCTCGAGCCGGGCTGGCGCAGCGCGTCCACCGCGCGGTTGAACGGGCCCTCGGCGTAGTTGCGCCCGCCGACGAGTGCGCGGACGTCGCCGGTGGCGGCGTCCATCGCGATCGCCATGGCCTGCAGGTAGTCGGTCTTGCCGCTCCCCGCCTCGCGCTTGGCGCGCGTGTACCTGGCGCCCCCCTCGATGGCGGCCGTGCCCTCGACGACCGCGGTGACGGCCGCACGCTGGAGCCCGGGATCGAGCGTCGTGTAGACGCGATAGCCGCCCTGCATCACGGGAATGCCCGCCCGCTCGGCCTGCTTGCGCACGACGTCGATGAAGTAGGGCGACGGGGCCGACATGCCGCCGTTCGGCACGGTGGTGACGGGCGTCGCCTTGAGCCGCTCCGCGTCGGCCTTGGGGATGAACCCCTGCTCCACCATCAGGTCGAGAATGACGTTCCGGCGGCGGAGGTTGAGGCCGGGCTTGGCCGCGGGATCGTAGGTCGCGGGGGCCTTCGGCATCGCCGCGAGCGAGGCGGCCTCGGCGATGGTGAGGCGCGCCGCAGGCTTGCCGAAGTAGTGGCGCGCGGCCGCCTCGATGCCGAACCAGCCGTGGCCGAAGTTGATCGTGTTGAGGTAGCCCTCGAGGATCTGCTCCTTGGTGTAGTGCCGCTCCATCTCGCGCGCGGCCGACTGCTCCTTGAGCTTGCGCCCGAGCGACATGTCGCGCCGGCTCACAAGGTCGGGATGCATGTTGCCGACGAGCTGCTGCGTGATCGTGCTCGCGCCGCCGCGATTCTGGCCGAGGAGCTTGCCCTTGATCGCCCCCATGACGCCGACCATGTCCACGCCGTCGTGCTGGTAGAAGCGGTGGTCCTCGACGGCGATGAAGGCCTGGCCGACGTACTTCGGGATGGTGGCGATGTTCACCGACGTGCGCCACTGCTTGCCGATCTCGCCGATGAGCGAACCGTCGCGCGCGTAGACGAGCGAGGATTGCGGCAGCGGGACGATCTGCCAGACTTCGCCGGTGGCCTGCGCGGCGGGCGCGGCTTGCGCGGCGAGGCGCGCGGCGGCGCACGCGAGGGCGACGGCGACGAGCGCCGGACGGGTCGAACGGAGTCGCATGGGGGACGGGAAAGGTAGCGACCCCCGGGAGGGGGGCGCGTCACGCCGGCGCCGAAACCGCCCGGCGTCCGGCGCCGTAGGAGAAGGTGTCCCACGTCCCCAAGGAGGGGGCTCCATGATCCTCGGCCTGCTCTCGATCGGCATCACCGTCGCCGCCGGCATCGTCGGCCACACGATGTCCCGTGAATACACGGCGTCCCGCCTCAAGTTCGTGGACGCGGTGCAGAAGCCGAGTGCCGCCTGGTTTGCGGGCCTCGCCGCGTTCGGCGTGGGGATGCTGCTCACCCCGCTGCCGTTGATCACGGCGGCCACCGCGATCACGTTCGGGGCGGGGGTGGGCACCGGGGTGGCGTCGGGCGCGCGCCGCGCGCGCGGCTACCTGCCGCCCGGGTAACGGGTTCGTTGCGGCCGTCCCCCGATCAGGGCGGGACGACCGGCGCCCCGGTGCTCCCGCTCACAGGGAGCGCCGGGGCGTTGTTCGGGGGGGCACCGCTGGCCAGCTTTCAGGCATGTCCACCACGCTCACGGTCGCCGTGGCGCAATTCGCGCCGGTGAAGGGCGACATCGCGGCGAACCTGGACCGGATCCAGGGGGTGTTCGCGCAGCTCGACGCGCTGGAGCCCCGTCCGCAGCTGCTCGTCTTCCCCGAGACCACCACGACGGGCTACTTCGTCGAGGGGGGGGTGCGCGACCTCGCGATGACCGCCGGCGCGCTCGCCGAGGCGCTCGACGAACGGTACCGGCAGGCGGTGCGCGGGGCGCACGTGATAGACGTGGTGGTGGGCTTCTACGAACGCTGGCGGAACACGCTGTACAACAGCGCGCTCGTGGTGCGGCTCGGGGCGTCGCCGGGGGGCGAGGTGCTGCACGTGCACCGGAAGAACTTCCTCCCGACGTACGGGATGTTCGACGAGGAGCGGTTCGTCGAGCGCGGGCACGACATCCGGGCGTTCGACGCCGGGTGGGGCCGCGCGGCGGTGCTGGTGTGCGAGGATGCGTGGCACTCGCTCTCGGGCACGGTGGCGGCGCTCGACGGCGCGCAGGTCGTGATGGTGATCGCCGCGGCGCCCGCGCGCGGGGCCTGGCCGCGCGACGACGCGATTCCGGGACCGGCGACCGTCGCGCGGTGGGAGCGCCTCGTGCGCGACATCGCCGAGGAGCACGGCGTGTTCGTGGTGCTCGCCAACCTCGTCGGCTCGGAGGGCGGCAAGACGTTCCAGGGGTCGAGCACGATCGTGGGGCCGCGCGGCGACGTGCGGATGCGCGCGCCCGTGTTCGACGATGCCGTGCTGACGCTCACGCTCGACCTGGCCGACCTCGACCGGGCGCGCGCCGACACGCCGATGCTGGCGGACCTGCGCACAGCGCTGCCGTTCCTGTCGAAGGGGCTCGACGAGGCCGACGGCCGCGACCGGCTGCCAGTGCGCTGGGACGAAGCGCCGATGGCCTCGCGCGCGACCGAAGGCGCCCCCGCGCGCGGCGCGCGCAAGGGCGCGAAGCCGCCGGCCGACGCGCTGCCCGTCGTGACGCTGCCGTTCGACGAGCACGGCACGCCGAGCTCCCTTTCGATCGACCCGGCGATGGTGGAGGGATGGCTCGTGCGCTTCCTCCGGATGGAGTTCGCGCGGCGCGGCTTCCAGAACGCCGTGATCGGCCTCTCGGGCGGCGTGGACTCGGCCGTGACGGCGTTCCTGTGCGCGAAGGCGTTCGGCGCCGAGCACGTGCACGCGATCCGGATGCCGTACCGCACGTCGAGCGCCGACTCGCTGGCGCACGCCCAGCTCGTGATCGACGCGTTGGGGATCCCGGCCCGCACGATCGACATCTCCGCGGCGGTGGACGGCTACCTCGCCGCCGAGCCCGATGCGGATGCGGCTCGGCGCGGCAACGTGATGGCGCGGACGCGCATGATCGTGCTCTTCGACCAGTCGGCCAAGCTGCGCGCGCTGCCGGTGGGGACGGGGAACAAGACGGAACGGCTCTTCGGCTACTTCACCTGGCACGCCGACGACTCGCCGCCGGTGAACCCGGTGGGGGACCTGTACAAGACGCAGGTCTGGGCGCTGGCACGGCACCTGGGCGTGCCCGACGCGATCGTGCACAAGCCGGCGAGCGCGGACCTGATCAAGGGGCAGACCGACGAGGGCGACTTCGGGATCAGCTACGCGAAGGCGGACGTGATCCTCAACTGGCTGTTGCACGGCTACGAGCCGGCGGCGCTCGTGGCGCGCGGCTTCGATGCGGGCGAGATCGCGCTCGTGCGGAAGCGGCTCGAGGGGACGCACTGGAAGCGCCGGCTCCCCGCGAATGCGATGGTGAGCCCGACGGCGATCGGCGAGGCCTACCTGCGACCGGTGGACTACTAGGATGATACGACGACTGGGGGGCGCGGGGGCCGTGCTGGAGGCGTGTGGCGTGGCCACGCTGCTGCTGGGGGCGACGGACCTGCCGTCGCGCGCCGTCGCGCGGCGCGACATGGCGCCCGGTGGCCCCTCGACGCCATCGCTCGCGTCGATGCAGGGGAAGCCCAAGGACACGCTCTACATGGCGCTCGGGCGCAAGCCGGGGTGGGCGGTGATCGTGCGGCGAGACTCGATCATCGTCAACACACCGAACGACCGCGGGATCCTGACCTTTCCCAGCGTGGCGCCGAAGACCGAGCGCGGCGTGCGCAGCTGGCACGTGCTGCGCGAGTCGCACTCGTTCCGGATGATCCTGCACAAGCTCCCCTGCACCGACGACAAGTCGGGCAAGGAGTACCCCGAGACGGTGGACGCGACCGTGGATGGTTGGAAGCTCAAGGGGTGCGGCGGCCCGCCCACCAGGGGCAAGGGCTGATGTACGAACACAAGCGCGTTCCACCAATCAGTCGCGGGCAGTTCATCGCGCGGCTGGCACGGCACGGGCTCGTGGCCGTCGGCGTGATCTGCGCCTCGCTCGCGGTGGGCGTGGTCGGCTTCCACGTGACCGAGGGGTACAGCTGGCTCGACAGCTACGTGAACGCGGCGATGCTGCTCGGCGGGATGGGCCAGGTGGGCGCGCTCAACAGCGTCGCGGGCAAGGCGTTCGCCGGGACGTACGCGCTGTACGCGGGATTGGTGGTCATCGTCGTGATGGGGCTGATGCTCGCGCCGGTGATCCACCGCGTGATGCACAAGTACCACTGGGACGAGGCGAAGTGAGGCACCGGCGGCGCGCGGCGCGCCGCCC
>JACQES010000030.1 GCA_016200495.1 Gemmatimonadota bacterium
CAGGTGCGCACCCTCATCCAGCGCGGCCGGCTGGCGGCCGCCGCCCCGTTGCCGAGTGCGCGGCAGCTGGCCCTCCAGCTCGGGGTCTCGCGCACCACCGTCGACGCCGCGCTCGCGCAGCTCAAGGCCGAGGGGTACCTCGAGGCGCGGCCGCGCGCGGGCGTGATCGTCGCGGCCACGCTGCCCGACCACGTGCTCGCCGTGGGGCGGCCCGCCGAGCGTGCGGCGCGCGAGGAGCGGGAGGCGTTCGCGCGCCCGCCGCGTCCGGCCCGCCGCGTCGCCACGGCGTGGCCGGACGACCCGACCGCCACGCGCGACGTCGCGGAGCCCATTCGCCCGTTCATGACCGGCACGCCGCTCGTGGACGCGCGACTGCGCGACGAATTCGCGCGCCGGTCGGCCGCGCTCTGGCGCGGCGCGCCGCGCGAACTCCTGCATTACGGCGATCCTGCCGGGTACCGGCCGCTCCGCGAGGCGATCGCCGCGCACGTGGCGTACGCGCGGGCCGTGCGTGCGACGGCGGCGCAGGTGATCGTCACGAACGGCGCGCAGCAGGCGCTGGGTCTCGCCGCCCAACTCGCCCTCGACCCGGGCGATACGGCGTGGATCGAGGATCCCGGCTACCTCGGCGCGCGCTCCACCCTGCGCACGGCGGGGGCGCGGCTCGTCCCGATGCGCGTGGACGAGCAGGGCCTGGACGTCGAGCACGCCGCGCGGCGAGCTCCGCGCGCCCGGCTTGCGTACGTGACGCCGTCGCACCAATACCCGCTCGGCCACACCATGAGCGCGACGCGCCGCTACGCGCTGCTCGCGTGGGCCCGTCGCGCGGGTGCGTGGATCCTCGAGGACGACTACGACAGCGAATACCGCTACACGTCCGCACCGCTGCCCTCGCTGCAGGGGCTCGACGACGACGGGCGCGTGCTGTACGTCGGCACCTTCTCCAAGACGCTCGTGCCCGCGCTGCGGCTCGGCTACCTGATCGTGCCGCCCGCGCTGGCCGAGGCGGCGCGGCGCGCGCGGGCGGTGAGCGACCGCAACGCGCCCACGGTGGAGCAGGCGCTCGTGGCCGGGATGCTCGCCGACGGCAGCTACGCGCGGCACGTGCGCCGCATGCGGCTGCTCTATGCGGAGCGGCAGGCGGCGCTCGTGGCCGCGCTGCGCGCGCACGCCGCGCCGTGGCTCGAGGTCGCGCCGGCCGAGGCGGGGCTGCACCTGGTGGGCTGGCTGCCGCGCGGCACGAGTGACGCGGCCGTCGCACACGCCGCGCGCCACGTGGGCCTCGAGGTCGCGCCGCTCTCGCGGCTGGCGCTCGGCCGCGCGTACCGACCGGGCCTGATGCTCGGCTACGCCGCGTTCACCCCCGCGCGTCTCGCGCGCGCGGCGGAGCAGCTGGGGATGGTGCTGCGCGAGCTCCTCGGGAAGGGAGACGCCTGAGTGGCCTGAGGGATCGCGCCCGGCGATCGCGACGCCGGCGTGGCCTGAGGGATCGCTCCGGGCGATCGCGACACCAGCGCCGCGGCAGATCGTCCGAGCGTTCGCGACGACTCAGCGTACGGCGGCGTCGTTGAGGTTGTAGCGGATGATCCCCGCGTGCGGCGACGCGGGGTCGCGCTCGGCGTCGTAGACGTCGCCCGCGGGGCCGGGCATCGCGGCGAGCGCCTCGCCGATGGCGGCACGGTCGGCGGCGTCGAGCGCCAGGTCGAGCGTGGCCAGCGTGCGCGTCGCGCTCGCCATCGAGCGCAGCCCGACGATGACCGCGCCGACCGCGGGCTGGTCGAGCGTCCAGCGTTGCGCGACGTTCGCGACGCCGACGCCATGCCGCGCGCCGACGTCGCGGAGCACGCGCAGCAGTCGCTGGAACGCGTCCCAGCCGCCGGCGTCGTCGATGATGAGGCGGTACTTGACCAGCGACCGGTTCTCGAGCGCCCCGGCCGGCGCGGCGGCGCCGATCCAGGACGCGTCGAGGAAGCCGCCGGCGACCGACCCGTAGCAGAGCAGGTGCAGTCCGCGCGCGCGCGCGAGCGGGGCGAGCTGCGCCGCCGGCCGGCGATCGAGCACCGAGTACTGCACCTGGGTGCTCACGAGCGGGATGCCGGCATCGAGGAGCGCCGCGGTGCGCGCCGTGTTGGTGTTGGTGAGCGCGAGGTGGCGGATCTTGCCGGCGCGCCGGAGGTCGTCGAGGTGGCGCGCCGCCTCGATCATGCCTGGCACCTCGTAGCGCCACCAGTGGAACTGCACGAGGTCGAGCGCGTCGCCGCCGAGTCGCGCGAGCGAGCGGTCGATGATGCGCGTCACGTAGGCGCGGTCCACCTGCGCGAGCGCGTCGCGATCGGGGACGAACTTGGTGTGCACCTGCACGCGGCGTCCCGCGCGCGCGCGGCGGTACGCGCCGATCAGCGCCTCGACCCCCGTGTAGATGTCGGCGCAGTCGAGCGTGTCGCAGCCGCGGTCGGCCATCGCGTCCCACAGCGCGAAGAGCGCCGCGCGATCGACGGGCGCGGCGGAGTGGCCCTCGGAGTGCTGCCACGCACCGATGATGACGGGCGGGATGTCGTAGCCCGGCGCGAGGACGGTCCGCGCGGTCATCGCGCGCTCCCGATGGTGCGCGTCACGCGCCCCCGGACAGCGGTTCCCCCGATTCCTCGGAGTGCCGGAGCGTGCGCAGCCCGAGCCGCGTGATCGATGCCGCATGGTGATCGTGCCCGAGCGCACCTCGAAGTAGTCGCCGACGGACTCGCGGCACAGCATCCGTCCGCGATTGGCGACCACCTCGACGCGGAGGTCGTACAGCTGGAACTCGTCGTGCGCGGCGCTCACGCGGCCTCCGGTCGGCGGGATAGTTTGTGGGCCATCCTAACGGGACTGAAACGACCGTGGCAACAGCGAAGGGAGGGCGGGGCGGCACGCCGCGAACGGGCGCATCGGCGCCGGGCGCGCCGTCCGACGCCGCCGCGCGAGCTTCGGCGTCCGCGCCGCTCGGCGTGCGCGGCGGCACGTGGGGGGTGCTCGCGCCGTTCGCAGTCTTTCTGGCGGGGGTGAGCTGGCTCGGGCTCTCGGGCGCGCCCGACGAGCGCGGCTTCTGGCCGATCCTCCTCGCGGCGCTCGCCCTCGCGATCTCCCTCGCCACCGACCGCCGCCGCGCGATCGACGTCGTGCTCACCGGCATGAGCCAGCCGCTCGTGGCGCTCATGGTGATGGCGTGGATGAGCGCCGGGGTGCTCGGCACCGTGCTCGGCGCGAGCGGGCTGATCGGGGCGCTCGTCGGTCTCGCCAAGGGCGCTCATCTCGTGGGCGGCGGCTATGTGGCCTCGGCGTTCGCGGTCGCGTGCCTGATGAGCACGTCCACGGGGACGAGCCTCGGCACGATCCTCATCGCCGGACCGGTGCTCTATCCCGCGGGCGGCGGCCTTGGCGCGGATCCGGCGATGCTCGCGGGCGCGATCCTCGCCGGCGCGACCTTCGGCGATTCGATCTCACCCGTCTCCGACACCACGATCGCCAGCTCGTCCACGCAGGATGCGGACATCGGCGGTACGGTGCGCCGGCGCATGCTCTATGCCGTGCCGGCCGGCCTCGCGGCGTTCGCGGTGTTCGCGGCCTTCGGCGGCCACGCGGCCGGGCGCGCCGAGGTGGCGATGGCGGCGCTCTCGGCGGCCACGCAGGCGATGCGCGACGCGCCGCTCCCCGGAACGGGGAGCCGCTTGCCGCTCGTCATGCTGCTCGTGCCCGCGTTCGTGATCGTGCTGCTGCTGCGGAAGCGGCACATGCTCGAGGGACTGCTCGCGGGCATCGTGCTCGCCGTTGCGCTCGCGCTCGTCACCGGGCTGATCGCGCCGGCGCAACTGCTGTACATCGACGCGGCGCGCTTCGGCGCGCGCGGGCTCATCGTCGAGGGGATGGAGCGCGGCGTCGGCGCGTCGGTGTTCACGCTCCTGCTCATGGGACTCACCGCCACGCTCGAGGCGAGCGGCGTGCTCGCTCGCGTGGTGGCCTTCGCGCAGGCGCGGATGCACGGCGCGCGTGGCGCCGAATGGTGGATCGTGGGGGCGATGAGCGCGGCGGTGCTGCTGACGACGCACTCGGTCGTCGCGATCCTCACGGTCGGGCGCTTCGCGAAGGACGCGGGGACGCGCGCCGGGCTGGGCGCCTATCGGCGTGCCAACCTGCTCGACGTGACGGCGTGCACCTGGCCGTTCCTGCTGCCCTTCTTCATCCCCACGATCCTCGCGGCGAGCGTGACGGCGAGTGGAGCGCCGTTCGGGATGCCGCGCGTGAGCGCGTGGCAGGCCGGCGTGGCGAACGCCTACTCGTGGGGGCTGCTCGTGATGCTGCTGGTGGCCGTGAGCACGGGGCTGGGACGCCGCGGCGACTAGGCCACAAGGCGAGCGGTGCCGCGGCGTCGGCGGCCCGCGTCGGGTCAGAGCCCCTGCGGCGCTGCCCCGTCGAGCGCCAGGTCGGTCGTCGACAGCACCGCTCCCGCCTGTGCCCGCCCGAGGGCGAGCACGAGCAGGGAGGCGAGCGCCGTCACGAAGCTCACGACCAGCGCGGCGGCCCACGCCGGCATCACCGTCGCAAGCGCGAGCATCGCCGAGCCGAGCAGGAAGAGCAACGCGACCGCGGCCAGGAACGCCGCGGTCGCGAGGAGGAGCATGGGGCGCGCGGCCGCACGCAGGGCCGACCGCACCTCCGCGAAGGCGATGCGCAGTTCGGTCCGGATGATCCGGTCGACGTTGCCGCCGATCTCCCGGATCATCGTGCCGAACGAGCGGTCATCCACGTCGCTCATGCGCTCGCCTAGTCGCGGCTGAGCGCGCGGCCGGCGAGGAAGCCGACCACGATGGCGCCGAGGAGGAACTTGCCCGGATGGGCCTTCACCAGGGTCTCCATGTCGGCGAGCATCGCCTTCGCGCCGTTGTCGCGCACGTAGGAAGCCGAGGCGCCAAGGCGGTCCGCCATGCCGTGACCGGCATCGGCCATCTTGTCGGACCCGCTCGTGAGCTTCGAGGCGGCGCCGTCGAGCATGTCGGCGGTCGCGGTCCGGCCGGTGCGGAACGCATCGGAGGCCATGTCCTGGGCGCGGTGCGCGCCGTCCTGCAGGTTGGTGCTGGTGGTCGGGGTTGCCATGTGAAGTCTCGGTGCGGGAGGATGCTGCGGCGGACGGCGCGAGCGCTCCGGGTCCGGAGCGGTTGCCGACCGCGGTGCTGCCAGGGAACTACGGCGCGGCGGTGCGGCGGGCGTTCGCGTTGGCGACGATGATGATCTCGACGCGGCGATTGGTGCGTCGCCCCGCCTCGGTGTCGTTCGGGGCGATGGGCTCGAGCTCCCCGCGCCCGGCGACCTGCACGCGCGAGGGGCTCACGCCCTGCTGCGCGACGAACGCGGACACCGACGTCGCGCGCCGGAGCGACAGCGCCTGGTTGTGCTCGGCGGTGCCCGATGCGTCGCTGTGGCCGATGATGATGATGCTGGTGCCGGGATACTTGTCGAGGCTCGTGACGAGCGCGTGCAGCCGCGCGCCCGCCTCGGTCCGGACGCGATCGGAATCGATGTCGAACAGCGTGTTCGAGGCCAGCGTGAGCTCGATGCCCTCGCCGACGCGCGCGACCCGGGCGTCGGGAATCGCGACGCGCAGCTCGCGCGCCTGCTGGTCCATCTGGTTGGCGATGAACGCGCCGGCCGCGCCGCCCATGATCGCGCCGGCGATCGCCGCGCGCGCGGACGGCCCGGACTGGCTGGCGACGAGGCCGCCCGCGAGCCCGTCGCTGGTCGAGTCCACGGCGCCACCGTCAACGCGTCGGCTCCACGTGGCACAGCCATCCAGCGCCAGCGCGGCCGCGAGGCACGCGAGGACGGGGGCCAGCGCACGGAGCGCACGGAAGTGGGATCGGACCATGGGATCCTCGACGCGACGGACGTGCGGGCGACGGACGCGCTAGACGACCTTCCGTCCCTGGATCACGCGGACCAGCGTCACGACGATGGCGATGACCAGCAGGACGTGGATCAGGCCGCCCATGGTGTAGGCGGTCGTCATGCCGACCAGCCAGAGCACGAGCAGGATGGCAACGATGGTCATCAACATCGGGCGAGCTCCTCCGCCGCTGAGCGGACGGGGTTGGGGCGAGTCGGGCCCGGGAAGGGTGCCGGCACGGCGCGGGAGACGCGCCGCGTGCGGCGAGCAGCGTGGTCGTCGGCAACCACGTCGCGGTGACTGTCGGGAGGATAGGCGCGCCGCGCCCGGGCAACCATCGCACAATGGAGTGAACGCGCGCTGATGCGTCCGTGGTGCGTCGCATCCACTCAGCCTTTCGCGCCATGGCCCTCATGCCTCGGCGCGATGGTGCCCCTTGCCGGGAATCCGTATGGTGCGGACACACGCTTCCCACGCCGGAGGACGGAGGATGCGCATCACGACCCTGCCGCTCGACGAGTGGCTCGCCACGGAGGCGCCCCAGGCGACGCCGCGCGTCGAAGCCGCGGCGCTCGACGAGGAGGATCGCGCGCGCGTGGTGGGCAGCTATCGCGGCCTGCCGACCTTCCGCACCGGGCGGATGCGCTACCGCCGGCGCGCCTCGGACGGCGCGGGCGCCGCGCACGTGCTCGACGCGGCGAGCGGACTGGTCTACCTGGTCGTCTGAATCGTCGACGACCGTGGTGCCCGAACGGCCGGCGCCCCCAGGCGCGGGTGCGCCGGCCGTCGGGCAGGAGCGGCTGCCGATCGCGCGCGCCGGGCCGGGGCCCGGCGCGCGCCCGTCGCGTTACGCCTTGGGCGTCGGCTGCAGCGGCGCGTCCGTGAAGGTGAAGGCGTGCAGCGCCCCCGCCCCCGTGATCACGATGTTGGTCGTCGTGCCCGGCTTGAGCTCGAGTCGCTCGAGGCGCAGGAGGCGCTTGGTCTGGTCCTTGGCGCGGAACTCGAGCGAAACCGTGGCGGGCATGATGTCCTTGTAGCCGGCGTCATCCTTGAAGCTCACGCCGGAGAAGAGCAGGTCGCTGCTGCCGACGATCATGACGTCGAGGTTCGGGGCGCCGGGCGCCGCGTGGATGATGCGGATGCGCGCCTTGCCCGCGTCGGGCACGACCTCGTCCTTCATCACGCGCAGCACGCGCTTCGACATGTCCTCGGAGATGACGAGCACGCTGTACCGGTTGCCGTCGATCATCACGTGATCCTTGCGCGCGATCTTGGACGAGTCGCTGGCGCCCGGGGCGCGCGCGGCGAAGTGCGCGAGCGTGCTCGAGACCTCGCGATAGTCCGACACGCCGCCGGCCTTCACGTCGGGGAAGAGGGTCTCGTCGCCGGCCTCGAGGGCCACGGCGCCGCCGCCATTGACGGCATTGACGAGACGGACCATGGAATGGCCGCGCGCCTGCGCGGAGTCGGCCGGCGAGGACACCGAGGACCGTCCGCCGCTCGTGGTCTTCACGGCCTGGTTGCTCTTGTCGCACGCGCCGGTCAGGACGACGGCGGAGGCGGCGAGAAGGGAGAGAATGGAGCGTGACATGGACGGGCCCGGCGGGGGGAGGCGAGCGTCCCGGGCGCGGCGCGCCGGGGCAGGCACCACGGCGAGCGCGCGAACCGCGGGGGTCCACGCCGGTTCGTCGAGGCGCATGACACGAAGACTAGGACGACCCGGCGGACCGGGCCATCGCGCAATGGGGGGACGCCTGATGGTCCGCTCGTGCCAGCGCGCGGCGCGACGACGCGCGCGACGACCTGCGACGCGCTACCGGAAGAGCGCGGCGGACTTGATGACCACCTGCGCGACGCCCCACGCGGCCGGCACCGCCACCACGATCCACGCGATGGCGACCCGCACGCCCTCGGCGCTCGCCGTGCCCTGCGGCGGCACCGGCGACGGGCGCTCGCCGCTCATGCCGTCACCGCCGCGTCCACGAAGTGGTGGCGCGCGTCCACCGCGCGCACCGCGAGGTTGCACACGAACCCGATCACGAGAAGGCCCGCCATCACGTACAGCGTCGTCGAGTACGCGTCCGCCGGTGTCACGCCGCGCGCGAGCTGCCACTCGCGCAGGTAATTGACGAGCGCCGGGCCCGCGACGCCGGCCAGCGACCACGCCGTGAGCAGCCGGCCGTGGATGGCGCCCACGTGCATCACGCCGAACAGGTCGCGCAGGTACGCAGGGATCGTCGCGAAGCCGCCGCCATACATGCTCATGATCACGCAATACGCGCCCACGAACAGCGGCACCGAGCCCGCGTGTCCGATGGCCGGCACCGTGGCGTACAGGGCGGCGCCAAGCGCGAAGAAGATGCCGTACGTGCGCGTGCGGCCGATGGCATCGGAGAGCGACGACCAGACGAACCGGCCCGCCATGTTGGCCAGCGACAGCACCCCGACGAATCCCGCCGCGGCCGCGGGCGTGATGCGCCCCGCGAACATCTCCTGGATCATCGGCGAGGCCGCGCCCAGCACGCCGATGCCGGCCGTCACGTTGAGGCAGAGCACCGCCCACAGCAGCCAGAACTGCGGCGTGTGCAGCACGCGCTCCACGTGCACGTCGGGCCCCGCCGGGCGCGGCGTCGCGCGTACCGCACCGCCCGACGGCGTCCACCCCGGCGCCGGGAGCCGCACCGTGAAGACGCCGAAGAGCATGAACGCGAAGTAGAGCGCGCCCATCGTGGCCATCGCGGGCGCGACGCCGGTGCTCGTGGCGTCCTTGAACCGGTCCATCAGCAGCACCGCGAGCGGCGAGCCGATCATCGCCCCGCCACCGAATCCCATGATCGCCATGCCCGTCGCCATGCCGGGGCGGTCGGGAAACCACTTCATGAGCGTGCTCACCGGCGCGATGTAGCCGAGGCCGAGCCCGATGCCGCCGATGACGCCGTAGCCGAGCGCGAGCAGCCAGAACTGGTGCGTCGCGACGCCGGCGGCGCCGACGATCAGGCCGCCGCCGAAGCAGCTGGCCGAGGCGAACATCGCCTTGCGCGGTCCCGCGCCCTCGAGCCAGCGCCCGAAGGTGAAGGCCGAGAGGCCCAGGAACACGATCGCGATCGAGAAGACCCAGCCGATGGTCGAGAGCTTCCAGTCGCCGCTGACGCTCTGGCTGACTCCCAGCTGACGGGACAGCGGCAGGTTGAAGACGCTGAACGCATACGCCTGCCCGATGGCCAGGTGGATGGCGAGCGCGGCCGGCGGGACGCGCCAGCGGCTGAACCCCGGAGGGGCGATGGTGCGTGAACGATCGAGAATTCCCGAGATGGACATGGCGGCGGGAATGCTACCGCCGCCGCTCCCCGCGGCGCGAGCGCCCCACCCGATCGGGGAGGGGTCGTGCGGGTCCGGAGCGTCCGGATCCGGTGGGGTGCCGCCAACGCTTGCGCCGGGCTGTAAATGCCTCAGCTTATACAGCTTGGCCGCCCCCTCTGTCCGCCCCCGCGACCGCCGGGACTTGCCCGCCACGCTGCAGC
The DNA here is from genome assembly GCA_016200495.1 of Gemmatimonadota bacterium. Classification (GTDB taxonomy): domain Bacteria; phylum Gemmatimonadota; class Gemmatimonadetes; order Gemmatimonadales; family Gemmatimonadaceae; genus JACPPC01. Next base: position 9,436 of record JACQES010000030.1, read on the forward strand.
CTGAGACCATCGCCCGACTCGCGCTGCTCGACGAGTCGCCGTTGGCCACCCTCGCGCTCACGCCAGACTGGCGCTGCGCCTACGCGAACGCCGCCCTGGCGGCGATGCTGGGCCGTCCCCTCTCCGGGCTCGTCGGGCTTCCTGCCGGCGAGCTTTTTTCGGATTCCACCGGGACGCCGTTCGAGGCCGCCTGCCGGTTCGCGATGGAAGAAGGCGTTCGCACCACGGCGGAGGCGGTGGTCACGCCGCCCGGACGCTGGTTCGAGGTGACGGCGTTTCCCGTCGAGGGCGGCATCGGCGTGCTCCTCGCCGACATCACCGCGCGCAAGGCGCACGAGGAGGCGCAGCAGGCCGAGGCGGCCCAGGAGGCCCGCCAGCAGGTGATCGAGGCCGAGCGCGCGCGTCGGCTGATGGACCTGCGGGAGTCGCAGAAGCGCGAGTCGCTCGGCGTGCTCGCCGGCGGCATCGCGCACGACTTCAACAACCTGCTCGTCGCCATCCTCGGCAATGCCTCGATCGCGCTGGCCGACCTCGAGACGGTGCACCCCGCGCGCGCGGCCATCGAGGACGTGGAGAAGGCGGCGCATCGCGCGGCCGACCTCACGCGGCAGCTGCTCGCGTACGCCGGGCGCGGCCACTTCGTGACCGAGAAGCTCGACCTGGGCGCGCAGGTGCAGGAGATCACCGCTACCCTGCGCGCCGCGCTCAGCCCGAAGGCGACGCTCCGCCTCGAGTTCGGGCGCGACCTCCCGGCCATCGAGGGCGACGCCACGCAGGTGCGGCAGGTGGTGATGAACCTGCTCACCAACGCGTCCGACGCGCTCGGCGAGGCCGGCGGAGTGATCACGGTGCGCATGGACAGCCGCATCGTCTCGGGCGGGCTCGCCGGGGCGCCGACGCTCGCCGACGGCACCTACGTGTGCCTCGAGATCACCGACACCGGACACGGCATGGACGCCGCCACCAAGGCGCGCATCTTCGAGCCGTTCTTCACCACCAAGTTCACCTGGCGCGGCCTGGGCCTCGCCGCGGCCAAGGGGATCCTCGAGGGGCACGGCGGCGCGATCACCGTGCGGTCGGAGCCCAACGACGGCGCGACGTTCACGGTGTACTTCCCGGCGCTGGCCGAGCAGGCGCCGGTGGCCGCGCCGCCGCTCGTGATGCGCAAGACGCCGCCGGGCACCGTGGTGCTGGTCGTGGACGACGAACCGCTCGTGCGCCGCGCCGCGCGCACCATGCTCGAACGGCAGGGCGTCGAGGTGCTCGAGGCGGCCGATGGCGAGCAGGCGCTCGCGGTCTACCAGCAGAATCGGGACCGCGTGCGCGCCGTGCTGCTCGACCTCGCGATGCCGCGCATGGACGGGCAGGAGACGCTCAAGCGGCTCCGCGCGTCGCCGTCGAGCGTGCCGGTGCTCCTGATGAGCGGCTACGACGAGGACAACGTGACGGGCGGCGAACTCGGGCGTGGCGCCGCCGGCTTCCTGCAGAAGCCGTTCCGCGCGGCCGACCTCGCGAAGGGACTGGAGCGCGTCCTCGCGTCCTGAGCGCGCCGAGGCGATGCGCCGCGCGCGGTGGGTTGGTGGGTCGAGCTGACGCGCGTGCATCGCGATAGCACGCGACCACGCAACCCCGTGGCCCGTGCCGCGTTAGCCCTCTCGCGCATCCTGATCGCGACGTTGCCAAAGCGCGGTCCCGGCGACATCGTAGGGCGACACCGGACGCGGCGGGAACGCCGCAGGGATCACGACATGTCTGACGGATACGTTTCGCGCCGCGCCTTCATGGCCGCGGCGGCCGGAGCAGGCGGAGCTTTCCTGGTTGCGGGCTGGCCCGAGGCCGCCGCGGCGGCCGAGCGGGCGCGCGATCGTGCCGAGCACGCGGGCAAGGCGCGCTACAAGGTGCTCACGACGGCCGAGGCCGACGACATCATCGCGCTCACCTCGACGATCATGCCGAGCGACGGCACGCCGGGCGCCAAGGAAGCCGGGGTCGTCTTCTTCGTGGACCAGTCGCTGGCCACGACGTCGAAGGACATGCGCAAGCCGCTGCAGGCGATGCTCGCCGACGTCAACGCGCAGGTCGCGAAGGCGTGGCCCGGACAGTCGCACGCGAGCGGCCTCAGCGACCAGATGCGCATCGAACTCATGACGTGGATCGAGAAGGAGAAGCCGCAGCACTTCGGCATGCTCAAGGGGCTCACGCTCGCCGGGATGTTCGCGATGCCCTCGCGCGGCGGCAATCGCGACAAGGCGGGGTGGAAGCTGATCGGCTTCAAGGACCAGTTCTCGTGGAAGGCGCCGTACGGGTGGTATGACGGGGAGGGCGCCAAGTGACCGACCACGTGCATCACCACGCGCAGGCGGCGAGCGGCCCCGCGCCGAAGACGCCGCGCTACAGCCCGAAGGAGGCGGTGGACTTCGTGGTCGTGGGCTCGGGCTCGGCGGGCGGCGTGGTCGCGCGCGAGCTGTCGATGGCCGGGTTCAAGGTGCTGGTGCTCGAGCAGGGGCCGCGGCTCGGGCCCAACGACTTCGTGCACGACGAGATCAAAATCCAGCAGGACGCCTTCCTGACCAACAAGTTCGAGCAGCAGCCGGGCACGTTCCGCATCTCGGCCGACAAGAAGGCGAAGAAGATGATGCCGATCGTGTACGGGCGCGCCGTGGGCGGCGGTTCGGTGCACTTCACGGCGAACTTCTGGCGGCTCCACCCGATCGACTTCAAGGAGCGCTCGAAGATCGGGCCGATCGCGGGCACCTCGTTCGAGGACTGGCCGATCAGCTACGAGGACCTCGAGCCGTACTACACGAAGGTCGAGTGGGACATCGGCGTGGCGGGGCTTGCGGGAGCCAGCCCGTTCGACCCGCCGCGCTCCAAGCCGTATCCGATGCCGCCGCACCCGATCGCGAGCACGGGGGTGCTGATGGAGAAGGGGGCGAAGAAGCTCGGCTGGACCGCGTTCCCCGCGCCGATGGCGATCACGAGCAGGCCGTACCGAGGCCGCTCGGGGTGCGCGGCGTGCGGCTTCTGCCTGGGCTTCGGCTGCGAGGTGGGCGCCAAGTCGAGCACGCTCTACACGGCGATTCCGGACGCGGAGAAGACGGGCCGCTGCGAAGTGCGCCCCGACTGCTACGTGCGCAAGGTCGAGGTGAACGACAAGGGGCTCGTGACCGGCGTCATCTACTTCGACAAGCAGAAGCGCGAGGTGTTCCAGCGCGCGAAGGCGGTGGTCATCTGCGCCAACGGGGCCGAGACGCCGCGGCTCCTCCTCATGAGCAAGTCGAACCGGTTCCCGAACGGCCTCGCCAACTCGAGCGGCGTGGTCGGGCAGAACATCATGTTCAACGGGAACGTGATCGCCAACGGCGTGTTCGAGCACGAGGTGAACGGCTACAAGGGCGTGGCGGTCTCGCGCATCATCCACGACACGTACGAGCTCGACCCGGGCAAGGTGGGGTTCTACGGCGGCGGCGGCTTCGACTTCCGCCAGATCTTCACGCCGATCGTGTTCGGGTTCGCGGGGGTGCCGCCGGAGACGCCGCAGTGGGGAGCCAAGTTCAAGCAGGCGCTCGCGCACGGCTTCACGCGCACGGTGAACGCGTTCGGGCACACGACGTCGCTGCCGGTGCCGACCAACAACCTCACGCTCGACGACGAGGTGAAGGACGCGTGGGGGCTGCCGGTCAACCGGCTCACGTTCAAGGAGCACCCGAACGACCTCAAGGTCTACAAGTGGTTCGCCGACCGGGCCAAGGACCTGCTCGACGCGGCCGGGGCGCAGACCAGCTGGGCCTTCCCGACGCCCACCGGCGACGAGGAGCAGACCGGTGGGCAGGTGCACCTGCTCGGCACCTGCCGCATGGGCAACGACCCGGCGACGAGCGTGATCGACAGGAACCACCGCGCGCACGACGTGCCCAACCTGTTCATGGTGGACGGGTCGTCGATGGTGACGGGCGGGCGCGGCCAGCCCACGATGACGATCATGGCGATGGCGTTCCGCGCCGGCGACCTGATCGCGCAGGCGGCCAAGCGCGGGGAGATTCCCTCCGCCGGGTGATGCCCGACGGCAGCGCGCGTGCCGGCGCATCCGACAGCGGTCGGGTGCGCCGGCGCGTTGCACGAGGGCGCGCCGCAGCGTAGCGTTGCGGCGCGCCTTCACGTTGGAGACTGCCATGCCCGCGCCCCTCGTTGCCGGACCCTCGCGCGTCGCGCTGCTCGCGGCGCTCGCATTCGCCACCCTCGTGCCGGCCCGCGCGATGCGCGCGCAGGAGCGGCTCCTCGAGCCGAACAACGGTCCGGGGCCGCTCGCGATGGGCACGATCCGCGGCGAGAAGGGGAAGCGGCTCGTCATCCGCAACGCGATCGTGGTGTCGGGTCGCGGCACGCCGGGCACCAATCGCGGCATGCCGCCCGAGGGGCCGGTGGACATCGTCATCGAGAACGGCGTCATCACCGACATGATCCCGATGGACCCGGTGAACGCGGCGGGCTACGGCCCGAAGTTCCAGCGCGCGACGGGCGACATCGTGATCGACGCCAAGGGGCAGTACGTGACGCCGGGGCTCGTGGAGATGCACGCGCACCTGCCGCCCCGGAACAACGAGCTCGGGCCGCGCGGGCTCGACTACGCGTACCGCCTGTACATGGGGCACGGCATCACCGCCGTGCGCGACGCCGGCGACGGCGCGGGGACGCCGGTCCTCCTCGACCAGCGCAAGGCGATCGACGCGGGCACGATCGTGGGACCGCGCCTCATCCTGTGCCAGCGGTGGCCGTTGCCGCTCCGCCAC
>JACQES010000412.1 GCA_016200495.1 Gemmatimonadota bacterium
GAAGGCGCAGGTGGCGCTCCGCAAGGCGGTGGACGAGAAGGATGTCGTCGTGCGCAACGCGGTCAACCGCGCCCTCCGCGGGGACCAGGCCCGATGAGCGACGCCAACACCCCGTCGCGCCCGACGCAGGCCCAGCGCGCGCTCGAGAACCCGGCCGGCCCGCGCACGTCGCAGCTCCTGTCGGCCATCACCGAGGCGCCCGAGGGGGCGGACCTCAAGCGGCTGGGGCGCGTGTACGTGCTCGCCTTCGCGGGGGCGCTCCGCAACCTCAAGCTCTACCCGGTCGAGAACGCGGCCGTGCAGAAGGCGGTGCTCGACCTGATCGCGGTCACCTCGGAGATCCTCCGCCTCTCGCAGGAACTGGACCTCCGCATCTCGGGCGACGCGCTCTTCATGAACGGCTCGCAGCTCCGCCTCGAGGCGGACAACTTCGCGTCGTTCAAGATGGTGAGCGAGAAGCTCAAGGCGAACGGCATCGGCGAGCTCCACCTCGAGCAGCCGCCGCTGCCGCGCGACTACATCGTGCTGCTGAGCACGCTGCAGCAGGACTCGGCCGGCCCGCGCGCGCCCGAGGAGCGGCTGGACTGGGTGGCGGGACGGCTGTCGGACGCGGGAGTGCGCAACTTCCTGCTCGCCCCGCCGTCGGAGACGGGCGAGGAGCGGCGCACCAACGCGCAGAAGAAGGAGGCGGCCAAGCGCGTCTACGCCCAGGGGATCGCGGTCACCAAGGACGTCGTCAACTCGATCCGCCTCGGGCGAGCGTCGGGACTCAAGCGGGTCAAGCGCGTGGTGCAGACGATCGTCGACCAGATCCTCGCCGACGAGACGTCGCTCGTGGGACTCACGACGATCCGCGACTACGACGAGTACACCTTCGTGCACTCGCTCAACGTCTGCATCTTCAGCGTGGCCCTCGGCCGGCGCCTCCTCCTCGACAAGCTCCAGCTCTACGACCTCGGCATGGCCGCGCTCTTCCACGACATCGGGAAGGCGCGGATCCCGCTCGACGTGCTCAACAAGTCGGAGAAGCTCTCGGAGGAGGAGTGGCGGCTGCTCACCACGCACACGTGGCGCGGCCTTCTCACGCTGCTCCAGTTCCGCGCGTCGGCCGACATGCCGTACCGCTCGATGGTGGTGGCGTACGAGCACCACATGCGCGTGGACCAGACCGGCTACCCGCGCACGGTGCGCGAGCGCGACCTGTCGATCTTCAGCAAGATCGTCGCGATCGCCGACGGCTTCGACGCCGCCACCACGCAGCGCGCGTACGCCAACCCCGTGGCGCCGGCCATCGTGCTCCAGGAGATGCGCGACAACCCGCGGCGCGGCATGGACCCGATGCTCGTCAAGGCGTTCGTGGCCATGCTGGGCATCTACCCGGTCGGCACGCTGGTCATGCTCGACACCTTCGAGCTGGCGGTGGTGCAGGGCACCGACCCGAATCCCGAGATGGCCTCGCGCCCGGTGGTGCTGCTCGTCAGCGACGCGAACGGCAACGTCGTCTATCCGGGCATCGAGGTCGCGCTCTCGCTGCAGAACCCCGACGGGACCTTCCCGCGGACGATCATCAAGACGGAGAATCCGGAGCGCTATGGCATCCGCATCGGTGACTATTTCCGCTGATGCCCTGACCGCGCGCTTCGCCGCGCTCCGCCGCCAGAACCGCCGCGCCCTCGTCTGCTACCTCACCGCGGGGCATCCCGACCCCGCGGCGTCGCTGGCGCTGGTGCGCGGCGTGGCGGAGGCCGGCGCGGACGTGATCGAGCTCGGCGTGCCGTTCTCCGACCCGCTCGCCGACGGGCCGGTCATCCAGGGCAGCTCGCAGCGCGCGCTCGGGCACGGCATGACGCTCGAGGGGACGCTCGCCCTCGCGCGCGAGGCGCGCGTGGACGTGCCGCTGGTGCTCTTCACGTACCTCAACCCGCTGATCGCCGCCGGGCCCGACGTGCTCGCCCGCGCCGCCGACGCCGGGGTGAGCGGCCTCCTCATCACCGACCTGCCGGTGGGCGCGGATCCGGAGCGCGAGGCGTGGGTCGGTGCGAGCCCGCTCGCGTTCGTGCGTCTCGTGGCGCCGACCACGCCCGACGCGCGCATGGCGGAGATCGCGCGCCATGGCAGCGGGTTCGTGTACCTGATCAGCCGCCTCGGCGTCACCGGGCAGAGCCGCACGATCGCCACGGAGCTGCCGGCGTCGATCGCCCGGTTGAAGGCCGCGAGCGCGCTGCCGGTGTGCGTCGGGTTCGGGATCTCGACGCCCGAGCAGGCGCGCGAGGTCGGGCGCCTCGCCGACGGCGTCGTCGTCGGGTCCGCGCTCGTCGCCGCCGCGGAGCGCTCCACGGCCGAGGCCGTGGCGCTCGTGCGATCGCTGCGCGCCGCTCTCGACGAGGGCTGACCATGGATCGCCTGCTCGCCTGGTACCCCGGTACCGTCACGATCGGCGGGCTCCTGCTGCTGGTGGCCTCGCTCCTCACCGCGAGCCACTGGAGCATCGAGGCGTGGTACGGCGTGGTGCTCGTCACGCTGGCCGCCGGGGCGCTCCGTGCGTTCCAGATCCCGACCACCAAGTACTCGGCCCTCAACCTCCTCTCGATGGTGGCGGTCGGGGGCACGCTCGTGATCGGCGCGGCGGGGACGGCGCTCGCCCTCTACGTGGGCGTGGTGTTCGCCGACCGGTTCGTCCTGGGCAAGCCCAACCGGCCCTCGGTCATCAACGGCGGGCGCGAGGTGATCGCGCTGGTGGCGGCGTACGGCTTCTACGCGGCGACCGCGTCGGCGACCGGCATCACCCGGTTCACCGGCCTCTCGACCGAGACGCTGCCGGCCTTCGCGCTGTTCAATGTCGCGCACTTCCTGATCGGCCGGGCGCTGCTCTACTTCACGCTGCTGGCGCGCGACAAGCTGTACGCCGAGGAGCGCTCCCTCATCCTGCGCTACGAGGTGATCACGTTCGGCGCGGGGACGGCGGCCGTCACGATCGCGCTGGTGGCCATCCAGACGGTCGGGTGGATCGGCGCGCTCGTCGCGTCGCTCGTGCTCGGGTTCGCCGGGCTCCTGCTCAAGCGCATCCTCGAGGAGTCGATCGCGGCGGAGGAGCTCAACAAGATCCTCGCGATGGAGCTGGTGGTGGCGAGCGATGCGACGCTGGAGGAGGCGTTCGGCCGCATCGAGGGGCTCGCGCGGCGGCTCGTGGACTGGACGGCGCTCCGCATCTGGCGGGTGAACGGCGAGCAGCTGACGCTGCTCTACGAGGGGAACGGCCAGGCGCTGCCGTCGGCGCGGCCCGAGCCCGAGGCGGGGCGCGAGCTGCGGCGGCAGGCGCTCGAGTCGGCGACGCCGATCGCGGTGAACGACGCCCGGCGCGACCCGCGCGTGCGCGTGCGCCCCGCCAACGTGCGCTCGATGGCGATGGCCGCCCTCCGGTTCGGCGACCGCAACGTCGGGCTGCTCGAGATCGAGCACGTGAAGCCGTCGATGTACCGCGACAAGGAGCTCGACCTCGTGCGGCGGTTCAGCACGCAGCTCGCGACGACGCTCCACATCCACGACCTGCGCCAGCCGCTGCTCGACGCCGTCGAGCGGCTGGGCCGGCAGATCGCCACGCTGGCGGAATCGGCGCGCCAGCTGCGCTCGGGGGGCGAGTCGGTGGCGCGCACGATCGCCGACATCACGCGCGCCATCGGCGAGGAGGGGGAGCAGCTGCTCCACGCCCTCGACGTGACGCGCGACATGGCCAGCGCGACCGACCAGGTGGTGCGCGAGGGGAGCTTCGCCGCGGGGGCCGCGGTGCGGGCGCGCGAGTCGGCGCTCGAGCACCGGGACACGATCGGGATCGCGCTCGAGCGGCTGGTGGGGGCCAAGGGATTCATCTCCGAGAGCGCGACGCACGTGCACGGGCTCACCGCGAGCACGCCGCGCGTGACGGACTTCATCGGCGACATCCGCGAACTGGCCGACCAGACCAACCTGCTCGCGCTCACCGCCGCGATCGAGGCGGCGCGCGCGGGAGA
>JACQES010000413.1 GCA_016200495.1 Gemmatimonadota bacterium
CGCGGCGCTCGGTCGGCCGCAGGCGGCGGAGTCGCTGGTGACGCGGTTCGCGTCGCGCCTCGACCCGGCGCTCACGCGCCGGCTCTCGGGCTCGATCGCGCGCGGCTGGGTCAAGGTCGGCGACCTCACGCGCGCGCAGGCGGCGCTGGACGCCGCGGGAGCCGACGGTGACGACGACCAGGTGGCGGGATGGGTGGCGCTCTATCGCGGCGACCTCGCGGTGGCGCGCCGCGAGCTGCGGCAGGCGCGCGAGGGCGGCGCCGACGCGGTGAGCGCGCTCGCGCTGCTCGCGCGGACGCGCACGCCGACGGCGCCGCGCACCGGCGCGGCATTCCTCGCGCTGGCGCGCAACGACACGATCGCGGCGACCGCGGGCCTGGCCGAGGCCGCGAAGGAGCTGCCCGAGGCCGCGCCGCTCCTGCTCTCGATCGCGGCGCGGCTCCACGCCGCGCGCAAGGACGACAAGACGGCGATCGCGCTGTGGACGCGCGTGGTCGGCGAGCATGCGGCGGCCCCCGAGGCGCCCGAAGCCGAGCTCGAGTGGGCGCGCGCGCTCACGCGGCAGGGCCAGCCGGCGGGCGCGACCGACCACCTCGAACACCTGATCCTCACCTGGCCGACGAGCGCGCTGGTGCCGCAGGCACGACGCGAGCTCGAGGCCCTCAAGAAGCGCGGGACGACCGGATGACGCAGTGCATCGAGAGTGGGGCCGCGGGTGCGACCGTCATCGGGGCGCGTGGGCCCGGTCTGCGCGTGATGGCGTCGGTGCCTGATGCGCGTTCGCGCCGCGGGCGGTCGCGCAAGGCGGCCCGCGGGCACTCGCTTCGGCTCGCCGTGGCGCGCGTGACGGCGTGGCGGCGGATGCGGATCGGCGTGCTGGTCGCCTGCGGCCTGCTGCTCGCCCCCGCGCGCCTCGCCGCGCAGTTCCTGCTCGTGCCGATGGACGACGCGCAGCGCAACCACCTCAAGGCGTACGGGCTCACCTACTTCGTGCTCAAGAACGAGCGCAAGGCGGAGTGGTTCCTCAACTACCGCGGCGGGTCGTTCCTGATCCCGGACAACGCCGAGTTCCGCCGCAAGGCGGCGCTTGACGGCGTGACGGTCGAGCCCGCCGACGACGGCGCGGTGGCGGGGATGCGGGCCGAAATCGCGGGCGGCAACATGGAATCGGTGGTGCTCGAGCGGGCGCCGCGCATCGCGATCTACACGCCGCCGAACGCCCCGCCCTGGGATGACGCGGTCACGCTCGCCCTCGAGTACGCGGGGATCGAGTTCACGAAGGTCTGGGACGACGACGTGATGGGGGAAGGGCTGGCCAAGATCGACTGGCTGCACCTCTTCCACGAGGACTTCACGGGGCAGCTCAACAAGCTGCACATGGCCTACCGCGACCAGCCGTGGTTCCAGGCGCAGCGCACGCAGATGCTCGCGACGGCGCGGAAGCTCGGCTTCGCGAACATCCCCGCGCTCAAGAAGGGGGTGGCCGACCGGATCCGCCTCTTCGTGGACAAGGGCGGCTTCCTGTTCGCGATGTGCGGCGCGACCGAGACGCTCGACCTCGCGATCGCCGCGCACAACGTGGACATCGCCGGCCCGTTCGCCGACGACACGCCGATGGACGAGCGCGCCGACGAGAAGCTGGACTGGGCGCGGACGATGGCCTTCCAGAACGCGCACCTCGAGAAGAACGCGTTCATCAATGCCATGAGCGACATCGACGGGCACCAGGTGAACGTGCCCGGGCGCCGGCAGCCGCTGGGGACCTTCACCCTGTTCGGGTTCTCGGCCAAGTTCGACCCGGTGGCGGCGATGCTGACGCAGGACCACCGGAGCGTGATCCCCGACTACTATGGGGTGACGACCAGCTTCACGAAGGCGACGCTCAAGCCGGGGGTCACCGTGCTCGCGTACGAGGAGGGGGCGCCGTGGGTCAAGTACGTGCATGGCGACTACGGCAAGGGCTCGTGGACCTTCCTCGGCGGTCACGACCCCGAGGACCCGCAGCACTCGATCAACGCGCCGCCGACCGACCTGTCGCTGCACCCGAACTCGCCCGGGTACCGACTCATCCTGAACAACGTGCTCTTCCCCGCGGCGAAGAAGAAGCCGCTCAAGACGTAGTGAGCGCCCGATGCGGCTGACCACCGCCGCCCGGGAGGCCATTCGCGCGAACGTCTTCCTCGCCGGCGGGCGGGAGGTGTGCTTCGTCGGCTCGCTCGACGCGGCCGGCGACGTGGAGGCGGTGCGCGTGGCCGCGCGCGGCGACATCGCGAGCGTACTCGCGCTGCCCGGCTTCGCGCGGCGCGGCGAATTGCTGATCCACAACCATCCCTCCGGCGTGCTCGATCCGTCGGACGCGGACCTGGCCGTGGCGGCCGGCATCCACGACAACGGCGTCGGGTTCGCGATCGTCAACAACGAGGCGACGGAGCTGTACGTGGTGGTCGAGGTGCCCGTCGCGCCCGCCACCACGCCGCTCGTGCTGGCCGAGATCGACGCCGACCTCGGGCCGGACGGCCCGGTGGCCGCCACCCACCCGGAGTTCGAGGATCGCGCGAGCCAGCGCGCGATGGCGCGCGCCGTGGCCAGGCTCTACAACGAGGGGGGCGTCGGGCTGATCGAGGCGGGCACGGGAGTCGGCAAGTCGCTCGGTTACCTGGTGCCCGCGCTCCGCTGGGCGGCGAAGAACGGCGAGCGGACGGTCGTCAGCACCAACACGATCAACCTGCAGGAGCAGCTCGTCGCGAAGGACCTGCCGTTCCTCAAGCGCGCGCTCGCCGACCAGCCGGTGCGGTTCGCGATGCTCAAGGGGTGGAGCAACTACGTGTGCCTCGCGCGGCTCGCGCAGGCACGGAGCGCGAGCGCGACGCTGTTCGAGGATGCGGCGGGGCAGGAGGTGGAGCGGCTGGCCGAGTGGGCTGAGCGCACCAGCGACGGCTCCCGCGCCGACCTGGCGACGCCGCCGCGCCCCGAAGTGTGGGACGAGATCGCCGCGGAGCCGGACCTGTGCCCGCGCATGAAGTGCCCGCACTTCGACGACTGCTTCCTGTTCAAGGCGCGGCGCACGGCCGCGAACGCCGACGTGATCGTCGTGAACCACGCGCTCCTCATGGCCGACCTGGCGGTGCGGCGCTCGGCGCAGAACTGGACGGACGCCGCCGTGCTGCCCGCCTTCAACCGGCTCGTGGTGGACGAGGGGCACCACCTCGAGGACGCCGCCCTCGAGCGGCTCGGCGCGAGCGTGTCGCGCCGCGCGGTCGAGCGGTTGTTCGGGCGGCTCGAGCGGAAGGGGCGCGGGCTCCTGCCGACGCTCTACCAGAAGCAGGCGGCGCTGCTCAAGCTCGCGAAGCAGGGGGACGCCCTGCTCGACGCGAGCCAGATCCTGATCTCGCGGCAGCTGCTCCCGGACGTACAGACCGGGCGCGAGCGCGCGGCGGTGCTGTTCGACATCCTCGGCGCGCTCGTCACCGAGGCCGGCGTGCCGCAGCTGCGGCTGACCGACGAGTTCGCGAAGGCCGCGGCGTGGCAGGCCGGGCTCGAGCGGGCCTTCACCGATGTCGTGGCGCTGTTCGCGTCGCTCGCCCAAGGGCTGGAGACGCTCAAGCGCCGGCTCGGCGCCGACCTCGCGCGCGAGGAGCAGTTGGCACCGGTGCTCGCGGAAGTGCGCGCCACGGTGCGGCGGCTCGAGGGGGCGGGCGACGCGCTCAAGCGGGCGCTCAAGCCCGGCGCCGACGCCGGGGCGCAGGTGCGCTGGCTCGAGTTCCGCGGGCGCCCGACGGAGGGGAACGTGGTGGCGAGCGCGGTGCCGCTCGACCTCGAGGCGCTGTTGCGCGACGACCTGTTCGGTCGGCTCTCGACGACGATCGTGACCAGCGCCACGCTGACGGCGGGCAACCGGTTCGAGTTCACGCGCGGCCGGCTGGGGCTCGCCGACGCCGACCCGCCGCCGCTCGAGCGGCAGCTGCCGTCGCCGTTCGACTATGCCTCGCAGGCGCTGCTGGTGGTGCCGACCGACCTGCCGGCGCCGAACGCCGACGCGGCGGGACACCGCTCCCGCGTGCTCACGATCCTGGGCGAGCTGGTGGCCGCGAGCGACGGCGGCTGCTTCGCCCTGTTCACGAGCCACCGGGAGCTGCGGGCGGCGGCCGAGATGCTGCGCGCCGAAGGGCTGGACCGGCGGTGGCCGCTGCTGGTGCACGGCGAGTCGTCGCGACACGAATTGCTGGCGCGCTTCCGGGACAGCGGCGACGCGATCCTCCTCGGCACGTCGAGCTTCTGGGAGGGGGTGGACGTGCCGGGGCGGGCGCTCCGGGCGCTGCTGATCGCGAAGCTGCCGTTCCGGGTGCCGACCGAGCCGATCACGGCCGCGCAGTGCGAGCGGATCGAGTCGGCGGGGGGCGATCCGTTCCGTGAGTACATGCTTCCCCACGCGGCGCTGTCGCTGACGCAGGGGTTCGGCCGGCTGATCCGGTCGGGAACGGACCGCGGTGTCGTCGTGATCGCCGACTCGCGGGTGGGCACCAAGACGTACGGCCGGGGTCTGCTCGCCGGCCTGCCGCCCGCGCGCCGCCGGATCGGGCGGTGGGCCGAGCTCCGGACGGCGGTGGAGGGGTTCTACGCGGGGCGTTTGGGCGACGCTGACGGGGAGGAAAGCGCGTGATCGGCGAGTTGCCGACCCGGAATTGACACTTAAGACCGTCCATGCCCGTATTGTGGTGGTTGAATAAGGGGCGCGTCATGCCCGCCGGGCATGTTCGCGCCCGCGAAAACGTCCGCACCTGGATCCAACGCGCCGCCGCGGACCGGCGCAACACACTCTCCAATTCGTGAGGAACCGCTTCATGCGCATTCGCCTCGCCGCTGCCGCACTCGCCTTGGCCGTCGTCTCGACCTCGGCCACGGCCCAATCCAAGTCGGCGGACGCCAACCCATGGGCATTCGGGCTCTCGGCCGGGCTCCGCATTCCCTCGGGGGACGCCAGCAACAACGTGAACATGGGCTACGGTGGCGCCGGTCACGCGTGGTACATGGTCAACAGCGACTTCTCGCTCCGCGGTGACGTGTCGTACGACTACTTCGGCACCAAGGTCGGGAGCGGCAGCATCAGCTTCCTCGGCGGGATGGTGAACGGGGTGTACAACATCCAGATGGACGGCGCCTTCAAGCCGTACGTGCTGGCCGGCCTCGGCATGTTCAACGGCTCGGTGAGCGGCTGCGGTGCGCTGTGCCCGCCCAGCGAGACCAAGGTGGGCTTCGGCGGCGGCGTCGGCGCGAATTTCGCGGCCGGTGGCCAGTCGCTGTTCGTCGAGTTGCGCTACATGTCGGTGCAGACCTCGGGCTCGAGCACGGGGTGGATCCCGATCACGCTCGGCATCCGCTTCTAACCGTTCCCGCGCGGCAAGCGACGGCCCTCCCGGCTCCGGCCGGGAGGGCCGTCGTGCGTTCGTGCGCTGCGTCACAGGTGATTCGGCTCACAGGCGCCCAAAGGTCAAGCGTGCAGTTCGCGGACGTCCGACAGTAGCGTTCAGGTTGGCCCGGCGCGCATGGATGCGCGCGGACCAGACTACCAAATACCGGAGGACTCCCCCCAATGCGAAGCCTTTCTCGCACGTTCCTCGCCGTGGCGATCGCCACCTCGACCGCGTCGCTCGCGCAGGCCCAGTCACCGATCCAGGCCGGCACGTGGACCCTGGGCACGACCCTCATGACGTTCGGCGCCGGCCCGCAGGCCGGCCTTCAGGTGACGTCGGGCGGTGGCCAGACGCAGACCATCTTCGGCTTCAACGGACTCGCGGGCTACCTCGTGAACAAGAACCTCGAAGTCGGCGGCAACGTGCTCCTCCAGTCGTTCTCGGGCGGTGGCGCGAGCCGGACCTCGTTCGGCATCGGACCGTACGTGCGCTACTGGATCAACCCGACGGAGAAGGGCGGCTTCAGCATCGGCGGCCAGATCAACCTGTTCTCGCCGGGCGGCGGCGCGTCGAACCAGACCAACTTCGGCGCGTTCGGCCAGTACTCGTTCTTCGTCACCAAGGGGATGAGCATCGACCTCATGGTGCCGCTCCAGATCTCGACGGGCGGCGGGGCGAACACGACCACGTTCGGCCTCGGCGCAGGGATCACCGGCTTTTTCCGCTAGGCGCGCGACGCTGTTCCACGGCGGGGTGGCGCCTCCGGGATTCCCTGAAGCGCCACCTCGACCGTGTTGCTTGCGCCCGCCGTGGGGCGACCCTTGATTCACGGCATCCCCGCCCGCACGCCTGTGAGGGCGGACGTTCCCCCTTCCCGAGGCTCACCCACCCCATGCGCACTTCCTGGATGCGTTCTGCGGCGCTCGCCGGTGCCGCCGTGCTTCTCTCCGCGGGCGCCGCGCGCGCGCAGGCCGTCGGTTCGTGGACGCCGTTCGCGGGCGCCACGCTGGCGCTCCCGATCGGCAACCTGAGCAACGTGACGAGCTTCGGCTTCGGCGCAATCGGTGGCGCGGAGTACCGCTTCACCAAGGAGTTCGGGCTGCGGCCCGAAGCCGACTTCAACTACTTCGCCGGCAAGAACGGCCTCAACAACCTCACGTCGTTCGGCTTCGGCGCGAGCGGCATCCTGCACATCGAGGCGTCGGGCGGCTTCAAGCCCTACGCGCTCTTCCGCCTCGGCTTCAACGCCACGAGCGGCTCGGTGAGCGGGGGCGGCAGCGGCTCGTCCACCGACCTGGGCTTCGCGCCGGGCTTCGGCGGCGACTTCAGCTGCGGCGGTTCGCCCTGCTTCGTCGAGGCGAAGTTCTACATCGTGAACTCGGCCGGCGGCAGCGCCAACGCGATCATGGTGACGTTCGGGCGGCACTTCTAGCCCGCCCCGCGTCCCGGAACGAAACGAGGCCGCGCCCGATACCGGACGCGGCCTCGTTCGTTCACCCCGGCGCTACTCGTGCACGAGGTAGACGGGCTGGTCGCTCTTGCGCGAAAGCTCGATCGCCTGGGCGAGGGCGCCCTCGAGCTCCTGGCGGCTCGCGTCGTTCTTCACGGCCACCGTCTTCGCGTTGCCGGGGAGCGCGCCCATGCGGTTCGACGACGCGCAGGTCACGTCAATCTGCATCGGGGTGAAGATACCGAAGGTGATCATCCCGACGAGCATGTTCGGGAAGCTCATCTGCGTCTCGACCTTCGCGACGCCGTTCCGGCACTTCGACGCGGACTCGACCGTCGACGGCGGAACCAGTCCGTCGATCCACGCCGCCGCCCACTGCTGCGAGACCGTCTCCGAGCTGGCCGGCAGGCCCGTGACGACGGTGGCGTGGTAGCAGCCGGTGGTGACGACGGCGGCAACGGCGAGCGTGGAGAGCAGTTTGCGCATGAGTTGAGTCCTGTCGAGAGGGTGTGAGATACTGCGTGGTGCCGCGAAGCCGCCAGAATGTCCTCCTTGGGGGCGAAGCGCAATCCGGGGGTATCTCGGGGCACCGGCCGTCGCATGCGAGGCACGCGCTAAATGCCCCTGCGCCCGCCCACGCTCCGGACGGGTCGGGTGTATCATTAAAGGTTGAGGCAGTCCATCCCTGAACCACCCACGCACGCCCCCGTGACCCCGACCCGTCCCGGCAAGATCGTCTGCGTCGGCCGCAACTACGTTGACCACGCCAAGGAGCTGGGCAACGACGTGCCGAAGCAGCCCCTCCTGTTCCTCAAGCCCCCGTCCTCGCTCAACGCGCCCGGGGGCCCCATCGTCCTGCCGGGGGCGTCGAAGCAGGTCGAGTACGAGGGGGAAATCGGCGTGGTGGTGGGCGCCGTGCTGCGCCGAGCCGACGAGGCGACGGCGGCGCGCGCGATCCGCGGCCTGTGCGCGGTCAACGACGTCACCGCGCGCGATCTCCAGAAGTCGGACGGGCAGTGGACCCGGGCCAAGGGGTTCGACACGTTCTGCCCCGTGGGTCCCGAGGTGCCGGCGCCCGCCGACCTCGGCGCGGTGACGGTCGTGACGCGGGTCAACGGCGTCGAGCGGCAACGGGGGACCGGCAGCATGATGGTCTTCGGCATCCCGTTCCTGCTCAGCTACATCAGCCAGATCATGACGCTCGAGCCCGGTGACCTGGTGTGCACGGGGACGCCGGCCGGCGTGGGGCCCCTGGCGGCCGGTGACGAGGTCGAGGTGGAACTGTTGGGGCTCTCCA
>JACQES010000400.1 GCA_016200495.1 Gemmatimonadota bacterium
ATGAAGTAGCGCCCAGCGCCCGCCGCGGGCTCGAAGTCGATGACGCCCTTCTCCTGCGTGATGTTGCCGCGGCGCACGTTGCGGATCGGCGTGCCGTCGCGCTCGCTCACGACGAGCACCGCCTTGAGCTCGGGATGGCGGTCGGGGCGACGCCACGGGAGCTCGGCGCGCGCGAACCGGACATCGGCGCCCACGCGCACCACGGCGCGATGGTTGCCGAGCTGCTCGCTGTCCCAGGGCGTGGCGGCCGTCGTGAAGGGGATGGCCTGCGCGGCGGCGGAGCCGGCACGGAGCGCGAGCGCGAGGGCGATCGTGGTGCGGCGGAGCAGGGCGGTCATGTGAATCGGGGCGAGGGCGTCGCGGCAAAGCTACCGGGGTCGCCCAAGGGCGTCAGGGGCGCGCCGTCGTGCGGATTGGTCCGGTCGGTGCCATGTTGCAGCGTCCTGCGTCTGCCGGCGCGGTGCCATCGCTTCATCCGCGCGTGTTCGCCCCATCGCCTGGAGGAGTTCCATGTCCGGTGCTCGCCTCGCCCTGCTTGGTGCCCTCGCGCTCCTGCCCGCCGTCGCGGCCGCGCAGAAGGACGCCGCCAACTGCGCCGACCATCCCCTGCTCACGCGGCTGCCGGACTACTGGATCGAGTCGTGCACGCTCAAGCAGTTCGACGCGTACTCGTTCGTGACCGGCAAGGACACGAAGACGCGCGTGGAGGGGACGTTCACCAACCTCCGCTACCAGCCGCCGCGCGACCTGAAGGTGAAGCCGAGCACGCTGCAGGTGCTGCGCAACGTGGAGACCGCGATCACGCGCGTGGGCGGCAAGCTGGTCGCGTCGACCGGGAGCGAGGAGACGATCAGGCTCACCAAGGACGGCAAGGAGCTGTGGATCGAGGCGTGGGCCGACTACACGGGCAAGTACATCCTGACGATCATCGAGAAGGCGGCGATGGTGCAGGAACTGGTGGCGAGCGCGGACGCGTTCGCGAGCGGCCTCAAGGCCACCGGCCACGTGCAGGTGGACGGGATCTACTTCGAGACGGGGAAGTCGGAGCTCAAGCCCGAGTCGGCGCCGGCGATCGCCGAGGTGGCCAAGCTCCTGCAGGGCGACTTGGGCCTCAAGCTGTACGTGGTCGGGCACACCGACAACCAGGGCGCGCTCGAGGGGAACATGACGCTCTCGCAGGCGCGGGCGCAGGCGGTCGTGCAGGCGCTCGTGAAGACGCACGGCATCGCCGCGGCGCGGCTCCGGGCGTTCGGCAACGGGCCGTACGCGCCGGTGGGATCGAACGACGCGGAAGAGGGACGCGCGAAGAACCGGCGCGTGGAGTTGGTGAAGCAGTAGCGGCCCGCGCGCGCAATCGGCGCGTTCCGCCACGGCGGACGCGCCGCGCGCGGCGTCAGGGCGCGACGGTGACCTTGCGCCAGGGGACGGGCTTGAGCTCGAACTCGGTCGCGCTCGACTCGGGCGCGAGCACCCCCCAGCGCATGAGCGTGCCGTCGGGACGGATGGCGTAGCCTTCGCCGCCGGACTGCATGTAGCTCAGCACGGGGCCGAGCCTGATCGGTTCGGTGGGCGGCTCGTTGGCGCGATCGCCGTGGCCGCTGCCGAGCGATCCGTGGTAGCCGTTGCCCCAGCCGCGGAGCGTGCCGTCGGCCAGCTGCGCCATGAAGGTGCCGTTGTGCGTCTTCACGCGCCTGACGGTCGCGAGGTTGGGCACGGGGCGGAGCACGTTGGCCTTGGGGTCGCGATCGCGGACCGACTTGGGTGCGGGGCCCTCGATGAGCACGTGCCCGTCGGCAAGGACGAGCACACTGGGGTCGCCCACGCCCAGCGCCGCCACCGGCGCGACGTTGGGCAGCCGGATGGGCCCGACCCCGCCAGCGGGACGCGCGCCGAAGATGGAGCTGGGCTTCTTGCCCACGGTCCACACCGAGCCGTCGTCCTTGAGCATGACCGGATCGGTGGCGCCGAATTCGACCTGCACGACGTGATCGATGCCGGCGACCTGCACCGGATGGCCGACGCACCGATCATCGGCGAGGGGACGGTCGAGGCCCAGGTTCGACGCCTCGACGTTGCCCCACAGCCAGACGGTGCCATCGGCGCGGATCGCGGCCGACGTGAATTCGCCCGCGCTGATCGCGACGACGCGGGTGAGGCCCTGCACGAGGACGGGCGACTTGATCGTGCGCGTCGTGCCCGTGCCGACTTCGCAGCGGTCGTTGCCGCCCCACGCGAGCACGGTGCTGTCGCGCGTGAGGAGCAGGACCTGCGACGGGCCGACCGCGACATCCACGATCCCCGACACGCCGGGCAGGGCGGTGGGGACCTCCTGGGTGCCAGGGTCGGCCGCGCCGAATCCACGGGTGAGCTCCCACATGCCGGCGGGGCCCCAGACTTTCACCGTGCCATCGAGTTCGACGAGCACGTTGAGCAGCTGGTTGCCCGCCATGGCCGGGGCGCGCCGCGCCGCCTGCGCGTCGAGCAGCGCGGGGACGAGCGCAACGCACCAGGCGAACACGCGCATGCGACGCGACGGGGACATCGAGGTACCTCCGGATGTCCCAGAGTGAACCGGCCGATGGGCCCCGTCAAGCCGCGCGCTACTTCTTCTGCTGCAGGTTCTCCGCCGCCGCCATGTGAGCCGCGAAGGCCGGGGCGACCTTCTGCACGAACGCCTTGAGCTCGGCGTTCGAGATCGCGGGGAGGAAGCTCCTGGTGACGGCGTCGATCACCGCCTTGTGGTACGCGACCTCGTGGGCGAGGAAGGCGTCGTCGAACGCGGCCCCCGAGAGGCCGGCGAGCTGCTTCATGGTGGCCTCGTAATCCTGCTTGAGCGCGAAGTCGGCGGAGACGGGCGTGGGGGTGACGTGGAGCTTGCCGGCGAGGGCGCGCCCCTGCGCCTGCACGCTCTTGTGGTCGCGCGCGAGCATGGCGCCGAACGCCTTCACGTCGGCGCGGTGCGCCTTCTTCGCGGCGAGGGTGCCGGTGGCGATGTCCCACGTGTTGGCGGCGTCGAAGATGCCGACGATGGCGGCATCGTCGAGGGCGCGGGCGGCGGGCTGGGCGGTCGCGGCGGCGGGCAGCAGCAGCAGGGCGGCGGCGAGGGCGAGCACGGGCGGACGGGTCATGTCGGAACTCCGGCGAGGGGGCTCGGCGCGCCGGCGGGATGCCGGGGGGCGGCCGAACCGCGTCGTGCAAGGATGACGGCCGCGTCCTAATAAGTCAAGTAACTTGTGTACTTAATAGGAATGCGCTAGCCTATGCGCATGTCCGGCGCCCGCCCCGTCCTTCCGGAAGCCCGCCTGGCCGTGCTCGACGCGGTCCGCACGGGGCACGCAACCGTCCTCGCCCTCGCGGAGGCGCTCGCCGTGACCGACAACGCCGTGCGCACGCACCTGGTGGCGCTCCAGCGCGACGGCCTCGTGGCGCGCCGCGGGCCCCGCCACACGGGCGAGCGCGGGCAACCGGCGGCCGAGTACGCGCTCACCCCGGCGGGGGAGGAGGCGCTGTCGCTCGCGTACCCCGCGGCGCTGACGGCGCTCGTGTCCGCGGTGGCCGACCGGCTGGAGCCGCGCCCCCGCCGCGCGCTCTACGCCGACGCGGGTCGCCGGCTGGCCGGCACGCTGGGCTCGGCCGCGCCGGGCCCGCTGGCGCGCCGCGCCGAGGCGTGCGCGGCGCTGATCGGCGCACTGGGGGGGCGCGCGGCGGTGGAGGCGCGCCGCGACGCGGTGGAGCTCACCGGCGCGGGGTGCCCGCTGGCCAGTGCGGTGCGGCGCGACGGGGCCGCGTGCACGATCGTCGCGTCGCTGCTCGAGGCGCACGCCGGGGTCGCCGTGACGCAGCATTGTGACCACGGCGACCAGCCGCGCTGCCGGTTCACGCTGACGAACTGAGGGGCTGTCGCGACGCACCGCAGCGCCGCGTGACGCCCGGCGTGAGCGGCATGCGGGCCGTTGGGCGACGGCGCCCAACGGCCGCTGCGTGCGCCCTACGCCGCTTCGCTCTGCGCCACTTCGCGGTGGAAGTAGAGCGCCACCTCGAGCCGCGTGTGCAACGCCAGCTTCTTCATGACGTTGCGCAAGTGGCTCTTGGCGGTGTCGAGGGCGATGTCGAGCTTGTGCGCGATCTCCTTGTTGCTCATGCCATCGGCGAGGAGCTCCATGACCTCGCGCTCGCGGGCGGTGAGCTTGATCTCCTCGATCACCTCGTCGCGGTTCCGCTCCATCGCCTCCTTGGCGATCTGCGCGAACAGCGACTCGGTCATGCGCGCGGGCAGCACCTTCTCCCCCGCCGCGACTGCGCGGATCGTCGTGAGGAGGTCCGGGAAGGTGTTGTCCTTGAGGACGAAGCCGCAGATGCCGGCGCTCACGAAGGCGACGATCTCCTCGTTCACGGGCACGAGGTCCATGACGATGATGCGCACGTCCGGCGACACGGCGGCGAGGTTGGCCGCCTCCTGCACGCTGTCCTGGTCGCAGAGGCCGACGTCGAGCAGGACCACGTCGGGCCCCGCGCGCACGAGGTCGATGGAGCCGGCGACATCGGTGCCGATCACTTCCATGTCCGGCTGACGGTTCAGCATGGCCGCGAGGGTGTCGCGAACCATGCGATTGTTGTCCACGAGGACGATCGAGGTCTTCGGCATGGCGAGGAGTCGGGGAAGCGCGTGGAGGGGGGGCACCACGGACGTCGCCGTGGTTGAGCGCAGCACCTGAAAGCTCGTCGTCCGGTTGGGACCCGCGATATTACACGTTCGGGTGAGACGGACTGGCTCGGGAGTCGCGGACCTGTCCTCCCGCCGGGACGCTCAGCGCCGGATGGCCTTGAACCAGACGCCGCCCGCCGCGCTCCCCGCGACGGTGAAGCCCACGGCCCGCTTTCCCTGGAAGCGCCAGGTGAGCGGCGTCGCGATCTCGACGTCCTGGATCTCGCCGCGATCGAGGAAGGCCGGGTAGAGCACGCCCTTCCGCGAACTCACGCCGACGATGGCGAACTCCATGTCGGGGGTGGCGCCCACGCCGTGGAGGCGGCCGTCCTTGAGCGCGACGGTGAGGGGCTCGACGGTGCTGTCACCCTTGCCGGCGTACATGATCATGGTGTACGCGCCCACGTACGCGGCCGCTTCGGCCTCGGTCATCGTCCCGGGCGGCAGGCTGGGCTCGACCTCGATGCGATACGCGAGCGCGGTCGTGCCCCAGTGGAACTCGAGCGTCGTCCCCGTCTTGCCGACCTCGGTGAAGGCAAACGTGAGCAGTTCGAGGTTGGGGGCCGCGGCGGGCGCCTTGTCGATCGTGAGGAGAAAGTCCGTCGGCTTGGGCCGGTTCTCGTGGAAGCGCCGAGCCTGCGCGTGGATGTTGAGCGTCCAGTTCTTCTGGTCGGGGACCATCCAGAGCGAGTACGAGCCGGCCTTGAGTGCGTGGCCGTCGAGGCGCACGGGATGGTTGACCGTGAGCGTCGTGGCCCAGTTGGCGCCGGGGGTCCACATCTCGCCCCACTTGACCACGTCGGGAAACGCGGTGCGACCGCGCAGCTGCGGCCGGCCGTAGTCCACGGCGATGACGGTGCCGTCCACCTCCTGCGACACGGTGCCGCGCTCGCTGGCGCGCACCTGCGCGCGGGCGGTCGCGCTCGCACACGCGAGCAGGGCGACGGCGAAGGCCGCCGGCCTCACGAGGCGCGCCCTCACGAGGGCCACTTCGCGTCGATGGCCGCGCGGATCTGCGGCAACGACCGGCGGAGGCGCACGAGGCGGCGCGCGAGTCGCGCCTGCCCCTGGCAGACATCGCAGAGTTGGGCCATGCCGTCAGCCTCGTAGCAGCTCAAGAGGGAATACTTCTCCTTGCCGTCGCCGCAGTTGCAGTGGCAGCGGATCCCGTCGAGGATCTGGGGAATGGCGCGGGCATCGGCGAACGCGGGCGCCGCGGACGACTCGGTGAGGGCGCTGTCGGGCAGCACCTTCGAGGCGTCGATGCCGGGGCGAGGTTCCGGGTGCGATCCGGTGTGCGACGCTCCCTGCATCCGAGCGTCTGATTCGCCGTGCGACCGGTGGTGCCACGCGGCGCGTGAGCCGTCGTGCGACCCGTCTCCTGCGAAGGCCCGTCGCGGCACCAGCAACGCGGCGGCGCCGGCTCCGGCGAGGCTGAGAAAACGACGGCGACTGGACATGCTGGGGCGGGGGGCGGGGGGAACCAGCCAGCGCTCGCAAGGTAGGTCGGCCCTCGGGGCGCAGCAAGCAACGCGCGCGCGCGGCAGGCGTCGCCTCTCGACGCACGCGTGGAGCGGCGCCGCGTGCCGACGCGACCCTCAGCGCGCCGGCGTGCGCCCCGGTCCGCTCGGCTGCAGCACGCCCACGTCCACGAGGATGCCCTCGATGGCGTCGGGAATCATCGCGGGCCAGAGCACGAAGCCCTGCACGAGCACGAGGGGACGCGCGGCGCGCCCGGTGCCCGCGTAGTGCCGGCGTGCCCACAGCTCGTACGCGAAGGCGATCGCGCCGCCCGCGACGGCGAACACGCTCCAGGTGACGACCGCGGTGAGCCAGGCGAGGTCGTACGCCATCCACGCGGCCACGGCATAGCAGAGCACGAGCCCCATGAGCCGAAAGCCACGCAGGACCGGATTGAACACGACGCAGCAGCCGGTGAAGAGGCCGATGCCGAGCAGAACCATGCCCCACATGATGTCCACATGCCAGACGGTCATGCGCCGGCCCTCGTCATCGACGGGTCGCGGGGGTGCGCCGCGGTCGCTGCTTGGCGGAGACGGACTTGATGATGGTGCGTCCGCGCCCGGAGGCCGGCAGCGCCGCGGGCGCCTGCTCCGCGGCAACGCGCAGGAGCCGCACGACGCCCGGCTCGGCCAGGTGCGCGCCGCTCGTCAGGCGGATGAACCGGTTCTGGTTGCCGGAGCCCAGCAGGAGATCGTCGGGATCGGGCAACGCGGCGCCGCGATAGAACGAGAGCGCCACGCCGCGCGGCGACACCGCGAGCGACGCGATGCAGTCCGACGCGCGCTCGGTGGCCGAGTACCCGACGGCCAGGAACTGGTAGTTGTCGTACACCAGTTCGAGTGCGGTCGGAAAGAGGCGTCGCATCGCGGCGCGTGTCGCGCGAAAGAGGCGAGCCACGGCGGGGTCGTACCTGGCGACGAACGCGGCGAGCTGGGCCGAGGCCGACGCGCCGGCTGCGGCGGGGCGCTGGGCGGCGCGGCGCGCGGTGGCGCGCGAGCCCCGTACTCGGGAAGGGCGCTTGCGTACCGTCATCCGTGACCTCCGTTCGAGAAGGCGGACGTGTGGAGTCCGGCAGCCTCGGGCCGCACGGCGTCGGCCCACACGGCCGCGTGCGCGAAGCGCACCGTGCCCCAAGATGCGCGGGCAACCCCGTCGCCGCCAATTGTAGCGCTCTCCGCCGCGCCCTAGACTTCGCCGCGTGACCGACCATGCGCGCATCCTGGTTGTCGCCGCGACCGCGCGGGAGCTCGCCGCCCCCGCGGGGTGGCGGACGCTGCTGTGCGGCGTCGGACCGGTCGAGGCGGCCGCGGCGACCGGGGCGGCGCTCGCCCGGGAGCGCCCCGACCTCGTGCTGCATGTCGGGATCGCGGGGGCTCGGCGCGAGCGTTCGCTGGCGCCGGGCGCGCTCGTGGTGGGCAGCGCGTCGCGCTACTGCGACCTCGGGGTGAGCGCGGCGTTCGCGCCCGCGAGCGTCACGGCCGATGCCGCCCTCGTGGCGCAGGTGCTGCGCGCGGTGCCGGGCGCGGTGGCGCTCCCGATCGGCACGAGCGGCCGCGTCGGGGGAACGACCGGCTGCGACGTGGAAGCCATGGAGGGATTCGGCGTGCTGCGTGCCGCACAGCTCGCGGGGGTTCCGGCCATCGAGGTCCGCGCGATCTCGAACGAGGTCGAGGAGCAGGACCGCACGCGCTGGCACTTCGCGACGGCCTTCGCCGCCATCACCGGCGCGACGCCGGCCCTCGTGGCCGCGCTCGCCGCCTTCGACCGCGCGAGCGTCGTGCATGCGTGAGCTGACGTTCGGCTATTCGCCCTGCCCCAACGACACCTTCGCGTTCCACGCGCTCACGCACGGGATCATCGAGACGCCGTTCCGGGTCACGCCGGTGTTGCTCGACATCGAGGAGCTCAACCGGCGTGCGCACGAGGGTGCGTTCGCGCTCACGAAGCTGAGCGTGGGTGCGTTTGCCGCGGTGGGCGATCGCTACCGGCTGCTGCGGAGCGGCGCCGCGCTGGGCGAGGGGGTTGGTCCGCTGGTGGTGACGCGCACGCCCATGACGCTCGATCAGGCGGTGCTGGGACGCGTGGCGATTCCCGGGCGCGAGACCACGGCCTACCGGTTGCTCCGCCTTGCCGCGCCGTCGCTCGCCAACGTCGTCGAGCTGCGCTACGACCGGATCCTGCACGCCGTCGCGAGCGGCGAGGTGGACGCGGGGCTCATCATCCACGAGAGCCGGTTCACCTACCACGAGCACGGGCTGTACAAGGCGGTGGACCTGGGCGACTGGTGGAAGGCCGAGACGGGACTCCCCGTGCCGCTGGCCGGCATCTGCGCGCGCAGCGACCTCGACGCGGCGACGGCCGCCGAGGCGGAGCGCGCGATCCGGGCGTCGGTGCAGCACGCGTTCGACCATCCGGACGCGAGCCGCGCCTACGTGCAGGCCAACGCGCAGGAGATGTCGCCCGAGGTGCAGGCCCAGCACATCGCGCTCTACGTGAACCAGTTCAGCCTCGACGTCGGTGACGAGGGGCTGCGCGCGATCGAGCGACTGGTGGGCGCGGGCGCGGCGGTGTGAGCGTGGCGCGCCGAGCGCGGCTGGCCGAGCGCGGCGACTGACGTGCAGCCGCCCGCGCTCGGTCGCGCGCGGACGGCGCGCGCTATCCGATCGCCTGCGTGAGGTCGGCGATCAGGTCCTCGACGTCCTCGATGCCGACCGAGTAGCGGATCAGCCCCTCGGGAATCCCCATCGCGGCGCGTTCCTCGGGGGTGCACTCGACGTGGCTGGTCGTGGCCGGCGGACCGCCGACGGTCTCGACGCCGCCGAGGTTCGCGGCCCGGTGCATGCGCGTGAACCGCGGCAGCACGCGCCTGACCGCGTCCATGCCGCCTTCGAGCGCGAAGCTCAGCATGCCACCGAAACCGCGCATCTGCGCGGCCGCGACCTCGTGGTCGGGATGCGAGGCGAGGCCGGGGTAGTGCACGTCGGTGACGCGCGGGTGCGCCTCGAGCCAGCGCGCGATGCGCATCGCGTTCGCGTTCTGGCGCTCGATGCGCAGGCTCAGCGTCTTCATGCCGCGGAGCAGCAGGTAGGCGCTCATCGGATCGAGGCTCGCGCCGTGGATCTCGCGGTGGTGATAGACCGCGCGCACCAGCCCGCGCGTGCCGCAGAGCGCCCCGCCCATCGCGTCGGCGTGGCCGCCGAGGAACTTGGTGGCGCTGTGGATGACCAGGTCGGCGCCCAAGGCGAGCGGATGCTGGTTGATCGGTGTCGCCACCGTGTTGTCCACCACGACGAGGGCGCCGGCGCGGCGCGCGGCCCGCGCGAGGCGCGCAATCGGCGTCACCTTGAGCGTGGGGTTGGTCGGCGTCTCGAGGTAGAGCAGCGCGCATCCCTGCGCGATCGCCGCCTCGATGGCCGTCGCGTCGGCGGTGTCGCACAGCGTCACCTGGACGCCCCATTTGGGGAGCGCGTCGATGAAGAGTTGGTTCGTGCCGCCGTACGTGTCCTTGACGCTGACGACGCGGTCGCCGGGCTTGAGCAGCGCGAAGAGCGTGTTGCTGATCGCGGCCATCCCGGTCGAGAACGACGTGGCGTCCTCGGCCTGCTCGAGGATGCGGACCTTCTCCTCGAACGCCTCGACGGTGGGGTTGGTGTTGCGGGCGTAGATGTAGCCCGGCGCGCGGCCCAGGGCGACGGCCTGCCACGCCTCCACGTCGGGATAGCCGTGGGCGACGCCGAGCGAGATGGGCACGGTGGTGGCCCCCGTGAGCCGGAGGTGGTCCTCGCCGGCCCAGACGGCCTCGGTTGCCTGGCGTGCGGTGGTCATCCGATGCGACTCCTGGAAGGGGGCGCCGCCCGGGTGGGCGGCGGAGCGAATGTAGCAGGCGCGTCCGCGGGTCGCGCGCGGCATGTCCGCGTGCCAGCTTTGCACGGCTTTCCCCGACGTTCCCCCCATCGTCTTCATTTCCTGCCATGCACAACTACGGCGCTTCGCAGCTCGCCGCCTCCTGGCGCACCGTCCGCAAGAACACCCTCCAGATCGCCGAAGAGATCCCGGCCGAGCAGTACGGGATGCAGGTCTCGAGCGAGACCATGACCGTGGGCCAGATGCTGGCCCACATGGCGTGCGCCACCTACTGGGTGGAGCAAGCCCACTTCGTGCACAAGCTGTCGGAGATCTCCGGCGAGCAGTTCGGCGCCTGGTTCGGCGAGATCGGGAAGCAGTCGGGGGCGCTGACGACGAAGGAGGCGATCCTGGCGGCGCTCAAGGCGAACGGCGAGTCGTACGCGACCAAGCTGGAGCAGATGACGCCGGCCCAGCTCGACGAGATGGTGAGCCTGCCGGGCCCCAGCTCCAAGTCGCGGTTCGAGATGCTGCTCGGCGTGAAGGAGCACGAGATGCACCACCGCGCGCAGCTGATGCAGCTGCAGCGGATGATGGGGATCACCCAGCACCTGACGCGCGCGCGCCAGGCGCGGTAGTCAGAAGGGCCCGGCTCGGCCGGGCTCGCGCGGCCGCCGGCCGAGGCCGGCGGGCGCATCCGGCGCCCGGGATTCGCCCCGGGCGCGCCACCCACGGATCCGGAGACACGCCCGATGTCGTCGTCGCGCCGCCTCGTTGGCCTCGCCACGTTCCTTGCCCTCGCGGCCGCGCCGAGCAGCGCGCAGACGCCGACCCAGGCCGACAGCGCCGCGCGTGCGGCGACGCGGACCAACGGGCTGCCGCTGATCGCGACGCGGACGCTCCGCTTCACGACCGAGGAAGCGACCTGGATCTCGCTCGACGTGTCGCCGGACGGGAAGACGATCGTGTTCGACGTGCTGGGTGACCTCTACACGATCCCGATCACGGGGGGCAAGGCGACGCGCATCACGAGCGGGGCGGGGTGGGACCAGCAGCCCCGCTACTCGCCCGACGGCACGCAGATCGCGTTCGTGAGCGACCGGAACGGGTCGAAGAACGTGTGGATCGCGAACGCCGACGGGACGCGGGCGCGGGCGCTGACCAAGAGCGAACGGATCAACTTCTCGTCGCCGATCTGGTCGAGCGACGGGCAGTACGTGATCGCCGCGCGGACGGGGCAGCTCTGGCTGTTCAACAAGGATGGCGGTACGGGAACGCAGCTCACCGGACTCCGGCCCGAGGGCGCCGCGGCCCCCGCCGGCGGGGCGCCGACGCCGTCGCACTACGGCGCGGCGCCGGCGAGCGATCCGCGCTTCCTCTGGGTGAACGTGAGCGGCACGGTGCCGCCGGTGCTCGCCAACGGCACGCACGCGGGGCTCGCGGCCTCGGTCGAGGAGGAGCTCGAGGAGCAGGCGGCGCGCAGCAACGCGCGGCGGCTCGGGCAGTACCAGGTGGCGCAGTTCGACCGCGAGACGGGGCGCACGCTCATCCGCACGCACGAAACGGACGGCGCGTTCCGCCCCGTGGCGAGCCCCGACGGCAAGTGGCTCGTGTACGCGGTGCGGCACGATGCGCGCGAAGCGCTCAAGCTGCGCGACATCGCCACGGGCGAGGAGCGGTGGCTCGTGATGGACGTGCAGCGCGACAACTCGCAGGGGGGCGGCGTCAACGACCGCGACCTGTACCCTGCATCGGCGTTCACGCCGGACTCGAAGGCGCTGATCACGAGCTACAACGGCAAGATCTGGCGCGTCGAGGTGCCGTCGGGGCGCGTGAGCGCGATCCCGTTCTCGGCCGACGTGGACCAGCCGATGGGTCCGCTCGCCAAGTTCGAGTACCCGATCAACGACTCGACGCTCGTCGTCACGCAGATCCGAGGCGCGCGGCCGTCGCCCGACGGGACGCGCGTGGCGTTCACCGCGCTCGATGCGCTCTACGTGGGCGAACTCGCGCCGGCCGCGGCGGGGGCGAGCGCGACGGCGCCGCGCACGGTGCGGAACCCGCGCCGCCTCACGCGCGGCGGCATGGTGGAGCACGCGCCCGTCTGGTCGCCCGACGGGCGCTACCTCGCGTACGTCACCTGGACAGACACGGGCGGCGGCCACGTGTACCGCGTGCGCAGCGACGGCAACGCGCAGCCCGAGCGCCTGACGCGGCTCGCGGCCTACTACGACAAGATCGCGTACACGAAGGACGGCACGCGCCTCTTCGCGGTGCGCGGGTCGCGCTACAGCCGCATGCGCATGTTCGAGGACTTCGGCAGCCTGAGCAACGCGGCCGAACTCGAATACGTGTGGCTACCGGCCGCGGGGGGCGAGCCGACGCGGATCGCGTGGGTGGGCGGCGGCCAGTCGCAGGAAGGACGCAACGTGCCGCACGTGGGGCCCGACAGCACGCGGCTCTACGTCTGGGCCGGAAGCGAGGGACTGGTGTCCATGCGACTCGACGGCACCGACCGGCGCGTGGTGGTGCGCGTGTCGGGCCCGCCGCAGCCCGCGCTGCCGTTGCCGCCGGGGGCGACTCCGCCGCCGCCGCCCGTGCCGGATGAAGTCGTGCTCTCGCCCGACGGCAAGCGCGCGGTGGTGCACGCCGACAACAACGTGTACGTGATCACGGTGCCGCCGGTGGTGGGGCAGGCCTCACCCGTGGGGGTCACGTCGGGCTCGGTGGTGCCGACGACGCGACTGACCAAGGTGGGCGGCGACTTCGTGGGATGGTCGAACGACGGCCGCTACGCCTACTACTCGATCGGGCGCAGCTTCTTCCAGTACGACGTGCGCGCGGCCGAAGTGGCCGTGCGCGACTCGATCGCGCGCGCGGACTCGATCGCGGCGGCGGGCGGGACGGGAGGCGGGACTCCGGGCGGCGCGGGCGCGGCCGGTGGCGGTGCGGCGGGCGGGGCCACGGGGGGCAACGTGCCGGGTGCAGGCGGCGCGGCGAACGCGGCCGCGCGCGACAGCACGCGCAAGTCCACCGTGGCGTACGAGGCGCAGCGCCACGACGTCGAGATCACGGCGACCAAGGACAAGCCGCGCGGCACGGTGGTGCTGCGCGGTGCGCGGCTCGTGACGATGAAGGGCGACGAGGTGATCGAGGGGGGCGACGTCGTCGTCACCGACAACCGGATCGTGGCGGTGGGCGCGACGGGGAGCGTGACCGTGCCCGCGGGCGCACGCGTGATCGACGTGGCGGGGAAGACGATCATCCCCGGCTTCGTGGACATCCACGCGCACAACTGGTTCGGCTGGGGAGTGCACCGCGACCAGGTGACGCAGCTGCTGGCCAACCTCGCGTACGGCGTCACGACGCAGCGCGATCCGCAGACGTCGGCCACCGACATCCTCACCTACACCGACCTGATGGAGACGGGGGCGCTGATCGGGCCGCGCCTCTACTCCACCGGCCCCGGCATCTTCTCGGCCGACAACATCAAGTCGCTCGACGAGGCGCGCGACGTGGTGCGGCGCTACAGCGAGTACTACAACACCAGGACGATCAAGCAGTACCTCGCCGGCGACCGCAAGGTGCGGCAGTGGGTGATCACCGCGGCGCGCGAGCAGGGACTCACGACCACCACCGAGGGCGGCTCCAACCTCTCGATGAACCTGACGCTCATGCAGGACGGCTATCCGGGGCTCGAGCACGCGATGCCGATCTTCCCGCTCATGGGCGACGTGGCGCAGCTGGCGGCGCAGAGCGGGATCACGTACACGCCGACGCTCATCGTGGGCTACGGCGGCCCGACGGGGCTCCAGTACTGGCTCACGCACTACAACGTGGACGCGGACGCCAAGCTCCACCGGTTCACGCCGCACGAGGAACTCGACTCGTGGAAGACGCTGCCGTACTTCCGCGAGGACCAGTTCATCTTCACCGGCCACGCGCAGCAGCTCGCGCGCATCGTGAACGCCGGCGGGCGCGTGGGACTGGGCTCGCACGGCGAGCTCCAGGGGCTCGGCGTCCACTGGGAGCTGTGGATGATGCAGTCGGGCGGCCTCACCACGCACCAGGCGCTCCGCGCCGCGACGCTCCACGGCGCCGACGCGATCGGGCTCTCCCGCGACCTGGGCTCGCTCGAGCCGGGCAAGCTGGCCGACCTGCAGGTGCTCGACGCCAATCCGCTCGCGGACATCCACAACACGAACACGATCCGGTTCGTGATGAAGAACGGGCGGCTCTACGACGGCGACACGCTCGACGAGGTGTGGCCGCGGCAGAAGGCGCTGGGGCCGCAGTGGTGGTGGCGCGAGGATCCGCCGGCGGGGCGGTAACCGCGCGACAGGGCCCACGCGTGTCCGGCCCCGCCGGATCGCGTGGGCGCTGGGCCGCTACGAGGGGCAGGACGCGAGCTCGCCTGCCGGCGGCGACGACGGCCTCACGAGCGTCCTGATCCTCATGCCGGATCGCGGGATCGCCGTGAGCCTGCCCGTGAACGGCGACTTCATGACGCGGGTGACGCCGTCGCCACGCGTTCGACGTGGCGCTCGCGGGTCACAGCGCGCAGCGCGGCGGCAGGACGGCGGCGAGGGGGCGCCTCAGTTGCGCACCCCCGCCGCGCCGACGCGACTTACCCCGGATACCTCCCGAACTCCGCGAGCCCCATCCGGTTGCCAGCCGCATCGGTGAACTGCGCGAACGTCACGACGCCCGGCACGACCATGCGCGGGACCACCGCGGTTCCCCCCGCCTCCTCGATCGCCCGCGGCAGGTTGGCCTCGGCCGGGCCGGCGCGTCGATGGAGGCGATGGGGGCGCTCATGCGATCACCGGCACGTCGTCCTCGCGGCGCTTGCGGCTCAGGAGGCCGGCCGAGACGAAGGTGAAGACGAGGGCGACGGGGAGCGGCTCCAGGAAGGTGAAGGCGATGTTCACGAGCGGCTTCGCGTACATCTTCTGGAACTCGTCCATCTCCTTCACCTTCGCGGCGACTTCGGCCTCCGACGCGCCGGCCTTCCGCACCTGTTCCACGGCGCTCGCCGCGTACTTCTGCGAGAAGTCGGGCATGAACTTGAAGTAGAGCACCTCCCACGTGGCGACGTAGCAGACGGTCGCGACGAGCGAGATCAGGAGCCCGACGGTGAACGCCCGGCCGAAGGTCACCCGGCCGCCCGCGACGTTGTCGCGATACGACCGGACGCCGAAGTAAGTCAGGAGGAAGGCCAGGACCATCGAGGTGTAGCCGATGATGAGGCCCTTGTCCGGGCCGATCTGGTCGTGGAATGGCATGGTCCCGACCATGACCGCTGCCAGAATGGCGCCGGCGATGAGGCCGAACGTGAGCACGATCTTCTGCATGAGGACTCCCAGAGGTTGAGGACGGCGCGATCCTAGCCGCGATCCCCGGCAGTTCGCGTCACCCGAACGGGTGATTTTGGCGTTCGGGGGCGAAAATCACCCCAAAGTTGGAGCCGGGGGACTCCTACGGAATGATCCGCAGCTCCTTGCCGAGCTGGACGGCCTGGGTGCGCCGCCGGGCCCCGAGCTTGTCGAAGACCCGGCTGGAGTGCGTCTTCACGGTGTTCTCGCTGACGAACACCCGTTCCGCGATCGCGCGGTTGCTCAA
>JACQES010000001.1 GCA_016200495.1 Gemmatimonadota bacterium
GCGGGGCCGATCGAGCGGAAGTGGAGGCGGTCGAAGGGGCCGCCGGGAGGGGTGCTGTCGGGTTTGGCGGCGGGCGGCGGCGTGGCCTTGCCGCGCGCGGGCGGCTGCGCCAAAACAGACGAAGCGGCCGTCGCGAGGATCGCGACGGCCGCGAGGGACCGGTAGGTGTGGGTCATGTCAGCAGCTCTTGCACTTGTGGGAGTTCTTGGAGCCCAGTTTTTCCAGCAGCGCCACCGTCTCCACGAAGGGCGGAATGCGCTGCACCGGCCCGTTGGCCATGTCGGCCACCGTCTGTCCCTTGCGGGCCACGGCCGTGATGCAGGCGCCCTTGGAGATCAGGTACTCGATCATCTGGTTGTCGCCGCGCGCGGCCGCGTGGTGCAGCGGCGTGAAGCCGTTGTGGTCGCGCTGGTTCACGTCGGCGCCCAGCTCCTCGACCAGGTACTTGAGCGCGGGCATCCAGCCGTCGGGCGCGTGGTTGTGCGAGTTGGCGGCGAACCCCTCGCCGTAGCCCACGCCGCTCGCGGCGTGCACCGGATAGACCGCCGGGCCGCCGATCTCGACCGGCGGGAGCCCCGACGGGTCCTTGCCCGTGGAATCCGGGGTGTCGGGTCCGTCCACCGAGAAGCGGCCCTTCGCCTTGGTCGTCGGGATCTTCGGGTCGGCGCCGTGCTTGATGAGCAGCTTCATCGCGGGCAGGTCGAGCGCGTACGACGCGCGCCAGAACGGCGTCGCGCCCTGCGTGTTGACCCCCACCAGGTCGAAGTTGTACGACATGAACCAGAGGTGCTTGGTGAGCCGCGCGTTCACGTCGGCCCCCTTGGCGATGAGCGCCTCCATCAGGTCCAGGTAGTTGGTCTTCTGCTGGTACTGCACGGTGGGCTGCGGATACTCCGACTTGGTGGCCCACTGCGTGTTGATGATGGCGTAGAGCGGCGTGTTGCCGGCGTCGCTCTTGAGCGTGGGGTCGGCCCCGCGCGCGAGCAGCATCGCCCCCAGGTCGAACTGGCCGTTGATCAGCGCCATGAGGAGCGGGCTCGTGTGGTCGCTCGCGCTCACCTGGTTGATGTCGGCCCCCGCGGCCAGCAGCGCCTCGACCGTCTTCACGTTCCCCTGCCGCACGGCGAACAGGAGCGGGGTGAGCCCGCCCTTGCCACCGACCAGCTCGCCGTACGTCACCTGACGTGCGACGATGGAATCCGCCGGCGCCTTCTTGATCGAATCCGCCCTGGCGGCCTTGATCGAATCGGCGCGAGCCCGGGCCACCTTGTCGGCCGCGGCCTTGGCGGGATTCACGCGGGCGATCGAGTCGCGCGTGAACGCCTTCGCGGCCGAGTCCTTCACCACCGAGTCGCGGCGGGCGAGCGAATCGCGCCGGGCGATCGAGTCGAGCTTGGCGATCGAGTCCTTGGGCAGCCGGCTGCGCGCGAGCGCGCGCTCGAGCTGTCGCGCCGCCGCGAGCTTCCTGTTCCGGAGCGTCACTTCCTCGACGAACCGCTTCTCGAAGCCCACCACGTCGTCCACCTTGGACGTGAGGCTCACCGAGGCGCCCTTGGCGATGAGCAGCTTGACCGCGCTCACGCGATCGGCGGCCGCGGCCCACATGAGCGGCGTCTGCTGGAAGGTGCCGTCGCGCACGTCCACCGTCGCGCCCCTGGCCACGAGCGCGCTGATGACGTCGGTGCTGCCGATGCCGGCGGCGAAGTGGAGCGCGGTGGCGCCCCCCGACGTCGTCGCCACGTTCGGATTCGCCCCCGCCTCGAGCAGCGCGTTCACGGTGCCGAGCGCCCCCGCGCGCGCGGCCAGGTGGAGCGGCGTGTAGTTGCCGTTCCGCGTCATGCCGTCGAGCCGAGCGCCCGCGGCGAGCAGCATCTTGAGCTGTTCCAGGTCGCCGCGCTGCGCGGCCCAGTGGAGCGCGGTCATCCCGTCGCCCTGCGCCGCGTTCACGTCGGCGCCGGCCTTGATGAGGGCGCGCACCGCCGTCGCGTCGCCGCGCATGGCGGCGTCGGCCACTGGCGCCTCGACCCCCGCCCGCGCAACGCCGACCGCGAGCACCATCGCGCTCGCGAGCGCCGCGAGGCGCACCCGCAGGCGGCTAGCCATGGTAGGTGAGCGGCAGCGCGCCCGTGGAATCGCCGAACGCATTCATGTCGTTCATGCCGAGCGTCTGCAGCATGCTCAGCATCGCATTGGCCATCGGCGTGCCGTCCGGCGCCTTGAGGTGCAGGTTGCCGGGCAGCTTGCCGTTGGCGTGGCCGAGCACGATGAGCGGGCAGCGACGGTGGCTGTGGAGGTTCGAGTCCGCCATCGGCGAGCCGTAGAGGATCATCGTCTTGTCGAGCAGGTTCCCCTCGCCCTCCGACAGGCTCTTGAGCTTGTCGAGGAAGTAGGGGAGCTGCGCCACGTGGTACTTGTTGATGAGGCTGAACTCCTTGACCCCCTTGGCCGTGCCGCCGTGGTGCGACGCGGGGTGGAACGGCTTGTCCGAGCCACTTTCCGGATACGTCCGGCTCGACCCGTCGCGCCCCATCTTGAACGAGAAGACGCGCGTGATGTCGGCCGCGAAGGCGATCGCCTGGATGTCGAACATGAGCGCGACGTGCTCGCTGAACGAGTCGGGCACGCCGGCCGGCGCGCCCGGCAGCTCGCGCGGCTCACCCGTGGCGTTCCGCGCCTCGACGCGCTGGATGCGGCGCTCGACCTCGCGAATGTCTTCCAGGTAGCGCTCGATGCGGCGCTGGTCGGGCGCGCCCAGGTTCCGCTTGATCGAGCCCATCTCCTTGGCCACGAAGTCGAGAATGGACCGGCGGCTCTGCCGCCGCATCATCCGCT
Organism: Gemmatimonadota bacterium; assembly: GCA_016200495.1. Lineage (GTDB taxonomy): Bacteria > Gemmatimonadota > Gemmatimonadetes > Gemmatimonadales > Gemmatimonadaceae > JACPPC01. Next base: position 2,833 of record JACQES010000001.1, read on the forward strand.
CCTCGGCCGTGCCGCCCACGCCGAACAGCTTCTCGAACGCCACGCGCGGGTCGCGGATGACCGGAAGCGGCTGCGTCGGCGAGTCCCAGCTGATCGAATCGGTGTACACGCAGGCGTAGCCGTACGCGCAGCCGCCCGCCTGGTCCACGTTCTCGATGCAGAGCTGCATGCTCGGGATCGGCGTCGTCTGGCCGAACCGGCGCGCGTAGAGCTGGTCGAGCGAAATCCCGGCGTGGATGTCCGACCCTTCGGTCTGCTTGGGGTGGGTCTGCGTCAGGTACACCGCGCTCGAGCGGAAGTGGTCGCCGCCGATCTCCTTGGGCGCCGCCGGCTCCGCGTTCCGCACGTCGGTGTTGCTGATGATCGTGAGGTAGTCGCGGTACGGCTCGAGCGAGTGCAGCACCGACGGGCTCAGGTCGAACGCCTTGCCGGCATCCTTGGGCGCCCAGAGGTTCATCGTCGCGCCGAGCTCGTTGCAGCCGGCCGCGCCGTGGACCATCTCGATCGCCACGAGGCGCGTCGCGTCGTTGGCGGCCGTGCTCGCCACCGCGCCGCGTCCGGCGGGGATCATCGCGTCCAGGTAGGGGAGCGCGAGCGTGGCGCCCATGCCCTGCAGGAACGTGCGCCGCGGAAGGGCCTTGCCCGTGAGGAATGACATGCGTGCGGTCCGTGAAGCGGGTTGGTCGGTCAGTGCGTGCCGGGGCCACTCGTGACGCGCCGGGCGCCCTTCGTGGAGTCAGACGATGCCACCGCCAGCCGGGTCATGCGGAAGGCGTCGCTCTGCACCACGCCCAGCACGTACGCCGACATCCGGTGGTTCTGCTTCGTGGCGTTGGCGACGATCTGCCGCACCGCCGGCTGGTCGCCGTACTCGATGCGGCGCCCGAGCGCGTAGGCCATCAGGTTCTGCGTGAAAGTCCGCACGAGCGGCGTCGGGCGCTTGAGCAGCGCCACGCGCAGGTCGGACGGCGTCGCGAGCGGCGTGCCGTCGTAGAGCTTGCCCTTGGTATCGAGGGGCATCCGGTTTTCCTTGATGCGCCAGCGCCCCGTGACGTCGTAGTTGTCGAGCGCGAGGCCGATCGGGTCGATCACCTCGTGGCACGAGCGGCACGACGCGTTGCTCCGGTGCATCTCCATCCGCTCGCGCGTGGTGAGCAAGCGGCCGTCCTTCGACTCGCCCGTCTTCTCCAGGTCGGGAACATTGGGCGGCGGCGGGGGCGGCGGGGAGCCGATCAGCACTTCCATCACCCACTTGCCGCGCAGCACCGGGCTCGTGCGGTTGGCGTGCGAGGTGAGCGTGAGCACGCTCGCCTGCCCCAGCAGGCCGCGCCGGTTCTCGTCGGCCAGCTCGACGCGACGGAACTGGTTGCCCACCACGCCGCTCATCCCGTAGTGCCGGGCCAGCGGCTCGTTCACGAAGGTGTAGGTCGCGCCGTACAGGTCGAGCACGCTCCGGTCCTCGCGCACGAGGTTCCAGAAGAAGAGCTCGGTCTCGCGCTTCATCGCATCCGCCAGCTGCTGCGAATAGTCCGGGAAGTAGATCGCGTCCGGGTGCACCTTCTCGATGTCCTGCAGGCGCAGCCACTGGGCCGCGAACCGCGTCGCGAGCGCCTCCGCGCGCGGATCGCCCAGCATCCGCTTCGCCTCGGCCGTCAGCGTGGCCGTGTTGCGGAGCGCGCCCTTGGCGGCCAGCGCGCGGAGGCGATCGTCGGGCGGCGTGCCCCAGAGGAAGAACGAGAGGCGCGACGCGAGGTCGGCGTCGTTCACCGCGTAGCGCTCGCCGGGCTTGGCGCCGGCCGGCAGCTGCTCCAGCCGGAAGATGAAGCGCGGGCTCGCGAGGATCGCCTCGAGCCCCGCGCGCACGCCGGCCTCGAAGCCGCCCGCCTTGGCCCCCTCGTCGTAGAACGCGAGCACGGGGGCGACGTCGGCCTTGGTCACCGGCCGCCGGTACGCGCTCGCCGCGAGCCGCGTGAGGATCTGCTCGGCACAGGGCCGCGCCTCGCTCGCCGACGTCGGCCGGCAGGAGAAGATGCGCTTCCGCGTCGCCGTCTCGGAGACGCCGGTCGGGTTGTACGGCCCCGAGACCACCATCTCGCGGAGGTGCGGCACCATGGTGATGCCGTAGTCGCCGCCGATCTCGGTGTCGGCGATGCTGTGGCCGATCGGGGCGATCAGGTCGTTGACCGGCCCCTCGAAGGTGCGGAGGAAGGTGGCCGACACGCGGTGCGTCCCTGCGCGCACCGTGACCGACGCGGTGCGCATCTCGAGGCCGTTGGCGTCGGACTCGCCCATGCCGCGGTCGATCGGCAGCAACGCCACGCGCTCGCCGTCAACGGACACCTCCAGCTTCTCGTCCACCGGCGCCGCCGAACCGAACAGCTCGCCCGTGGGGACGGAGTGGAGCTTCAGGCGGAAGATGTACTCGCCGTCGGCCGGGAAGGTGTGGAGCACCGACAGGCCGCCGCGCGTGCCGGCGGGGGCGCCGGGCACGTGGTCGATCTGCGAGGCCAGGCGCGGAATCTTGTACGTCCGGTTGGCGACCCCCGACTTGGCATTGCCAACGGCCAGGTGGCTGATCTCGCTCGCGGCGTCGAGGTAGCCGTCGAGCACGGTAGCCGAGGGGATCTGCGTGTCGGCGATGTTGTCGAAGTTGGCCGACTTGGTGTCGAGCGGGAGCCAGTTGCCGGCGTCCACCTGCAGCCCGAGCAGCGCCTCGACCGACTTCTCGTACTCGGCGCGATTGAGCCGCTGGAAGCCACGCGCCCCCGGATCGGGGCGGAGCGCGGCCTGGCGATCCACGAGCTGCTCGATGGCGGTGGCGAGGATCGCGAGCGAATCGCCGGTGGGGCGATCCTTGCCCGGCGGCGGCATCATGCCGGCGCGGAGCTTGTTGATGATCTTCTCGGAGAGTTCGGCGTTCCCGGCGGCGGCCGCGACGTCGTAGTGGTCGAGCGAGAGCTCGCCCTTCTTCTTCTCGTCGGAGTGGCAGCCGGTACAGTACTCCTGGATCACGCCCGTGAGCGCAGCCATCGCGATCTTCTCGCGGCGCGCGGACGGGAGCGGGAGGTGTGCGTAGCGGGGTCGCGAAACGGGCCGAGCGACGGTTGGTCGCTCGGCCCGCGGGCGCGATCCACCGGTGGACGCCAACGCGAGATCGGAGCGGGAAACGACGCCCACCACCGCGGCGCCCACGGCGCCGACCATCGCGACAAAACCCACCGTAACTCGAGCGCGCACGTCTGTCTCCCGGCCGGGGGTGAGCCCGGCCTCCGGGTGTTCCCTACCTACGTATAGTGCGCCCCCACCGTTGGGGGGCGCAAGTCCATACGTGGCAACCGGTTGCTACTTCTGGCCGGTGAACCCCCTGATCTGCCGCACGGCGTAGTCCACCTTCATGTCGAAGAGGCGCTTGCCGAGGGCGGCCGTGGAGGGGCGGGCGTCACCCTGAATGCCGTTGTTGATGCGCGGCGCGTTGGGGTCGCGCGGCTTGCCGGGCTCGGGGACCGGGTCGCCGACGGCGGTCTTGATGAGGTCCTTGCGGACCCAGCCCAGGTCGCCGCCCAGGTAGAGCATCTCCGAGGTGTCGACGATGGAGCCGTGGCCGCCGTACGGGTAGCCGTTCTCCTTGAGCCACACGTCGTAGTCGCCGTTGGCCTTGGAGTAGACCTCGTCGCAGTAGTAGACGTGGATGTTCTGCGCGGCGTACTTGGCGTCGAGCTTCGTGGCGACGTCCTTGTAGATGTTGGGGGCGTTGTGTCCGCCGCCCTGGCCGCCGCCGTGGTCCCCCATGAGGATGACGGTCTTGAAGCCCGTCGTGATGCTCTGCTCGGCGATGCGCTCGAGCACCATGCCGAGGATTTCGGGCGTGAGGCCGATGGTGCCGGGGATCGTGGCGCTCGCCTGGTTGGGCGTGTACGGCAGCACCGGCATGAAGATCGCGTTGCCGAGCTTCAAGGCGATGGCCTTGACCGTCGCCTTGCCCATGAGGTTGTGGCCGCCGTTGACGTTCTGGGGCCCGCGCTGCTCGGTGCCGCCGGTGTAGATGAGGGCGGTGGTCTTGCCGGCTTCGAGAGCGGCCTTCACCTCGGGCCAGGTCATCATCTCGAACTCGACCTGGGGGTCGGCGAGGCGGGTGGCGGCTGGGGCGGGCACCGAGGAGGCGCGCGCGGCGGGGGCCTGGGCGAAGGCGGGGACCGCGAGGAGGGCGGCCGCGGCGGCGGTGGCGAAGGGGCGGGACGACATGGGGGCTCCGTGAGGGGCGAAGGCGGGGACGGAGAACGAGAAGGGCGCCCGGAGGTGCGGGGCGCCCTTGTTATACGGCGGGGGAGGGGAATGTGCTACGGGTGGGCGGGGGCGGCGGGCGCGCTCGGCGACGGACCCGTCAAGGCAGCTACAGCACCGAACCTGGCGCGGTCGACTCAAGCGAGTTCGCTCGACACCACGTGGAGGTGGATGCGGAGTGGCTTGACGTTCTCCTCGAAGTGACAGCACACCGCTTCGCGGACGGCTCTGCGAAGCTGATCCATGTTGTTGGCCTCGGAGAAGATCGACGGGCCAACCGCTCGCGCGGTGTAGCCTCCGTCGGGCTCGACCTCAACCATGAAGTGGATGTCAGTCATGATGACGGAAGGTCAGCATCAATCGTGATCGGACCGGATAAGCGTACGCGGTTCATCGGTCATTCTGGGCGTCGCTTGCGTGGGCCCTGCGGACCAACTCCACCGCTTACGCTTCGCGAATGAGACGTTCGCCGGTTGTTAGGGAGAACGTCTCCGGCGCCCATCAGTTTGCGGTTCTCGCTCCTATGTGGGCGCGGATTGGAATCGCATGAGACGCTCCATGCGCGTCGCCCCACTCGTGCCTGTATCCATGGGACAACGAAACCTTGCAAATTCAAGGTTTAGATTCAGCCAAACTTGGACGAATCGCACGCCAAGCGAGTCCACGAGTGCGGGAGCGGAGACCCGCGCCCTCACGAACGGTGTTGCATGCGCGAGGGACTCGTCAATCTGTTTGGGCTTGACGAGCGGAGTGGCTGCGACATATCGATCCAACGTGTCTCCGACCAGCATGGCGAGTTCAGCGCATGCATACCCGCGCTTCGACGCGTCGCGACCTCGCAGCGCGTCCCGGAGCGCGGCAATGGACCTGGTAGACCCACCAGCGATCTCCCACTCACCTCCGCGCACGCGCGCGGCGGCAGCGGTGCTGACAACGTCTGCCGATGCATCCGGAACGAAGCTTACACGCAGAATCTCCATGCCGTCGATAGCGAGAGATGGGGAGATCGTTGAAGTCACGCGACCGGAGCGCGTCGCAATGCTCAGGCGATTGCCCACCATACTTCGCGCGCGCATCTCCATGGTTGCGCGAGCCCGATCTTCCAGAATCGAAACAATCGGTGCGGACGGCGGAATCGCAGCAATCGAGCTGGGCCGGGAAGCGCAGCCGACATTCGCAAGGCACGCAATGCCCACATACCACCTCAGGGTCTGCTTTCTCATTGGCAATCACCATACAGCTTGCAAGCGGCCTTGAATACTCCGCGATTGAACCCCCATGCACTTGCTCGACGTTGCCTCAGTGCATCAACGAGGTCATCGTCCACCCGGTCCTTCCCGCGCTGAAACAGATTGAGGCCGCGGTTCCAGGCGGCAACGTCCTGCAGAGACTTGCGTACCCCCATCGCCTGTAAGAACACGTGAGTCACCTCGTGAACGATCGCGGTGGCCATTCCGAGAGCGGAGTAACTTGGATCAATACCGACGTTGTTGTCGGTGGTGCAGGCGCGGAATCCGTTACATGCGTCGATGTTGAGCGCGACTTCAATTTCGCCCGCTGACGGTCCCCCCGCCATTCCCTCCAGTTAGTGCTTGACTCCTGGGCCCCACCGGTCGTCTTCGAGGCGACCAAGGAGCCCCTGATGAAGAAGGCCCGTTTCACGACCGAGCAGATCATCGCGATCCTGCAGGAGCACGC
>JACQES010000405.1 GCA_016200495.1 Gemmatimonadota bacterium
CGGATCGCCGCGCGCTTGCGCGATGCGCAGGGGGCGCAGCGCGACGCCGCCATGCGCGAGACGGCGATGAAGATCCGCGTCGGGTACCTGCAGCTCGCGATGGCGCGCAAGGCGCTCGAGATCTGGAACGCGACGGTTGCGGTGGTGACCGAGCAGGTGCGCGTGACCGTGGCGCTCGCGGCGCAGGGCAAGGTGGCGGCCGACGCCGTGTTCCGCGCCCGCGCCGAGCGCAGCGACGTCGAGCAGCGCCGGTCGGCTGCCGTAGAGGATGCGGAGTCCGCCGCGCGCGCGCTCAACTTCGTGCTCGACCGTCCGCTCGACGCCGCGGCGCCGCAGATCGACGACGACGCGCTCGGCATCGGCGAGATGCCGACGCTCGAGACGGCGGTGGCGAGCGCCCGCGTGGGACGCGAGGAGCTGCGCCAGCTCGAGTGGTCGCGCCAGGCCGCCGCCGGGGCCCGCCAGCTCGCGATGGGGAGCTTCCTGCCCAACGTCTCGGTCGCGCTCGACTACGGCGTGCAGGGCAACAAGTACGACTTCCGCGGCAGCCAGACGTACACGAACGCCTCGGTCGTCGCGAGCTGGAACCTGTTCAACGGCACGCAGGACGCCGCGAAGGTCGCGCAGGCCAGCGCCGACGAGCGCCGCCTGGCGGCGCAGGCCGAGCAGGCGGAGCATGGCATCCAGCTCGAGGTGCGGCAGGCGTATGCGGCCGCCGACCTCGCGCGCCGCGCCATCGTCACCGCGGGCGATCGTGTCGCCGCCGCGCACAAGTCGTACGACCTGGTCGAGAAGCGCTACGCGCAAGGGATGGCCCCGATGCTCGAGCTCCTCGACGCCCGCACCGCCCTCACGAGCGCGTCGCTCAACCGCGCCCTCACCGAGACCGACTACCGCGTGCGCCGCGTCCAGCTGGACCGCGCCGCCGCGCTCTACCCGAGGACCCTTCCGTGACCGCCTCCCCCCGACTGCTACCGCCCTTCACGCTTCTCGCCGCGACGCTGCTGGCGGGCTGCTCCACCGGCGACGCCGCGCCGCGTCCGGCCACCGAGGCGATTCCCGTCGAGGTCGCGGCCGCCGAGGAGCGCGCCGCATCGGCACCCGTCTTCGCGTCGGGGCTGCTCGCCGGCAAGGAGGAGGTCACGCTCGCCTTCAAGATCGGCGGCGTGGTGCAGCAGGCGCGCGTCGAGAGTGGCCAGCACGTGAGCGCGGGCGAGGTCCTGGCTGAGCTGTCGCCCACCGAGATCGGCGCCGAAGTCGAGAAGGCGCGACAGGGCCGCGACAAGGCGGCGCGTGACCTCGAGCGCGTGAAGGCGCTCTACCGCGACTCCGTGGCCACGCTCGAGCAGCTGCAGGACGCGACGACCGGATTCGATGTCGCTGCGAGCACGCTCCGCATCGCCGAGTTCAACCGGCAGTACGCCGTGATCCGCGCGCCGTTCGCGGGCACGGTGCTTCGCCGCTCCGTCGAGGCGAATCAGCTCGTCGCGCCCGGCCAGGCGGTGCTCACGCTGCGCCACGACGCGGCCGGCCTCGTGCTCCGCGTGGGCCTGCCGGATCGCGACGCGGTGCGCGTGGCCGTCGGTGATCGTGCGCGCGTCGCGTTCAATGCCTTCCCGGGCGAGCGGTTCAGCGCGCGCGTCCTGCGCGTGGCGGCCGCGGCGACGGCGGGCGCGGGCACGTACGAAGCGGAGCTCGCGGTCGACCCGCGCAGCCGGCCGGTCGCCTCGGGGCTGATCGGCGCCGCGGAGATCGCGGCGCGCGCCTCGGGGACCTACGCCTTCGTGCCCGTGGGCGCGCTGATCGAGGCCGATGCCGACTCGGCCACCGTCTTCGTGCTCGCGGCTTCGGGCGAGCGGGCGGAGCGCCGCCGCGTGAAGGTGGCGTTCCTCGATGGCGCGCAGGTGGCGCTCGCGGCGGGCGTGGCGCGTGGCGAGCGCGTGGTGGTCGAGGGCGCGTCACGGCTCGTGGACGGCGGCGCGGTGCGCGTGGTGAGCGCGGCCGAGCGCGGCGCGAAGTGAGGCGGCCATGAAAATCGCCGAATTCGCCGTCAAGAACCGCCAGTTCACGATCGTCGCGTTCGTGGCGCTGCTGGCGGCCGGCCTCTGGTCGCTCGTGACGATCCCGCGCGCCGAGGACCCGACCTTTCCGTTCCCGGTCTTCCCGATCGTGGTGGTGTACCCGGGCGCGAGCCCGGAGGACCTCGAACAGCTGGTGGTGGACCCGGTCGAGAAGCGCGTGCGCGCGCTCGAGGGGATCAAGAAGGTGCGCTCGCAGGTGGAGGACGGGCTCGCCTTCATCCGCGTCGAGTTCGAGTTCGACGTGGACGTGGACAAGAAGTACGACGAGGTGGTGCGCGAGGTGAACGCGCTACGTCCCGACCTGCCGCCGGGGATCGTGCGGCTCACCGTCGAGCAGACGAGCGCGGCGGACGTGAACATCCTGCAGGCGGCGATCGTCTCCGAGACGGCGCCCTGGTCGGAGCTCGACGCGCGGGCCCGCGCGATCCGTGACGCGCTCGAGCGGATTCCCGGCATCCGGAAGTCGGAGTTGTGGGGCTACCCGAAGCGCGAGGTCGAGGTCGCGCTCGACCTGGGGCGGCTCGCCGCGCTGCGGATCCCGGTGTCGCAGGTCATGCAGGCCATCGGCGGCGAGTCGCTCAACATCCCGGGCGGCGAGGTGTCGGCGGGGCTGCGCAAGTTCAACGTGAAGACGAGCGGGTCGTACCGCTCGCCCGACGAGGTGCGCGCGACGGTGATCGCCGGCGTCCCCGGGGCGACGGTGCGGGTGGGCGACGTCGCGACCGTGGGCTGGTCGTACGCGGAGCAGGTGGTGACGACGCGCATGGACGGCAAGCGCGCGATCTGGGTGACCGCGATCATGAAGGACAAGCGGAACATCCTCGAGGTGCGCGACCAGGCGTGGGCGGAGCTCGACCGGCAGGCGCAGGCGCTGCCGGCGTCCATGACGCTCCAGCACGGCTTCGACCAGTCGCGGAACGTGAAGGCGCGGCTCTCGCGCCTGGGCGAGGACTTCGCGATCGCGATCCTCCTCGTGCTGGTGACGCTGCTGCCGCTCGGGTGGCGCGCCTCGGCGATCGTGATGGTCTCGATCCCGCTCTCGCTCGCGATCGGGGTGACGCTCCTCAAGGCGACGGGCTTCACGATCAACCAGCTGTCGATCGTCGGGTTCGTGATCGCGCTCGGGCTCCTGGTGGACGACTCGATCGTCGTGGTCGAGAACATCAGCCGGTTCCTGCGCGAGGGGCGGTCGCGCGCCGACGCGGCCGTCGAGGCGACGCGGCAGATCGGTGTCGCGGTGCTCGGCACCACGGCCACGCTCATCTTCGCCTTCGTGCCGCTGCTCATGCTGCCGGGCGGACCGGGCAAGTTCATCCGCGTGATGCCGGCGGCGGTGGTGTACACGATCCTCGCGTCGCTGCTCGTGTCGCTCACGATCATCCCGTTCCTCGCGAGCCTCGTGCTCCCCGAACACGAGGACCCGCATGGCAACCGGTTCCTCCAGTGGCTCAACCGCGCGATCGACCTCACCTACGCGCGCTGGTTGCACGCGGCGCTCGCGCGGCCCGCATGGGTGCTGGGGGGCGCGGCGCTGCTCTTCGTGGGGGCGCTGTCGCTCGTGCCGGTGATCGGCTTCTCGCTCTTCCCCAAGGCGGGGACGCCGCAGTTCCTCGTGCGCATCGAGGGGCCCGAGGGAGCGTCGCTCGCGTCGACCGACCGCGCGGTGCGGTTCGCCGAGCAGGCGCTGCTCGCCAACCCGCATGTGCGGCACGTGTACGCGAACGTGGGCCGCGGCAACCCGCAGGTCTACTACAACCTCTGGGGGCGCAACGAGCGCTCGAACATCGGCGAGCTGTTCGTGCTCCTCGACCGGTTCGACCCGCGCCGCACGCCGCTGTGGTACGACTCGCTGCGCACGCGGTTCGACCAGTACGCCGGCGCGCGCATCGAGGTGAAGGAATTCGAGAACGGGCCGCCGGTGGACGCGCCGATCGCGCTCCGCATTCGCGGTACGTCGCTCGACACGCTTCGCACGCTGGCCGCGCGCCTCGAGGCGGAGGTGGCGGCCGTGCCGGGGACGCGCTCGGTCGTGAACCCGCTCCGCGTCTCGCGCACTGACCTCAAGCTCGACATCGATCGCGCCAAGGCGGGGCTCCTCGGCGTGCCGACCGTCGAGGTGGACCGCACGGTGCGCCTCGCGCTCGCGGGGCTGCCGGCCGGGACGCTGCGTGCGGACGACGGCCAGGAGTACGCGGTGCAAGTGCGCCTCCCGCGCGGGGCGCATCCCGAGCTATCGGCGCTCCGGCACACCTTCGTGCAGAGCGTCACGGGGGCGCTGGTGCCGCTCGACCAGCTGGCGACGATGCGCTTCGCGGCGTCGCCGCCGGTGATCGAGCACGTGGACGGCGACCGCACCGTCACCGTCACGAGTGACGTCGCCACGGGGTACAACACCGACAAGGTGACGCGCGCAATCCTCGCCAAGCTCGCGGCGTGGGAGCTGCCGCGCGGCTACGCGCTGGTGGCGGCGGGCGAGATCGAGAGCCGGCAGGAGTCGTTCGGCGGGCTGGGCGCCGCGATCCTTGTCGCGACGTTCGGCATCCTCGCGATCCTCGTGCTCGAATTCAGGACGTTCCGCGGCATGCTGATCGTCGCGTCGGTCATCCCGCTCGGCGTGGTGGGCGGCGTCGCGGCGCTGTTCGTCGGCGGCTACACGCTCTCGTTCACGGACGTGATCGGGTTCGTCGCACTCATCGGCATCGAGATCAAGAACTCGATCCTGCTCGTGGACTTCACCAACCAGCTGCGCGAGGACGAGGGGCTCCAGATCGACGACGCGGTCGAGAAGGCGGGGAAGATCCGGTTCGTGCCCATCGTGCTCACGACGCTGACGGCGATCGGCGGGCTGCTGCCGCTCGCCCTGCAGGGGTCGTCGCTCTACTCGCCGCTCGCGAGCGTGATCATCGGCGGGCTCATCAGCTCGACGCTGCTCGCGCGGCTCGTCACGCCGGTCATGTACAAGCTGATGCCGCCGCTCGCGTCCGACGGTGCGCGTGCGCGCCCGGCGGCAGTGGCGGCCGGGGCGCCGGTGCCGGCATGACGGCGGCGTCATCGGCGGCACCGCGGCACCGGCGGCACGGCGACCGCGCGGGTGCGACGACCCGGACGCGAATGGGGGAGGCCCGTCGGGCCTCCCCCATTTCGCGTGCCGCACCGGCGGTTCAGCTGACCGTCTTCGTCTTCCGCCGCAGAAAGTCCATCAGGATGAACTGGCCGAGCGTCATCGTGTTGGTGAAGTAGGCCTTGCCGCGGCTGATCGCCGACATCTGCTTCACGAACTCGACCAGCGCCCGGTCGCGCGCGAGCATGAAGGTGTTGATCACGATGCCACCCTTGCGGCAGTTCGCGACCTCGCGGAGCGTCTCGGCGATCACGCTGGCGTCGAGCCCCATCGAGTTCTTGTAGATGCGGCCGTCGTGCATCGTCAGCGCGCTCGGCTTGCCGTCGGTGATCATCACGATCTGGCGCATGTC
>JACQES010000406.1 GCA_016200495.1 Gemmatimonadota bacterium
CCCGCGCGTACTTCTCCTCGCGGAGCGCGATCGCCGCCCCCTCCGCGTGGAGCAGCGCCACCGCGTGCCGCAGGATGAGCCGCAGCACCTCGCCCAGCCGCAGCGACTCGCTCACCGCGCGCGCCACTTCCGAGAGGGCCTCGGTCTGCCGGCGTTCGCGCTCCGAATCCGCGTAGAGGCGCGCGTTGATCAGCGCCCACGCCGCCTGCGCCCCGAGGTTCGCCAGCACCTCCTCGTCATCGCTCGTGTAGCGCGACGCGTCCGACGACCACGCCACCAGCACCCCGACCAGCCGCGTCCCCGACCGCATCGGCACCGCCAGCAACGTCCCGCCGCGCTCCCCCTCGGGGATGCCATCCTCCGCCGCGACCAGCGGATTGTCGGCCGGCGCCGCCGTCGCCCTCGCCGGGCGCCCCGAGCGCGCCACGTCCACGATCGTGCCGCCCGCCAGCGGCACCACCGCGCGCGGCAGCTCGCGGCCCCGGACCGTCCGGAAGAGCGTGCGCATCTCGCCGCGCTCGAGGTCGGGCTCCGCCAGCAACACCCCGTCCGCGCCCACCAGCCGCAGCACCTGGCGCGCGATCTCGCGCAGCAGCTCGCCCTCGTCGAGCGTCCGGCCCAGCAGCTGCGCAGCGTCCTGCAGCCGCTGGAGCCGGCTCGCGCGGAGCGTCGTCGTCTCCGCCTGGCGCACCCGCTGCATCAGCGACGCGAGCTGCCGCGACGCGAGCACGATCCGCGGGTCGTCCCCCGTCACGGCCGGCAACGTCCACAAGGCGCCGAGGGCGCCGTCGGGCCCCGCCGCGAGCGCGTGCGCCGTCATGCCCGGCAGCGGCGGCTCCTCGCGCAACGCCGCGTTGCGCGCCGCCGTCTCGTCGTCGGTCCCCACCCCGGCGAGGGCCACCACCGCGCCCGTCACCGGCAGGTAGGCGATCGCGACCGCCTCGAACCCGGCCGCGCACAGTGCCTGCGCGCTCTCCGCGAAACGCGCCTCCGCCGACGACGCCGCCTCGGCGCCGAGCAGCGCGCCGTGCAGCGCGATCAGGTCAGCCGGTGCCGTACGATCTGGCGACGGTGGCGCGCTGCGCCGGCTTCCGCGGGGAGACATGTCGCCCAATGTAAAGAAAGGCGACACCGTATGCTATCACGCTTGCGGTGCCAACTATCACGCCATTGGCGCAAGAAGCAACGCCGCTCCGGACTCGACCCGGATCAGCTGTGGCTCGCGGCCCAGCAGCTCCCCGTCCGCCTGCGCGAGTTGCGGCGGGTCCGTCTCCAGGCGGATCTCCCGCCCCTTCATGAAATACAGTTGCGGGTCCGCCCGGAAATCGGCGCGGAAGAGGCGCCACATGATCCGCGCCGCGTCCACCGGGTCGCGCGGCGTGTACACGCACAGGTCGAGCAGCCCGTCATCGTTCCGGATGTCGGGGCCGAACGTCAGGTGCCCGCCGAGCACGTTCGGCTGGTTGGCCACGTACACCGCCGACGCCTCGCGCTCCACCGCCACGCCGTCCACCGTCGCGCGCACGTGGAAGAGCCGCGCCCGGAGCACCGCGCGCGTCGCCGCGATCATGTACGCCGGCATCCCCGCCACCTTCTTCAGCAGCCGCGGCGTCCGCTGCACCATCTCCGCGTCCACGCCCACCCCGGCCGAGTACGCGTAGGCGCGTCCGTTCTCCAGGCGCCCCAGGTCCATCCGGATGCGGCGCCCCCCCACGAGCGTCCGCACGGCCGCGTCGATGTCGAGCGGAATGCCGAGGTAGCGCGCCAGCAGGTTGCCCGTCCCGCCCGGCAGGATCCCCACCGGCACGTCGAGCCCCGTCAGCGCGCCGATCACCTCGGTCGCCGTGCCGTCGCCGCCCAGCGTGAACACCGCGTCGTACGATCCCGCGAGCCGCGCCGCGATCTCGCCGCCGTGCCCCGGCGCCTGCGTCACCACGTCATCGCACTCCGCGCCCACCGCGCGGAAGGCCTCGATCGCGTGCCCGTGGAATCGCGCCCCCCGGCGCGAGGCCGGGTTGGACACGAGCAGCACCCGCCTCAGAACCGCCACGTGCCGGTGAAGTCGAAGCCGAGCTGCTGCGGCGTCACCGCGAACCCGCGCGGGTTGTTCCGGTCGCACAGCTGCCCCACCGTGCTCGGCGCCACGCTCGCCGACAGCGCGTACGTGCTGTTCACCCGGTACTCGACGCGGAGCCCGAGCAGGTCGGAGATCGTGAACGCCTGGCTCGTGCCGTTCGCGAGGTTGCAGAGCCCCACGTTGCCGCTCAGGTAGGTGCGGTCGGTGAGCTGGATGCCGCCGCCGACGCGCGTGTTCGCCAGCAGCTGCTGCGTCACGTCGCGGTTCTGCTGCGCCCCCGTGTTCCCCTGGTCGAGCGCGGTCTGGATCGTGACGACGTCGAACAGCCCGAGCCCGGCCAGCTTGTCCGAGAGCGCGCTCCCCACCGTCGTGATCAGCGCGTTGGCCGCCGTGTTCCCCACGCCGTTCTGCTGCGTCGGGTCGCCCACGCCGAGCGCGGGCCCGCCGGTCACGAGGTAGCTGATCAGGTCCGACTGCGAGAGCTTCGCGTCGTCGGCGCTCTCGAAGTCGAGCGTCGGCGTCTCGAGCGTGCCGCCGATCTTGGCGCGGATCTTCCGGTCCTGCTGCGCGATCGACGAGTTGAACTTGCGCACCGTGTGCACGGCCGTGATGTCGAGCGCCGGGTTCACCTGCGCGTCCTCGCCGAAGAACCGGATCGTCCCGCGCTCCACCTCGAACGTGCGCTGCACGATCTCGCCCACGTTCAACCGGTACGTCCCGCGCCGCACGAGCAGCGCGCCATCGAGCGTGAACTCCGCCTGCGCCGAGTCGAGCCCCACGAGCGAGCGCCGCCGCGTCACGCGCACGCCGCCGTCGAGGTTGATGTTCGCCTCGCTCGACCGGAGCCACACGTCCGAGCCCATCGTCACGCGCACGTCGCGCAGCGTGAGCGCATTGGTGAACCCCGAGGTCGCCTGCGGCAGCGGACCGCGCCGCCCCGCCACGAGGCCCGAGTCGATCGACCGGTAGAGCGCCGGGTCCTCGAGCGACACGATGCGCTTCTGCGCGAGGTCGCGGATGTAGATCGCCCCGCGGTCGACCGTCAGCTGCCCGTCGAGCACCGCAGCGCGGAGCGGCCCGGTGAGCCGCAGGTCGCCCGAGACGTCCACGTCGGCCACGCCGGGCTGGTCGATCACGTTGAAGTCGCCGGCCACGAGGTGGAGCCCGAACACCGGGTCGGCCCAGTCGGCGAACGAGATCCCGCCCGTGAGCGCGAGCGTCCCCGTGCGCCGCCCGCTCTTGAGCCGCGTCTGCACGCTGCGCGCGTCCAGCCGCTGGATCGCCATCGAGTCGCCGAGGAAGCGCAGGTCCGCGCCGAGCTGCTCGACCGTCACGCGCCCGAGCCCCGCGATGCGCGCCGCGCCGTCGGTCACGCGCACGCGGCCGTCGAGGCGCGGGTGCGACCAGCGGCCCCCCACCGTCAGGTCCACGTCGAGCTTGCCGCTCGCGTCCGCGATCGCGCCCGTGAACGACTCCACCAGCGAGAGGTCGGCCGCCACCGAGCGGAACCGCGCCGCCAGCGAGTCGTCGAGCAACCGCTGCGTGCGCGGCTCGAGCGCGAGGTCCACCGGCAGCCGCACCGTGCCCGAGAGCGCCACTGCCGTGTCACGCCGCAGGTCGAGCGTGCCCGACAGCGCACGGTCGGCGTACCGCCCCGTGAGCCGCACCGCGCCGAGCGGTCCGGGCCCGAGGCGCGCCCCGCGCACCTCGGCGTCGAGCGCCATCACCGGCGCGCCACGCGAGCCGCGCACGCGCGCCGCCAGCCGGCCCGTGCCGCGCGCCCGCGCATCCGCGCCCGCGAGCGCGGCCAGGTCGCCCACCGGGAGCGAGTCCGCGTCGAGCCGGAGGTCGGTGGACGTGTCGACGTCGGCGAGCCGCCCGCTCACGCGGAGCCATCCGGTGCGCGAGCCGCGCAGCTCGATCGTGTCCATCGTCACCGCGCCGTCGAGCCGCGACACCGCCGCCGGATGCATCAGCCGCCACCGGTTCTCCGCCGGGCCGATCTCGAAGGCGTCGAGCAGCCAGCGTGCCGTGTCCCCCTGCGACGCGATCCGCGCCCGCAGCGTCGCGTCGGTGCCGGGCCGGAAGGTGGCCGCGAGCGCCAGCGACGCGTTCCCCGTGTCGGCGGCCGTCGCGTCGAGGCGCACCGTCTGCGCCGCGAGCGCGCCGTACTTGAGCGTGTCCAGCTCCACGCGCGCCCTGAGTCCGGTGAGCGCCGAGAGGTCGGTCGCCTCGAGCGTGGCGGTGAGCCCCTTCACCGTGCTCCCCTGCCACAGGAGCTGCTTGCCGTCGAGGCGCGCATGCGCGCCGAGCGCCCCCACGTGGCCGGTGAGCGTGGCGTCGAGCGCGAGCGAGCCCGCGAGCGAGTCGAGCGCCGCCACGCCGCGCGACGCCGAGTCGAGGGCGAGGAACCGTCGGAAGCCGCCGAGCGAGTCGGCGAACGCCAGGATCCGGAGCGAGTCCGACTGGCCGCTCACGAGCCCGAGCCCGCCCCCCGCCGACAGGCTCAGCGCCGCGCCCTCGGCGCGCACGGTGTCCACGCGCAACCGCCCGTCCGCCATCGCGAGGCTCGCGCGCAGCGAGTAGAGGCGGCTCCCCTCCACGAGGCCGCGCCCGGCATCCACCGCGGCGGTTCCCGCGAGGTTGGCGAGCGAGTCGCCCGAGACGTCGAGTACGAACGACCCGAACAGCGAGGTGGACGGCACCGAGCGACGCTGCGTGAGCAGGTGGAGGTCGAGGTTCTCGAACGTCCCCTGCCCTCGGAAGGCGTAGCCGGGCGGATACGTGTCCACCGTGCCGGCGAACGCGATCGTCCCCGCGTCGCCGCTCAGCCCCTCGGACGATTCCACCTCGAGCGAGTCCGCCGTGCCGCGCGTCGTGAGCGGGCCGCGCACGTTGCCGCGGAAGGGGAGCATCGGGTAGCTCCTGGCGACGGTCGTGAGCGCGAGCTGCGGGAAGCGCACGTTGAGCTCGTACCGGTTGTCCCCCTCGTCGGGCAGCGTGATCCGTCCGCTCCCCACGGCCACCGTCGTGTCGCCGTCGCCGTCCGCGTGCACGATCGTCGCCCGCGAGAAGCGCACGTCCTGCCACATCGAGTCGAGCACGAGCCGGCCGCGCACGAACCCCATGAGCCGCGGGAAGTCGGGGTTGAGCCGCTGCGCAGTGCGGAGGTCGAACTGCTTGACCTCGAGGTCGAAGCCGTGGAACGCGGTGAAGGCCGGGAACAGGATGTCGAGCTCGCCGCGCCCGACGAACCGCGACTCGGCCCCCGGCACCCCCGCATCGGCGAACGTGAGCCGCGCCTCGTCCACCTTCCAGTGGTTCACCGGGCCGCCGCTCGCCTTGAGCGTGCCGGTGATGTTCCCCTGCCAGTCGTACGGGAACGGTCCGCGGTTGAACCGGCGCAGCAGGTCGAAGTTGGCGGGAGCGGGCACGAGGTTCACGTTCGAGAAGCCGAGCACCGGCTCGCCCGACGTGAACGTCATCGTGCCCATGAGGCGTGACCGCTCGCTCCGCGCGTCGAGTCCCGTCAGCACGTACTCCATCGCGTCCAGGTTCCCGCGCTTGTTGTGCACGGCCACCTTGACCTTGCCGCCTCCCGTCTCGGGAATGCTCGGGTCGATCCAGGCGAAGTCGGCCATCCCGGCCGTGTCGGACTCGAACGTGAGGTTCCAGCGCATCGGGATCCCGCCGCCCCACCAGATCTTGCCGCCCCCCTTGGCCACCGTGTGGGGCAATCGGAACCGGTCGAGCGTCACCCAGAGCGAGTCGTCGTTCTTGCGCACCAGTCCGTGCGCGTCGCTGATGCGGAACGGCGGGTCGTTCTCCACGATGTCGAGCTTCCGCACGGTGAACTGCTGGCCCACCGAGTCGGGATACGCGATCCGGAGCCGGCCCGTCCAGATCTGGGCGCCGGTCCAGCGCCGCGTCTTCATGTAGCCCTCGGAGTCGGCGCGGATCTCGACGTCCTTCCGCCTGAGCGCGTCCTTGATCGCGCTGTCGCGCCGCGCCCCCGAGAGCGAGTCGTCGGGGTGCCACGGCTGCACGAGCAGCACCGTCCCGTCGCGCAGCTCCATCGAGTCGATCACCACCCAGTCGCCGAAGTCGCGCACGCCGGGAGTGAGCCGCGGCTTGGTCGCCTTCGACGGCGGGAAGATCTTGCGCCAGTTCCAGTCGGCGTCGCCGTGCTCCTTGATGCGGATGAACGGCCGCGTGAGCTCGAGCTTCTTGAGCACGATCTTCCGGTCGATCAGGTCGCGCACGTCGTAGGTGAAGTGCACCGGGCCCGTGCGCACGAACACCGAGTCGAGCTTGTCGCGCAAGTCGAGCGAGTCCACCGTCACGTCGCCCAGCAGCGTGCCGCCGATGGATCCGACGTAGAGCGAGCCCTTCACCGACCCCTTGAGCTGCGCGACCACCAGCTCGCGCACCCAGTCGCGCCCCACCTGCGTGCTCGTCACCACGTACGCCGCGAGCCCGGCCGCGCCGAACAGCGCGCCGAACGCGAACGCGGCGGAGATCAGCACGAGGCGGCGGAGGCGCATCCTGGCCATGCTAGAACGCCTGCCCGATCGAGATCGACGGCGTCAGCCGCGACCAGAAGTCGCCCGGTGGCAGCGGGCGGTACGAGGACGGGCACGGCAGCGACCCGACCGGCGTCCCCGCGGGGATCGTGTTCCCCGGACTCACGCAGTAGAGCACGCCGCGCTTGTTCGGATTCGGGTCGGTGATCGGGTTGTCGTAGTACGCCGTTCCCGCGTCGCGCTGGTACGGGTTGTAGCCCAGGTCGAAGCGGAACGCACCGAACGCCGTCAGTACGCGCAGCCCCACCCCCGGCGTCCACCGGAGCTGCGAGGCGTCGAATCCGAGCGTCGATCCGCTGCGGTTCCACACGTTGCCCACGTCGGTGAAGGCCGACAGCTGCAGCAGCCGGCCGAACACCGGGCTCCGCACGCGATACTCGAGGTTGGCGACGGCCATCGTGTTGCCGCCGACCGGCACCACGATCGCGCCGTTGCTCGACGGAAAGGCCTGGAACGTGGTGTCCGGACCGTTCACCACGGTCTGGTAACTCAGCGCGCGATAGACGGCCGGCCCGAGTTCATTGGGCCGGAAGCCGCGGACCGTCGTCGGGCCCCCGGCGAACAGCCGCTCCTGGATGGGCACGAACTGCCCCGCGCTCCCGAGGTTGAACCCCTGCGTGTCGAAGATCGCGCCCGCGCGGAACCGGCCCGCGAGCACGCCGGACTCCCCCACCCGCACGAACGCCGAGAAGTCGGTGACGACCTTGTTGAACCGGATGCTCGCGTCCGAGCCGAGCGTCGGCGAGGCGTGGCGGTACTCGATGCGCGCCGAGGCGCCGCGCGACGGGTTGACCGGGTTGTTCGACCAGTCGCGCGCCGCCGTCACGCTCAGCACCGCCACGCGCTGCTCCCGCTGCGCGTTCGCGATGTCCGCCGCCTGGCAGAGCTGCTGCACCACGCAGAAGAAGGCCGGCGACGCCTGCGTGCGGCCGAATTCCAGCGAGTACCCCACCGACAGCGGCACCCCCCACAGCGACAGCGGGCTCACCGAGAAGTTGACGCCGATCGGCGTCACGCGCCGGTACGCGTTGTATTCCGAGCGCGTCTCGGAGTAGAGCGTCACCACCGGCACCGTGCGCAGCCCGAACAGCACCGGCTGCCGGAACGAGACGCCGACGTAGTAGTTGAGCGTGTCGCCGTACTGGTCCGCGTACGCATCCGGCGAGCAGAGCGTGTTCGCCCCCTTCCAGTTGGTCGGCGCCCCCACGCCGATGCGCGACACGCGACCGGTCAGGTCCACGCGCCGCGCGCCGCCGAGGAAGTTGTAGTCCGTCAGCGTCCCCTGCGCACGGAAGCAGTCGATCGTCCCCCAGCCCACGCCCAGCGTCGCGGCGTAGCGCTCCGCTTCCGTCGCGTGCACCACCAGCCGCGCGAGCGAGTCGCTCCGCGCGCCGCTCGTCGAGTCGAGCTCCACCCGCACCTGCCGGAAGGTCTCCGTCCCGTAGAGCCGCCGCTGCCCCGCCACCAGGTCGCGCTCCACGTACAGGTCCCCGGGCGAGACGCCGAAGATCCGCCGCACGTCCTCCGCGCTCGTGCGCGCCGCGCCGCGCTTGTCGGCCTCCACCTCCACCGCGACCTCGCCCACGTGCGTGCGCGGCCCCGGCACCACCGCCAGCTCCACGCGCGCCGAATGCGTCGCGTGCGTCACCTCGTAGTTGCGCAGCACGTCGGCGCGCGGATACCCGAGGTTGCGCAGCCGCCGGAGCAGCGAGTCGCGCGCCGCGTTGATCGCCGACTCGTCGAACACGCCGCCGCGCCGCACGGGCAGTTCGTCGAGCAGCGCCCCGCCGCCGGGAATGCCGCTCACGCCGCTCACGGTGAGCGCGTCCACGCGCATCGGCGTGCCCTCGGCGATCAGGAACCGGATCGTCACGTTGCGGCCGTCACGCGTCACGGCCGTGTCCACGGTCGCCTGCGGAAAGCCGTGCGTGCGGTAGAAGAACTGGAGCCGCAGCACGTCCCCCGCGAACTGCCGCGGGTCGAGGCACCGGTCGCTCGCGAGGAACGAGAGCAGCGGCAGGCGCGCCACCCAGCTCATCGGTGTCGTCACGATGCGCGAGGCCAGTTCGTCGTCGGCGATCGTGTTGTTGCCCGAGAAGGTCACCTTGCGCACGCGATCACTCGACGGCTCGCACGCCGTCGCGTCCTGCGCGCCGGCCGCGCGCGGCGCTCCCAGTGCCCACGCCATCGCGATCCCCACCGCCCGAACGGTCATGCACACGGGAATGCCGCGCCGCCATCGGCGCATCTCGGGCTCGCTCGGCATCCCTTCGGCAGTGCGGGGTTCGGTGGACGGAACGTCGCGCGCGTTCCTATATGATGGGGGCAGGTTCAGAATTGACGCCCCCACGGGCCGGGCGTAACTTCGCGCGCCTAACGTGTTACCGCCGTGAAAGATACGCGGTTCCACGCGCCCGGTGTTCCCGCCAGCGCCCTCGTCCCGGAGCCCTCCCCTCATGCGCCTCAGCGACTACCAGCACGAGGCCGCGCGTACGCGCAATCCAGCCCTCCCCCCGCGCGAGCGCGCCATCGAGGCCGCCATGGGCCTGGCCGAGGAGGCCGGCGAGGTCCTCGGCCTCGTCCGCAAGCACCACCTGCAGGGGCGAACGCTCGATCGCGACGCGCTCCGCCTCGAGTTGGGCGACGCCCTCTGGTGCCTCGCCGCCGTGGCGGCCGACCACGGCTTGGCGCTCGACGAGGTGGCCGACGCCAACCTCGCCAAGCTGCGTGCACGTCACCCGGACGGGTTTCGCGCGCCGTAGAGGGTCGAACCGGGAGGCCCGTTTGGACTTGGGCGGCGCCCCCCGCCCGTGCGCCCCGGCAAGGCGCCGCGACACCGGCCTGCCCTCCCGTTCAAACCCGCGCGCCTGGTCGGCTGTCGAAGGAGGGTCACCCATTCTCTCGAGACCCCGCATGCGCCCCATCGCCATCGCCGCCGCGTTCTGCCTGCTCGCCACCGTCGCGGGCGCCCAGGACATCGTCGGCCGCAAGGACCGCACCTACACCCTCTCCGAGAAGCTCGGCTCGGGAGCCAGCGTGCGCATCTTCTCCTTCTCTGGCGAGATCGCGATCACGGAGGCCACTGGCAACTCGCTCGAGTTCCGCGCCGAGAAGGACACCGAGCGCGGCGACGTCGAGGACATCGGCTTCGTGGTGCTGCGCAACCGCGACGGGATCACCATCTGCGCGGTGCGAAGCGACGACGACGACTGCGAGACGGACGGCGTCCACTCCCACAACGACTCGTGGCGCAACTGGCGCAACCGCGCAAAGGTCGCCATCACCG